>JACKII010000004.1:0-300000 GCA_020638555.1 Alphaproteobacteria bacterium | reverse complement strand
CGGCGGGTGTGGGTTCCGCCAATTCAGCCGTCCTCGCCGACAATGGTCACGGATAGGCCGGTGTCGGCGCCGGGAATGGGCGTCACCAGGACGGCCTCTCCGCCTTTCAGATCGCTGCGGATCAGGATGTCGTTGCCCAGATGGCGCACCAGATCGGCGGGGCGGGCCTGGAGCCGGCCGTCGGCAACGATCATGATGCGCCCGTCAAACCAGGCCGTTTCCGGCAGGCGGGTGACGGCCTCGTAGCGGGGGCCGGGCAGGGCGATTTCGACAAAGGCGCCGGGGCGGAGCAGGTCGAGGCTCTCGCCACTCTCGACCGTCGCAAACACGGCAATGCCGCCGCTTGCGGCATCGATTTCCGATCCGGTGCGGGTGACCGTGGCGGTGTAGCGGTGGGCCTGATCGCGCAAATGCCAGGTCACTTCGGCGGTGCGGCCGATCAGGTCGCCGCCTTGCAGCAGTTCGCCGAACTGGCGCATGCCGACGGTGAACCGCACCTCCAGCCGGCGGGAATCGATCAGGCGCGCGACCCGGTCGTTCTGGCTCAGACGCTTGCCGACTTCGGTGCCGATATCGGTCAGATAGCCCGCAAACGGGGCGGTGAGGCGGGTCTGTTCCAGATCGCGGCCGGCCCGTTCCGCCTTGACCTGCAACTTCTGGATGACGGCGCGCTGGCGGGCCAGGCTGGCATCCAGTCGCTCGATGGCGAAGCGGCGCTCGATCACCTGTTCCGAGGCGGTCAGCAACGCCATGCGGGCATCGTCGAACGCCTTGGTCGAGGCGGCCCCGCGCGCATTCAACGACTTGAACCGGTTCAGGTCGCGTTCGTGCAGGGTCTCCGCGGTGATTTCCTGCTCCAGCATGGCGGCGGCAGCCTGCCCTTCCGCTTCCAGTTCGCGCAGGCGGGCACGGGCCTCGGCCAGGTCGGCGGTGGTCTCCGCCACGGCCGCGTCATAGTCGAACGGGTCGATGGCCACCAGCAGGTCGCCCTTGCTCACCCGGCCGCCGTCCTGGAAGGCGGGGCCGACTTCGATAACGCTGCCGCTGACGAGGGGCCGCAACTCCACCTCGCGCCCGGCGACGATCTCGCCGAAAAACCGCAGCTTTGGCTGGAGGGTTTCGACCGTCCCGGCAACCGTGCGCACGGGCCAGACCTTTTCGGTGACCTCACGCTGCGCCAGTTCCGGCTTGGTCGAGACCAGCACCAGAAACGCGACGACCCCAAGTCCCAACACCACCACGGGCAGGAACCGCCGGGTCCATTTCTTGATCCACGCGCGCCATCGCATGGCGGTTCCCTTCGGGGAAAACGGTAACGCTGCCACGGATATAGGCGCGTCCTCGCCGCGATCAATTGAGCCCATAGCCGCGGACCGGCGATGCGCTGGAATCGAGGCGTGCGGTCAACGCAGCGTCACCGGGGTGTAATGCCCGGTGGAGATGTCGAACTCGGCCTCCGACCGGGATTGGTCGCCGCCCTTGAATTCCAGCCGATAGCGACCGTCCGCCAGGCTTTGGGCCACCCGGTCGCCCCGGAACTGGGCAATGGCGTTGCCCAGGGGATCGTAGAGGACGAATACGCCGGACTGTCCGGCGCGGGCGTCGAACCAGCCGGGCGTGATCTCGACGGTGGCCTGGAACCGGTCTCCGGTTCGCCCGACCGTGAGCGGCAGGGTGTGCGGTGGTCGGCTCCCGATGACGACCTCGTAGGAGCCGGGTGCGAGGTCCACCGGGTTCGCGCCCGGCCGCAGCGCCCGAACCGGACGCCCGTTTCGGGACAGTTCGATCAGGGGCGGGAGGTAGCGCCCGGTGTCGATGGTCGGCTCGTGCATCACCACGCGGATGTCGCCCTCGCGCCGCTGCGGCAGGCCGTTGAAGTGCAGCGTCGCCGCCTTGCGATCGCCCAGGGCCAGTTCGACGGTCTGTTCCACCGTCTGGGCATGGGCCGTGCCGACGAGTTTGAACAGGCCGTCGCCGAGGGCCAGGATTTGGCGGGCACCGGTCAGGACCGTGTCGCCCAACGGTTGGTCCGGCCGACCGCTCTGCAGACGGAAGACCTGAAGCGTCACGGGCGGCCGGAGGGGCTGGTCGGTTGCGGAGTCCCGGGCCTCCACTTCGACCCGGCCGGGGGCGACCGGAATTTCCACGCGCTGGCTGCGCCGGACATCGAGCGTTCGCTCCCAGGCATGGCGGCCCTGGTGGATCGTGATCTGGTAGCGGCCGGGCTCCACCTCCACCGGGCCGATGGCGCCGCTCGCGACCTCCGCTCCGGTGGTCGCGTCGGTGACGGTGTAGGTCAAGGTCGCGGTATCCGGAGGCGTCGGGCTCAGGGGCCGTTCGGCATAGACCGTGGCCAGCTCCAGCGTCACCCGCTGCTGGCGCTGCCGCACCGCACCCGCGCCCTCGGTCCCGACCGGTGCGACCGGGTATTCGTTCACTTGCAGGCAGGCGCGCAGGTCGTTGCTGAGGTTCGATTTCGGCACCTGGTAGATGCCGATCTTGATCGCGTTGAGGTCGATTTTCCGTTCGAGCGCATAGCGCCGAAGGTCCGCACACATGTCCACGCCGGGCGGCAGGCAATTCGGGCTTTCATAGTCGGAAATCAGGACGATTTCGCCGCCGCCATACGGCATCAGCGCCGCCATGGCCCGTTGCAGGGCAATGTTGATCGGCGTCATGCCGCTGGCCTGAACCGAGGCCAGCGTCCCGCGCATGCGGCGGACGAAATTGCCCGTGACCAGGCCGAAATTGTCGAGCCGGACGATATCCTGGCAGAGCCCTCCGGTGTAGGGATAGTCGGCCGGGCGGCGATAGCCTTCACGCTGGCTGGTGAGCGGCCAACTGGTTTCCGATCCGAACACATAGACGGCCGTCGGACGGCGGTCGCCTTGGGCCGCGACGCTCTGCAATTCTTCCAGTAGCACTTCCTTCGCGCGGGCGAGGCGGGATTTTCCGCCGGTGTAGTCGCCCCTGCCGTTCATGCTGTTCGAGGCATCAAGGATATAGACCCGCGCCCCGGACGCACTGCGGGGCGCTTGTTGGCTCCAGGCGGACGGCCCGGCCAACAGGCCGCCGATCAGCACCAGCAGAAGAGCGAGAAGGGGGCGGTGGCATCGCATGGCTCATCGCACCCGGATTTCGCCCATGGGCAGGGCGACGGCGATGCAGGGCATGTCGGCGACCGCCAGGGTTCGGTCTTGCGGCGGGTCGTTGCGGCTGGGGCCGAAGCCCTGGACGGTCAGTTGCAGCGGCTGGCCGGGGCGGCAGCCCGCCGTCGGCTCGACCTGCGTTTCGATCCGGACGGAGGAACCGACGCCGGCGCCGAACGGCCGGGGCGGGGCTCCGGGCGTCAGCGGGATGCCGTCGGCCTTCACACGGGCGCGGTGGCTGGTCGAACCGGGGGCCGCCAAGGCCACCGAGGTTGCGAGGATGCCGCCGTCGGCGGTGACGATATTGATGGGGCGCGGCACCAGATTGGCGGCAACGGCCGGCAATGCCGGCGCGGCGATGCAGGCCTGTACCGTCTCGCCGGCCGGCGCGGTGCGCATGCCCACGCTGCATACGGGCCGTTCCGGGTCGTCGAACGCGATTTCGGGAACCGGGATCGGGGCGCCCGTCTCGCATTCCGGCCCGGCCCAACCCCGATACACGATGTTCGGACCCGGGAGGGGTTTGCCCGTAAGGGCGATGACGAAACCGGTGAACGCCCCCGGAGGCGGGCTGACAAAGCCGGACGGGGGTCGAAATTCGAGGTCGAGGTCGGCGGTATCCGGCCAACCCGAATACGTCCACAAATAGTCGCCGAGGCAACTGTTCGGATACTCGAAGGCATAAAGGTCCGCGAACGGCGACGACATGCCATCCAGATACCATTTCAACCCGAACACCCGCACCAGGACACGGCGGCGGGCCCGGGTCCGGTCGACCGGATCGCCAAGGCGCCAGCGCGCGATCAACGTCCGGATTTCGGCGCGAATGGCGTTGAGATTCATGGCCGGAGAGGCCGGGCCGGTGCGCTGATCCAGCCGAAGCTCGGAGCGAATATAGCCGGTCAGGTTCAGCCTCTCTTGTGAGTTCGGCAGCAGCAGCAGCGTGCGGCCCCGATTGGAGGCGATGATGGCGATTTCCGCATTCCCGGCTTCGCGCGCCATGCGACGGATGTCGCCGAACATGCCGGCCACCGCCGCGCTCGGTGCGCCCTGATAGAGGCCGGCATCGATGATGAGCACCACGCCGAAGGGCGGTTGCGCCGGTGGAGGGGGGGCGGCTGCCGCCCCGAGCGCGCCGGCCTGTGCGATCGCCACCAGCAGCAGACCGAAGCCCCATCGCGCGATCCGGCTGACCGTCATGGTGTCAATCGCCCCGCATTCGCCCGCGCGGCACCCGGATGGGCGTTGCCGGCATCGGATCGTTCGATGGCTCTGGCGGCGGCGCAGAGGTTGCCGGCGCCGGCGTGAGGACCGGGCGGGCGACTCCGCCCATTTCGCGGTTGCGTTCGTGCAGCAATCGCTCGCGCGCGCCGTAGCGCAGGGCGATGGTCTCGCCATCGTGGCCGTGATAGTCGGCCAGGTTCTCGCGGACGAGCATGTTCACCAACTCGCGCATGATCTCGCGCTGGTTCGGGTTCTCGGGCATGGAGGCCAGATACTCGATGCCATCGTCATCGACCTTGCGGGACCGGTCAAACAGCAGGTCGATGGCGCGGACCCGTTCGGACTGGCCGGAATGCCGGCCGATAATGGCGCAGATCAACACCAACAGGTCGACGAAGATCGCGAGCAGCAGTGCCAGAACGGCGTTGGCCTGATGGTCCTCCAACAATGCGACCTTGGCGGTGCTGATGGGGTTGGCCTGGTCGCCGCGCCGGGATTTCAAACTGGCCATGGCGTTATAGGCGTCGTTGCGGGCGCCGCCATTGGGCTCGAACTTCAGGCAGGCGTTGGCGAACTCGATCAGCGGATCGACCTTGTCGTCGGCGATGGCGGGCTGGTTGTCGATGCATTGGCCGCGATACTGCGCCAATTCCGCCTGCATGCGCTTCAACTCGTCGAGGCTTTGGGCAACGAACGGGCTGCGGCAGTCGATGCCCCGGGCGCCGGACGCGCGGTTTGCCTGAATGATGTTTTCCAGTTGCAGGCAACCGTCCACCAGGGTGGCGTACTGGCTGTAGTCCTTGTTTTCGAACTTGCGGCGGGTGGCTTCGACGCTGGCGGTTTCGCGGTCGGCATCGAACGAGCGGCGCGGTTCGAGACGCGCGATCTTGGCCTGGAGGGTGGTGTTTTCCTCCTCCAGTTTTCCGATGTCCAGGCGAAGACCGCTGATGACCTCCTCCGGCCCGGCGGCCGTACGCACGGCTTCCAGATTGTCCAACTCCGCCTGCCGGCGTTCGAGTTGTTGCTGGCGGGCGGCCAATTCCGCCTCCGTGCGCAAAATGGCGGCCCTGGCTGAATTGATATCGGTGCCGAGCTGGCGCCATCGCGGCCCTTCGCCGGTCTTGGCCTCCTGGGCGCGCTGGGCTTCCAGCGCCTTGATCTCGTTGGCGAGATCGCGATTGGTCTGTTGCAACCGGTCGATATC
Organism: Alphaproteobacteria bacterium; assembly: GCA_020638555.1. Taxonomy (NCBI): domain Bacteria; kingdom Pseudomonadati; phylum Pseudomonadota; class Alphaproteobacteria; species Alphaproteobacteria bacterium. Next base: position 294,423 of record JACKII010000004.1, on the reverse strand, counting down.
CGCGGTCCAGGCCCGAATATTGGCCGTGGCGTTGGCGAGATCGGTGTCGCGGGCCGTCAGCGTCGCCTTGCTGCGCGCTTCCCGATCGCGGAGATCGGCGATCTTGAGGGTGTTATCCTGGATCTGGCGCCGCAACCGCTCCGATTCCTGCCTGGCAGCGCGGGAGATGACCGCTTCCAGATTGCGCGAGTCGGTGATGACCGCCTCGATGGCGTTGTGCATCCAATCCTGATAGTCGCGGCTTTCGATCATGCGGTCGTGCAGCGTCTCGATCCGGGCCGCCATGCGGTCGGCAATGCCGTTCAACTCGTCCTGAATTTCGGCGTTGACGTGCAGGCGGCGGGTCAACTCGTCCCGGCCGCCCTGGGTGTTGAAAAATCCATAAAAGGAGAAAAAGCCGGAGATGAACGCGCAGATCAGCCACATCACCACGCTGCCGATCAGCCGGCCACGGCCAATGCGCCAGTTCTGGGCAATGCCCCAACTGATGGCATAGAGCAGGGATTGCACGCCAAACGTGATGATGAAGGCGATCAGGACGCCGATCACGTCGCTGCCCACGAATTCCAGCATGCCGATCCAGGTCGTGTAGAACGAGCCGACCGAAAGCGCCAGGCTCGCAACCACCATCGACCAGAAAATCAGGTTCGGTCCGCGCAAGCGCCCGGCCATTTCCAAACCGCGCGCGGCAACATGCTGGGATTCCCTAGCCATTGCTGTGCATCCTGCCCCTATTCATCCGATACGTTTCGCTTCAGGCGAATGGCCAGACCCCGCGTGACCGTATGCTCCAACCGATCGCCCCAGATTAAGCGGAAAGTTTCCATATCGCGAGACTGTTCTCGCAATTCCTCGAACGTCTGGCCCATGCGTTCCAACGTCCAGGGTGGGACGGACTTGCCCGCAAGGTCCAGCAGCGCCCCGTCCGGGGTCGCGGTCAGGCGCAGGCCCTGGATGGTGCGAACCTCGTGCGGATCGCCGGTGAAGAGGGCGAACCAGACCCGGGCCCAGGTATAGTTGTTGCCGCGCAGGCGCTGGAACCGGGGCAGGGAACGGCCTTCCTGCACCTCGATCACCGACCGGCTCGGAAAACGGTTGGTCCGGACCCAGGCCAGAACGCCGCGCAGCAGCATGACCAGCAGCAGCAGGTAGAGCAGGTTCAGCGCGCAGGATAGCCCCGTCTGTTGCCAGGCGATCGGCAGATAGAGCGGCAGGCGGCTGCTCGCCGATTGCAGCTTCAGCGGGTCGGTATAGGTCACCGTTGCCTCGTGCCGGTCGGTGCCGGCGTACCAGTGTTCGAGGCCCAGAAAGCAGAGGCACCAAAAGGACGAGACCGGGCGGACATCGATGCCGAGAATGCCGGCGGTCCGGGCATCGGCCACCCGCCCGACGGAACCGACCAGGCCGCCGAACAGGCCGTCCACATTGACGGCGACGGTCTCGTCGGCGGTTTCGGGATCGGGCGCGATCACCGCGTTGTCGAGCGCGTACTGGGCGGAGAAGTTGCCGCGGGTGAGTTCGCGGGCGGGGACAACCAAGCCGTTCAGTGAGCCCGGCTCCGACGACTGGCTGACGGAGACCAGTCGCAGCGTCAGCGGCGGCACGTCGAGGGTCAGCGTGGCGTTGACCGTCACCGCCTCTCCCGACCAGGGCGCAGCCGGGGCGACGGCAAACGCCAGCGCCGCGGCCTTGCCGTCGCGAAGGTCCGAGCCGGCAAGCGTGCCCAGGCGCCAGAGCGAAAACCGGCGGGTTTCGCCTGCGGCCATGGGGATGGGCTGCCCGGCCTCGACCTTCCGGCCGCTATCCGTGCGGATTTCGACATAGGACGGCAGGTCCTCGGCCGCGATCGTGACGGCGCCGTCCAGGTCGCCCCGTGCCGTGACCGTGAAGGTCGCCAGTTCCGCATCCGGCCCATTCAGGGAGACACGGGAGCGCAACGCGTCGGATGTGCAGCCGTCGCAGCCGGTCGTGGGCTGGAGGGGAGAAACCGAAAGCGCCGCGGCGCCGGAGATCACCTCCAGATCAACGACCGGCGAGAGGGGGGAGAGAAAGCCCGGCACGGTGGCCTGGCTCCGCGCCTGGACCGCGCCGCGGCGGGTCGGGGTCCAGGTGGCGACGCCGCGATTGCCGGCGCGGTCGACCTCCATGGACTGCGGGCCCGGCCCCGCGGGCCCCGCCAGTTGCAATGCCATGGTCAGGGAATCCGGCATGCCCGAGAGAGCGACCGGCGCCGGACGGCCGCTGGCACCGTCGAAGAGTTGCGCCTGGAAGGTGTAGGTCCCGTCCGCCATCAGGCGGATAGGGGAGCCGGGCGGTGCGCGCAATTCCTTGCCGCCGGCGTCGAACACCCGCAGGTCGGTCACGGCCTGGGTCTGGAACAGCAGGAACACCGACTCCGATACCGGGCGGCTGAAGGTGATGGCGTATTGTCCGGGCGCGACCGCGTTCTGGAACCATTGGTGTTCCACCACGCCGTGCAGCGGCGGGGCGGCCAGCGCTTCGTCGCCGTGGTCCATGCGGGCGGCGATCCGACGGGTCGCCGTGGGCGCACGGTCGAAACTGCTATCCTGCCATTCGGCCGGAGGGACGCCCGCAGGCGCCGTCGAAACCGCCACCACATGGGCGATGGACAGCGGGGTTTCGATCCGGACCGTGTTGCCGTCGTATCGGACGAACCGCCGCTGGGCGCCCAGGTTCGAGCCGGAGACGCTGGCGATGATGTCGCGCAATGCGTCCCACATCTGACGGCCGTTCGAAACCGTCCAGGCGCCGACCGGGGTGCCGTCCGACCGGCGCGAGCCATCGTTGAACACGGACAGCAGCGCGTCTCGCACACCCTGGTCGTCGACATTGCGCATCAGCTTGGCGGCCCGCTGCGGGTCCTGCGGCCGGATGAACAGGTATTCGACGCGGAGGCCGCCGGGAAACCGGTCCTTGTAGGCGCGGAAGCGGTCCGGCAACGCGGCGGCGGGCGGCAGGCCGGGCGGATTGTATTCGCCGTCGCTGACGATGACGAGATAGGCGGGCTCATCGTCCCGCACCTGGCCGGCGAGTGTGGCCAGCATCACCTCGATGGGCCCATAGGGCGTGCCGAGATCGGGAATGGAGACGAACATCTGCCGGACCTGGTCGACCAAATCCTGATGCGCCCTGGCGTTCAGCACCTCGATGGGGCGGGTGCCCGCCGCGGCCAACTGCCGGCGGACCCGCTCGATGTTGCCGGGCGTCGCATGCAGCAATTGCGGGTTCGCTTCGATCAGACGGAGGTAATCGTTGAAATTCATCAACACCACCCGGTCGTGACCGGCGCGGCCGTCAATCGTGCCGGCCAGCAATTGCATGCCGAAGGATGGCAGTTGGTCGCTGTAACGCATCGACCCGCTGGTATCGAACAGAATGCCGACGATCTTGGCCTGGACCGACGGCGAATGGACGGCCAGCAACAGCAGGGCAAGAATGCGGACGATCCATCGCATGGCTAGTTGCGCCTCATATTGCGCACCACGTCCAGGGCGGGTTGAAACCGAAACGCTTCGCTGACCTTGCCAGAGTGAAAATCGTAGGGGTTGTCGTCGGGCGATGTGGCGGTCCGGACGCAATGGTCGAGGAACTCTTCCCAGATTCTGAACACATGCTCCCGCCGCTCGACGAACACGCGCGCGATGCCCAGATCATGATCGCTGTCCTCGATCACGATGAACGAGAACATGCGCGTCGCGCCCGGCGCCACCGGCACCTGGCTGATATCCCGGGCCTGGTCGAAAAACTGACCGACATAGCGTTCGTAGGCGCGCGTCGCGTCGGCAGACAGGCGGCAGCGGCGCTTCGCGTCTTCCGGGTCAACGGCCAAGCGTTGCGGATCCAGTTCCGCCAGCACCGGTTGGCGGTCCAGCGCGAACCGGGTGCGGGGGTCCAACCCCCTGCCGTTGGCGTCCAGGTCGGTCTCGATCCCGGCGGCCTGGGGCGAGACCACCGCGATGCGGTGGGCGTGGGCCGGGAACAGAGAGGCGAGCGTGTCCTGCAGTGTTGTCGCCAGGGTAAACGCCACGCAGGCCTCCTGCCGGTTGGCACCGCGGTCGGCACCGGTGCGGCGTGGAGGCCGCGTGCCTGCGCCGTCGTGGAACAGGCGCAACAGCGCGGCGCTGCGCAGCCGGGCCGGTTGCGGCACATGGCAAGGCAGGCTTTGCGGGCCGCGCTCCTCGCCCAGGAAGGGCGTCACCGGGCCGGCATAGCGATAGGCCAGCGAGGTGCGGCGGGCAACGCGGATATAGCCATTGGCCAGTTCGAACGGAACGCGTTTGTTCCGCTCCTGGAAATAGGCATCGACGGCGATGTCGTGCGTCTCGTCCGCGTCTGCCGGATCGCCCCGCCGCCAGGCGCGGACGATGGCGTAGGATCGCACAAAGGCGAAGCGGGGTTCGTTCCCGTCCGCCTCCATCACCCACAGGCATTGTTTGGCGGAGTCGACATCGGACACGTGGTAGAGGGCGGCGCCGACGATGATGGTGGTGTCCTTGGCATAGGAAAGCCCGTGATCGGCCTCCGGGATCGAGCCCAGTTCCAGGCTGGGGGTGCGGATTGCCAACCGGCTGACGGTCGCCCCTTCGATCTGGCGCGGATTTTGCAGCCTGTAGCGCCGCACCAGATTGGCGGCCCGTTGCTGTTCGATGCGAATGGTATGGCCGACGCAGAGTCGGAACAGGCGGACCAAGCCTGTCTTGGTGGTGTTGATGCGCAACTGCCGCAACGCCTCTGCCGGCTCTCCCTGCCAGAACTCTTCGATGGCCGATTGGGACAGCCAGCCGCGGTTCGGGTCCGATAGCGCCGCCTGGTTCGCAACCAGAAACTCGTTGGCCAGCATAAGGGCCAGTTCCACCGGGCCGGTATTCGGTTTCGGGCTCATGGCAGCGTAGGCGTTGCGGAACAGGCGGAGCGCTTCGCGGCTGCTGATGTCGCTGCGCTGCGCATTGACCACGCTCGTGCGGAAGCGGTCGAAATGGAACCGTGCCAGCGGGTAATCCATCATGGCGATGACGCACAGGGCGTCGTCGGCCTCGCCGTTGGCGAAGGAGAGGGAGAGGGCATCGGCCAGATTGCCGTGGCCCGCGACCACGGCGACCGTGTTCTTTCCCGGCCGCGGCCCCAGGCGTTCCGGAGCCAGATCGCGCACGACGGGGACGAGGGCTTCCCGGTTTTGCTCCCGCAGCAGGGGGGGCAGAACGGTGTGCCAGTGATTGCTCAGATAGGACCGGCGCATGTCCCACAAGAACGGCTCGACTGCCGGGTCTACCTCCTTGGCCGCCAGGATCGCCTGGATTTCGACCGGCCAGTGGGCCGGGTCGTCGATGGAGTCTTCCGCCTCCGGCAGCCAGATCGAGATGTAGCGGTTGGTCTTTCCGGCAAGCTCCAGGTCGCTGCGGATGCGGGCGGCCGAGGTGCGCGGCAGCGATTGCTGTATCCGATTTTCCTGATCGATCAGCGGTTCCGACTGGGCGATGTAGACCAGGTCGTTCGGGTGGCTGCTGGCATTGCGTAGCCGCCGCAGGTTGATCCCCAGCAGGCCCGGATCGGTGCGGTCCAGGTTGAGCACGAAGATGGCACCCAGCCGCCGCAGGTCTTCCCGGTAGTCCTGGCTGCGCACCAGCAGGGTCTCGATTTCCTCCGGCGCGGCGACGATGACGTCGATCGGCACGTTGCGGTCCGGGTTCTGCGTGTTGAGTTCGACCCATTGTTCGCCGGCACTGCGCTCGCCGATGCCGCGCGCGGCCTGGAAGCGTGCGATCACTTCCGGTTTCACCGCAGCCGGGCAGACGATCAGGGCCGAGCGACCGCGGTCCAGCGCGGTGCTGGCGAGCAGGGTCGACAGCCGGAAAAAGTGCAGCGGCGTCAGCGTCTCAAGGAAATACCGCAATCCGGAGGGCTGGGCCGCATCCCCGGCGTCCGCGGACGCCTCGTGGAGACCGGCCAAGCCCGCCGCCGCCGCCGGGATGACCAGTGCGGCGTGCTTCCGCCGCAGGGTTTTGAGCAGATAGTCGTGAACCCGCGGGATCAGGCGGCTGTCTTCGCTGCCTTGCGCGTCCTCCGCCGCGGGCGGCGTATCCGGGCCGCGATAGAGCGCCAGACGGGCCATTTCCAGCATGACCACCAGCGGCCCGATCCAGACGATGTTCTCGAGTTCGCCGGCATTCTGCTTGGAGCCCGGAATGAACAGCACCAGCATCGGGGCGGCCGCGGCGAACAGCAGCGCGCCGATGCCGGCATAAACCGCAATGGTGCGCTCCATGCCCAAGAGGGGGAAATAGCCGCGGATGTGCCGGGAATGAGCGTCAGCCCTGGGCTCGACCAGACCGGCACGCCGCCCAATCCATCCCAGGACGAGTCCCAATAGGGCCACCACGGGCACGAGGCCGACGGCGCCGATCAGCAGCATCGAGTTCAAGACCAGCGAACGCGCGAAACCTTCACCGATGCCGAGCCGAACCGCGTCTCTGACCGGGTCGTAATGGGACACGAGCAGCCGGGACGCCCCTTCCCAGGTCGCGATCAGAAACGCGACCACACCGCCGCTGAACACGTCGTTGGCGCTGGCGCGCTGGAGAGCGCCGAAGAATTCGGTGATATGCCCGTGCACCCCGATCAGCGCTTGGATCGAGAGGCAGAGCATCAGGAAAATCCATCCGAACCACAGGCTGCGCCGAAAGCAGACATGCGACAAGACGAGGACCGCGCCGAAGATCAACAGGAAGACCGCCGCAAACCCTCCATCCCCGGTCGGATCGCCGAAGAAATCGACAAAATACGCCTGACTCAATCCGTAGATGAAGCGCAGGCACAAAAGGTCGACGACGACGATCAGCGCCGTCAGACCGAGGACGAACGCCAGGGGTCGCGTGCCGCCCAGAATATCCAGGCGGCGGATGCGCGCGCGGTCGATGGACCGGGGGTCGGAAGGAGAGGCGGTGGCGGTCATCGGCCCGGGTCCGACAGTTCGACCTCGGCCCGCCAGCAGACCCGGTTGGGGAAGGTGAGGTTGGCGCCGTTCCACAGCGGCGGGGCAACGCTCAGTTGTCCGTCCAGCGTGAAGTGGTGCTGCGCCAGGAAGGCTTGCACGCGCGCGGCGTCGGTCGGTCCCTGGCGCAGCAGGCCCTGGGCTTCCTCCGCCAGCGTCTGGCGCTTCTCGTCGATTTCGGCGATGGCGGCCCGGCCGCGCTCGCGCTGGTGGCCCAGCAGTTCGTCGACAAAATAGCGGCGGTCGTTGACGTCGCTCCAGCGCTCCGCCGGTTCCAGATGGTTGATGGCCAGTTGCAGGATGGCAGCGTCGTCCCGCGCGACCTTGACGCCGACCCGGGCGGCGCTGATGTCGTCGACCCGCTCGATTTCCCGTTGCAGTGCGGTGATGACGGTGGATTGGGCGGCGTTTCGCGCCGTGCGCAGGCGCCGGGCGGCAAACAGGCCGACCACCACCGCGACGCCGAACACCGGCACCATGATCCACAGCAGATAGTTGAGCGCATGGGCCCAGAATTCGAAATTGGCGGCGTCGGCCGTGCCGTCGGCCAGGCGAATGCCGTTGAAAATCAGCACCGGTGCCAGGAAGGCGAGGATCAGCAGCCCGAAGGTCCGGACCGCGGAAAGCGTCAGCAATTCGCGGTCGGCGGCCGCCAGGCGGTCGAAGGCCCGGTCCAGCGTGCCGATGCGGTCCCGCTCCGCGTCCAAATGCGCGCGCAATTGGCTGCGGGCGGAATGGGCCCGCGCCACCGCGTCGGCATGGCGGCTGCGCAGCAGGCGCAGTGGCGCTTCGACCTCGCGCTTGCCTTTCCCCCCGGCGGAGATCGTCACTTCGCGCAGCGAGGCCAGGGCATCCTTGCGCTTGGAGGATGCGTCCCGGGTGAGCGCGGTCAGCTCGCTTTCCTCCGACGCCATGCGCTGTTCGGCATAGGCGTGAAAGCGCGCCGGGAAGGCCCGCTTCTCGCGCAGAATCTGGTCGTAGACCGGTTTGCGATGAAACCAATGGCGACGGGTGGCACGATCGAAGTCGACGATCCTGGTCTTGAGGCTGGCGGTGTCGTCCGCCTGGCCGCGGCTTTCCTGATGGGCCACCAGCCGGCTTTTGATCGTGTCCAGGTCGAGCGGTTGCAGGTCTTGCACCAGAGACTCGATCCGCTCCTTTACATTGCGGTCGGGCTGTCCGTCCTGGCGCTGATCGATCTCGCGGGACCACAGGGTCAGGGTCTGCCGCAGCACGTCCGAGCACAGCCCCTCCGGCGGGGAGCGTTCGGGCATGCGCGCCCAGTAGACGCCGCGCTGCAACGGAACGCCGGCGGTCGGATCGCGGCGGAACTGGCGCCACGCATCGTCCCGTCCCGGCGACGGCTCGGAATTCGCCATCAGTTCCAAAAGCAGCCGCAGCTTCAGGAACACCGTTTCGTCGGCATTGTCCGCCTCGTCCTGCAGGCGGCCTTGCGACAGCAGGAACACGGTATTAAGCCGGCAGTTCGACGGCCCCAGACGGTTCAGCACCTGCCAGGCGGTATCGCCGTCGCGCTGGTCGTCGCCGCATTGCCGCACGGCGATCGCCGACCACAACCGCGTGCGCGCCTCGCTGACCGTATCGGGCATGTGGGCGGACTGGCGGTTGACCTCCTCCAACAGGTGGGAGAGCGCTTTGACCGCGGTTTCTCCCTCGGGCGTCATATCGGCCGGACGGGGCATGGGCGAGGCGCCATAGGCCTGGAAGTCGGCTTTCGAGAGCACGACGATCACCGCCAGGCGCGTGTCCTCGTTTGTCACCAGCCCACCTGCCAACTCGGCGCATTCCTCGATCAGGGAGTCGTGGTAGCGGTCATAGTGCTCTGGAAATCCGCCCCAGAAGGCGGCGGTGGTGTGGCCGGATCGCTCCGGCTCCAGCGTCCAAAGCAGGGTGTTGCTTTCGGCCCGATACGTGTCGAGCGCGTGCAGCCAGACATTCCGGCTGAAATCCCAACCGGTATCGCCGTTGATGACAACCGATTTGACGCGCACGGCCACCCCGATCCCCCGCGCTAGGCGGCAAACATGTTGTCATAGGCGGTCGCGAGCACCCGCTCAAAAATACGATCCATTTCAGGGCCGTATCCTTCTGCGTGCAGACTTTCCATGAGGTCGGGCCGGAGCCGATCCACCAGCTTCTGCACCTCCAGCCGGTGCCCGCGCGGGCTGAGGGTCGGCTGCTGGGCGGCGACCAGGTCCTGCAACAGGCCGATCCAGGCTTCGAGGCATTCGACCGCGGTTTCGTCCCGGGCTTCGGTATCGTCGATGCGATTGACGACCAGTTTGAACAACTCGATCAGCCTGGCCGGGTCGGTCAGCGGAGCGAAGGCGGGGTGATCCGTCAGCGACCCCGCGGAACGGCCGTGGGCGTGATCCCAGAACTCCCGGGTTGCATGGACGACGGGCGTGTTGTGGGTGAAGTCCCGGAACATCTGCCAGACGTCGTGCGACTGGCCGATGATCTCCTCCATGGCACCGGGCATGCCCTGGCCGCGGGTGGTGAAGCGCACCTGCGGCTCGCCGTACTCGGTTTCACGGCGCAGCAGCCCGAGCAGCAGCGCGGCGGCGAAGGCGGACGCGCTGTCCTCGGAAATCCGCTCGTCCAGTTCCGAGAAGATTTCCGGCAGCACGCCAGGCAGGTGCCAGGTTTTGTCGACATGCGGCGTGAATTCCGCCCCCGGGCCGGGGCCCCGGCGTGCGGCGATCATGCGGGCGACCATGCCGTTATAGGCGTCCGCCAGGCGTCCCTCCGTGCGTTCGTGCACGCTGGCGACGGCGCCCGAGCCCATATGAAGCTTGGTGAGGTGCCGCAGCTCCACATTCACGCGGAGATTCACGCAGATCAGCTCGTAGGGCGAGAATTCCGGCTTTTCGATCGGGTTGTCACCCGACCGGACGATGAACATGTCCTCGAACAGGCGGTTGTTGTTGATCGCGGCCTTGACGTCCGGATGGATGGTCCAGAACTTGATCGGCGTCCCGTCCGCATCCGGATTGACGAACGAGAGGAAGGGTTCCGACTGGCGCGAGACCCGGTCGACGATTTCGCGCATGCGCCGCGCATAGCTGTCTTCGCCTTCCGCGCGGTCGCCGCGGCCTTCGGCGATTTGGTCCTCGACGGCGAACTGCCGGCGCATGGCCTCGGCCACGGAGAAGTCGAAAACGCTGCGATAGTCCTCGTCGACCGCGGTCTGGCCGAACCGGATGACCACGTTCTCCCAGAACAGTTCGCGGATATCCTTGAAGCTGGACGATCGACGGGCACGCCGGTCCTCGCGGTATTTGGTGTAGACCGCTTCGACGAGGCGGCGGTTGACGGTGTCGTCCAGCTTCAGCCCGGCCGCCATCGTGTTCAGGCGCTTCCAGGCGTCTTCCTTGCAATCGGCATCGGCATAGACAAAGGTGTTGCCGTCATTGCCGCCGCGCCCGGTATAAGCCGCTTTTTCCTGGTCGATTTCCCGGTTGAGCACCCCGCCGATCTCGGCGATTTCGGCGAACAGTCCGGCAAAGACGCGGATCAGTTCCTCGCAATCGTGCAGGGCCAGGCTGTAGACCTTCTCCCGGATCATCGCCTCGGCATATTCGCGCATTCGCAGCACGGTGCTGTTGTAATAGGTGACGTAGTCGCCGGCGAACCTCTTCTTGGTCTTATTGCCGAGAATATTGGTCAGCAGGCCGCCGCCTTCCGCCTCGGTCGCCAGGTCGATCACCCGGCTGCTGCTGCGCGTGGAGGGGTTGGCACGGTTGGCCTGCAATTCCGCGTCGTCGCGGAAGATATTGGCCAGGCCGAACAGTTTCCGCCGCAGGTCGCGCGTGTCGATGGCGGCGAGCCGGGCCTGCAACTCCTTGCGCAGATGGAACAGGAAGGCGCGCACCGCGACCGGATGCGGGCTGTTCTGGATCAGATAGGCTTGCAGGTGGTGGGCCGCCCACTGGTTTTGTCCCAGATTGTCGGCGGATACCGTGGCATTCAGGAAAATGTCGTCCGGCCGGCTCTGCAAGGCCGCTTCCAGCGAGCGGAAGTCGCGGTCCAGTTCGGCTTCCGCGCGGCGGACGGTGTCGACGAGGCCGCCGCTGTCGATCAGCGAGGAACTGTCGATGGCGCTGCGCTGTCGGATCGCCGCCATGTCGCCTTCGTTCCAGAAGGTCCGGACCGCATAGTCGCCGACGGCCGAGGCATAGGCGGTGTGCAGGGGACGGACGGTGCGCTCGTAGGTATGCTCGTCCTCGATCTCCGGGAACAGCGTGTCGTAGACCCGCCGGAAGAACGGGATGCGGGGTTCTTCGTGGGCGAGTTGGTGCAGGTCGCGGATATAGGTCTCGCGAATGTCGGGCTCTTCTTCGGCGCTGCGGCCGTCGGCCAGTTGCTCCTTGTAGCGGGCGATCTGGTTGCGGAAGGCGGTATCGAGCCGGGTCCAGTCGCCCCGCAGGTTTTCCAGCACCAGCCGCTTCGCCAGAAAGCTGCGCATGCTGTCGATCGGGTAGTTGACCGCGGCGACGCCGATGCCGGAATAGAGATTGTTGGTGCCGGAGGAAGCCGCCGCCAGCTTCTGGCGCACATCGTTCACCGTGACCGAGCCGTAATTGGCGCCGAGCGGCGAGAAGATCATCAGATAGCCGGCGCGGGACGCCATATCGATATAGCTCGTCAGGCCGCGGCCCATCGAACCGCCGGTCGAGTTCTCGTAGTCGATGAAGGTCACGGCGCTGTAGGGCATCTCGCCCTGCCTCAGGATCTGGCCCGGCGCGTATTCGAAGGTGAAGTTCGCCCGGCGTTGCGGCAGCGAGGCCAGCACGTTGAACGCGTTCAACTCCTTGAGGCTGGCATAGCCGTTGGCCAGCACGTTCGGGATCTGCGTGCGCGGCAAGGAACCGCCGCGGGCATAGACGTCCGGCAGCAGGAACACCCCGCGCACGGTTGCGTTGACCTCCCGTTCCCGGGCCGCGAGCTTGATGGCGAGGGCCAGTTGTGCGAACGCGCCCGAGCCCGTCGCGCCCGCCAGCGACCCCACGACCAGGACGTGAATGGAGCCGGCGAAATCCTGCTCGGAATCGTGCACGCCCAGGCGGCTGATGGCGTCTTCCAGCGTGATCATCAACCCGTCATGGGCGAACGCGTCGTGCAGGGCCAGGCGGGTGAGCATGCGGATTTGCCCGGCCCCCTCGATCAGCGACATGCCGCGAATGGCCTCGGACATTTCCGGGGCATTGCGGGCATAGCACCAGGTCCGCTCGACCCCGGCATTGCGCTCCAGCAGGCGGTAGATGGTTTCCGGACGGGAGAACGCGATGCGCGAGCGCCGCTCGACATGCTGAAGATCGTTCAGCGAATTCAGGTCGGTGTCGAGCGCCAGGATGCCAATCCTGGAACTCAGGGCCCGGTCGTTCTTGCGAGCGGTTTCCAAGATGGTTTCTGCGATCTTGGAACCGGTTCCGCCGATCCCCACCAAAAGGGTCGGGCGAAAATGTCCGTCCAGTGCCACCGCGCGAACTCCTTACCTATTGTCCCCAAGACCAGCCATTATGGAGCACCGAACCGAGGGTCTCCAAGCGGCCCTATGCAAATAATCAACCGATCTGCGCCTTGATCGCCTCGCGCCATTGTTCGATGATCGGATGCAGCGACGTCGGCTCGGCAAGCCAGGCGGCCAGATCCGGGTCCAGGAGGCTGGGGGCCGGCCGATACGCCAGCCGAGGCTCCGCGACGCCGGCCAGGGCCGGCGCCGGTTCCGCCTGGACCATTGCGGGATTGGTCACGTCCAGCGCCGACACGGCCCGGTCGACGAACCGGCAGTCCTCGTCGATCATGGCCACCAGGAACTCGGCGACCCGCGGCGCCAGCGCCGGACCGTCCAGGGCTCCCGCCGCCGGTGCATCGCCCTGTGCCTGTCGGATCTGCCGTTGAAACAGGGTCTGGGCCGCCATGGCGGTCGGGCCGGGCGCGGTCAGGCCGTCCGGGAACGCCGGCAATTGGCCGGAGACGACGGTCATTTCGGCCCGCACGCCCACCCGCCGACCGGCCGCGACGATCGCCTCGACCAGATGGTGCTCCAACCGGGCCGCGGTCGCGTTCGCCGCCGCCAGCCGGTCCAGGGGCAGGGCCGGTGCCAGTTCGCCCATCCGCATCCCCAGCCAGCCTTCGAGACGGCTGCGGGTGTGCTGATAGCGTTCGGCATCCTGCCGGTGATCGAGGAACCGGGAGGCGAAGTCGCTATAATCATCGGTGTCGGGCCAGATGCCGAGATGAATCGCGTCGGCCACTTCCGGATACAGGGACAGCTGGATCAAATCCCATGGCAGGTCATGGAACGCGCCCAACCAGTGGTCTGCGGCCTGCGTGATCCCATCGTGGCCAGAGGCGTCCCGGTTGGGCCGGGGCGACACATATTGCTTGAGCGCTGCCGCTCCGAGTTCGAACAGCAATTCCAGGGCCCGATCGCGCGTGGAGAGAGGCCCGGATACGGCCGACAGGTTCGACACGACCGCATCGAACGGAGCGTGCCGAAGCAGTTCGTAGACCGGTGCCGTCGCCGCGTAGTCCCGGATCGAGGCCGGGCGCAGCCGCTCCACCGTCATGCTGCCGATGGCCGCGCTCAGATCGCGGACGCAGACAGCGAAGGCAAACTCGGCGATTGCGGTGCAGGGGTTTTGATCCGACGCGCTCAGGTATCGCCCCAGAGAGGGCAGGCTCGGATACCAATGGTCCGGACGGGGCGAGGCGTCCGAACCGACCAGGTCCTGCATGATCCGGCGCAGCTTGCCCGTGTCCGTCCGCAGATTGCGACCGCCCAGCGAGACCAGCAGCAGCATGCCGTCGGACTGCGGGGTGGCGGATTCCTGGTCGGCGGTCATGAATTCAAACGTGCAGGGCGGGTCGGACCAGAGCAGGATCCGGTCGAGGAACCCCAGCGTGTGCCCTTGTCGTTGTTCGCCCAGATAGTCGACCACCGGTCCGGGAATGGCGAAGCGGCACTCGGAGCCGTCCGGGTCCAGCACGCATTCCTGCAGGTTGAGGCTCGGTTCCTGGCGGAATTGGGGGCCGTTCTCCAGGTATTTGCAGGCTTCCGCCGCGGCCAGGATGGTATCCATGCGCAACGTGACCGGGACGGCGAGGTGCCGCCTGGGGTCGGGCGACACCACGACCTCATAGAGGTCCTCGCGCCATTCGGGGTCGAAGCGATGCGAGACCCGGACCTGCAAACGATGCGCGCCGGTCCCTCCCGCCAGCGAGCGGGCGGGAAACACCGCAGCCCCGTGGCGTTCGGACAGGTAAAGGCCCGAAACCCGGTGGTCGCTGGCACGGTCGTGCTCGCCGCGGATCTCCAGCGCGCCTTCGCCGTCCTCGGCGATGATGGACCAGACCGTGCGCTCGGCCGGAGCCGTGCTGTCGGCATTGGTGCTCAGCGTGATGCGGTCGGTCAGGGCATCGTCCGGCACATGCGGACGGGTCAGATCGACGATCGGCAGAACCGACAGCTGCAGGCCCTCAATGTCGGGCAGGGACAGGACGAAATAGCCGGCGGTGGAATCCTGTCCCGGTGCAAAGGGAACGACGGCGATGGTCCGGGCGGGCTCTTCGGCGGACGCGGCCACGAAGCGAAAGCCCAGCAAGGCGGCGCTGGTGTGTGCGGCTCTGACCATGTCCACAATGAGGAGTCCGGCCGCGCGATCCCAGAAAAAATCGAAATACGAGCCGCTCCCCATCCTGCCTCGCCGCTCAGATCGTTCTATTCGAAGCGCAATATGCGTTAGTCGAAACTTAACAGTTGCGTCGGCCGGACGCAACTCGCGAACCCGGTAGGGTCAATCGAGTCAGACGCTTCGCCGGCGAGTGAGAGGCTTCGCCGGCGGCGCTTGGCACCGGATGGGCCCTCGGCTAACATCGGCGGCAGGAGGCACAATGGCAGATCAGGCAAATCAAGGCGGCGCTGCCAAGCGCACGGTGACGTTGATTGGCCCGGCCCAATCCGGCAAGACGCATATGGTGGCGGCGCTGCTGATCAACCAGCCCGTGCAAGACCTGACCCAGGGACCGGACGCCCTGGAAAACCCCCGGCTCGTGCGTTCCGACGCCACCACATCGGACGAGGAGGAGGAAGTCTGGCAACGCCTCAGCCGCCATTACAATACCATGTTCTTCGGTCGCGATCTGTTGGAGCTGGAGGCCACCTATCAGGTCCATCGCTATCGCCTGACCGTCCTGTGGAACGGCGCCGCCAAACAGGGCTCGGGGTTGGGTCTCCGCCGTTGGCTGGGCGGCGGGAAAGAGGCGATGTCGGCCGTGGCACTGGAACTGATCGACGGGCGCGGCGGCGATCTGGCCTATGACGCGTTCGTGCAGGCCACGACGGATCGAGAGGCCGCACAGCGTCGCGACGACTACCGCAAGGCCCTGGCTGCTTCGCAAGGCGTGATGATCTGCCAGGGCCTGGGGGACAATGATTACCAGCAGATGAACATCGATGCGCTCAACCGCAATATCGAATCGATTCTGCTGACCGTGGACAGTCAGCGCAAACCGAAATTGCGCCAGGTTGCGATCTGCCTGACGAAGTACGAGACCCTGTTCTCGAAATACGGGGCCGATGCCATGCAGAAGGCGGTGGACCGGGATTTTCTGATCCGGCGGATTCGCGAGATGGGGATGGATCAGATGTTCCGCACCATTCTGGCTCACGGCGTCGGTGAAGCCGCCGGTCGGCGCGGCTCTGGCGTTGTGGTGCGGGTGTTTCCGGTCTCGACATACGGGTTTGTCGGCGGATACGGCGCCGCCAATTTCTATCCCTGGCCGCAGGCGCCGGGCCTGTTGACCCGTGCGGTGGAGGCCACCGATTACGACGATCCGGAGTTGGAGGGGCTGCGCGACCACTATCCGGTGCCGATATCCCAGGGCCAGGCCATGCAGAACTGGCGCCCGTTCAACCTGGCGCCGCCGCTGCTGTTCGCCGCGACGGGCAAGGTCACGGGGCCGCTGAGCGTGAGGGCGGAAGACCTTGTCTGACGGGCCGGAACAGGAACCCGGCGCGCCGGCACTCGCCCAGTGCCATTTGCTGGTAACGGGCAAGCTGATCCGTGGCCACAATCCCGATGGCCCGATCCGGCCCGGGACCGAACATCGGGTCACCGGCATGTCGTCCGGATTTCCGCTATGGCTGCAGTCACACTGCACGCCGGAATCCTTCTTTAAGCTTTGGGGCGGTGTGACCGCGGTCGACGCCGGCCGCTTCGACGGCGGGGCGTTCGTCTATCGCCCCTTGCGAACGCGCCGAGACGGTCGCGTCAAATATTATGGCCTGTTCGCCCGCATCCAGGCCCGCTCGGAGGGCGGCAAGGGCCAGCCCGGCCGGCGCTACACCCACTGTGCGGCCCTGGTGGTCGAGGATGACTGGCGGCCCGAAACCATCGCCTGGGCCGCGCGCCTGCTGTTCGCGAAATGGCCGGACGAGGGCTGTCTCGGCGATCCGAACACCGAGCGTCAGGCCGACCGGCTGGAACTAAAGCTTCCGGCCCTCGACCCGGCGGCCTGTCCGGCCCTGCCGGATGTGTGCGGCCTGCCCTGGCATGCCAAGGCCATAGGGGAGGGGGAGGACTTTGCCGCGGAGCACGCTTGCCAGTCGCGCGCTTGCCCGACCTCTCGCCGGCGGAAAGCGCCGGAGCCGTGGGCGCCTATCTGCGCGACCAGGACCTGGCTGAGTGAGGAAGGGCGCTGGTTGTCCATTCGGTCTCGGGGTCGGGCCGGCGCGATCGGGGTGAACGACGGCTTTGCCCTGATCGGCGACGACCGGGAGGGGCGGCGGTTGGCGCCGTGCGGGTCGGGTTCTCGGATAGGCATCCTTATGCCGGCGTGCCCGACCTGTACGACGCCGACTTCGACTGGAACGCCTGACTTCAAGGTGGTGCCGGCGCCGCCTCCGGCACCAGTGGTTCGGTCGCGATTGAGCCGGAAGCCGAAACCGGGTATTCGGGAAGAGAAGGGGTGAGGCGACCGCAATGGATGGCTGTCTCTCGTCGGCCGGCGATGTCAGTGCCATTCCCCAGGACCACTTCCCTGGACCAAATGGCGAGCAATAGAGCGTATGCTGGTAATGAAAAGCCGGCAATCTGACGCAAATGACGATGATGTATAATCATAATGACGCATCATTAAGTGGAGAAAAGTTCGAAATTATTCGTATTGAAAAATTGATATCGGAAAAAAATCTATTTTTGAAGAACGTTTATGGAAATCTTCATCTGAATTTAATTATGGATCATGTCACAGAGATGATAAAATAGTCATCGAATTGGATAAATATTTATGGTTTTTAATGACGTATTTCGCTGAGGATGAATGCGCTCGATATTCTTGATTATACATTGCCAGCGTTTCAAATCAATAAAATCCCAAAATGGCAATTGAGATAGCGCCATAAGAGGTAGTATTATATCTTCAATATTCAAGTATAATTATTGAATATTATGTGAATTACGCCACAATGATAAAATATATGGGAGAAGCGACTCAATTCCATGAAGAATATGTATGAAGAGGAAATCGAAGAGGCTAATGTTTGCGGCAAAATAAAGCATGTGCAAAAGCCATACTATCATGAAATGGCGGATGTTATTACGCGATTGATGGAGCCCTCGACCAAACTGGGGAAATTTGATCCGGATGCCGAACCCGTCCACAAGGCATTGCGAGAGCAATTGCGGATCGTCGTTGATCAGGTCATGGATGAACTGAAGGATCCGGTGTCGCAACGCGCGGATGAAGCCTGCGAGGATGAGCCCGGCGCTGACCGGTCTCCCCCCAAGGCCTGAGCCGGACCCGCCGTCACGTCTCCACCGCGGCCATTGGCGCGGCGGCCGTCAATCCGCCCCCTTACCAATCGCGGCAGCCTTCGCTATACCGCAACCGTTCTGAACACGAGCGAGCAGGGAAGGTTCCAGGCTCATGGCGAATGTAACCGTCGTCGGCGCCCAGTGGGGCGATGAGGGCAAAGGCAAGATCGTCGACTGGCTGTCGGTCCGCGCCGATGTGGTCGTGCGCTTCCAGGGCGGGCACAATGCCGGCCATACGCTGCAAATCGGCGATGCCACCTACAAGCTCTCGCTGCTGCCGTCGGGCCTGGCGCGGGGCAAGCTGTCGGTGATCGGCAACGGCGTCGTCGTCGACCCCTGGGCGCTGCTCGACGAGATCGAGCGTGTGCGCGGCCAGGGGCTGACGATCACGCCGGAAATCCTGCGTGTTGCCGAGAACGCCACCGTCATCCTGCCCTTCTACGGTGCCATCGACCGGGCGCGGGAGAAGGCGCGCGGCAAGGGCGCGATCGGCACCACCGGCCGCGGCATCGGTATCGCCTACGAGGACAAGGTCGCCCGCCGCGCCATCCGCATGTGCGACCTGAACGAGCCGGAGACGCTGGCGGTCAAGCTGCCGCCGCTTGCCGAGCACCACAACACCTTCCTGCGCGCCCAGGGCGAGCCGGAAATCGACGTGGCGGCCCTGCTGGCAACCCTCGCCGAGATCGCGCCGAAAGTGGCGCCCTTCGTCGAGCCGGTCTGGCGCCGGCTGCACGATGCGAAAGTGGCCGGCAAGCGGCTGCTGTTCGAGGGCGCGCAGGGGGCGATGCTCGACATCGACCACGGCACCTTCCCCTATGTCACCTCGTCCAACACGGTCGCGGCCCAGGCGGCCAGCGGCTCGGGCGCGGCGGCGGATGCGGCCGGCTATGTGCTGGGCATCACCAAGGCCTATACCACCCGCGTCGGCGGCGGCCCGTTCCCGACCGAGCAGGACAACGACATCGGCCAGCACCTCGGCGAACGCGGCCGCGAGTTCGGTGTCGTCACCGGCCGGCCGCGCCGTTGCGGCTGGTTCGACGCGGTGATGGTGCGCCAGGCGATTCAGGTCGGCGGCATCCACGGCATCGCGCTGACCAAGCTGGACGTGCTGGACGAGATGCCGGAGCTGAAGGTCTGCGTCGCCTACGAGGACGCCAGCGGCAACCGTTACGACTATTTGCCGGCCTCGACGAAATTGCAGGCGGAGGTGCGGCCGGTCTACGAGACGCTGGAGGGCTGGAGCGATTCCACCTACGGCGCGCGCTCCTGGGCGGACCTGCCGGCGACGGCGGTCAAATACGTCCGCCGCATCGAGGAACTGATCCAGGCACCGGTGGCGCTGCTGTCGACCAGCCCGGAACGGGAAGACACCATCCTGGTACGGGACCCGTTCGCCGACTGAGGTTGGCGCCGGCGGCCGGCGGCGGAAAAGGCTTGGCGCGGGGTTCCGGGCGTGCGTATGCTCGGGCGTATATGATTCCAAAGTCGAACATCGGGTCGGGCCGGTTTTGCCGGTCTGGCCCGATGTCGCAAGACGAGAGGGACGCGCCGCCATGTCCGCCGCCGCCATCCGCATCGACCCGGAAACCGGTCGCAAGATTTTTCACACCCGCGCCGCCAAGGCCACCGACAAAATCGCCGGCAAGGGCTATTCCATCGTCACCGACAAGACGCTGACGACTTTGCCGGAGCCACCGCCCGGCGCGGCCTTCAACGCGGACGAGCAGGCCAAGTATCGCGAATACAAGGAGGAGCGCCGCGGCGCCGCCGACTATATCGCCATGGAAGGCGAGTTCGCGAAGTATCTGGAAGACGTCTATTCCGAACCGCCGATCCCGCGCGACGCCCTCGACGACGAGTGCGAGATTCTGGTGATCGGGGCGGGCTTCGGCGCGCTGTTGCTCTGGTACCGGCTGATGCAGGCCGGCTTCACCGACGTCCGCTTCTGCGAGAAGGGCGGCGATGTCGGCGGCACCTGGTACTGGAACCGCTATCCGGGCATTGCCTGCGACGTGGAGAGCTATTCCTACCTGCCGCTGCTGGAGGAGATGGGCTACATCCCGTCGATGAAGTTCGCGAGCGGCTTCGAGATCCTCGAATACTGCCAGACCATGGCCGAACGCTTCGGTTTCTATGACCGCTGCCTGTTCCACACCACCGTCGAGGAAACCACCTGGGACGACGACCGCGGCCGCTGGGTCGTCAAGACCGACCGCGGCGACGCCATGAAGGCGCGGTTCGTGGTGCTGGCGAACGGCATTCTGACCACGCCGAAGCTGGCCAACATTCGCGGCATGGAGACGTACCAGGGGGAGGCGTTCCACACCTCGCGCTGGAACTATCATGTCGACCTGGAAGGCAAGCGCGTCGGCATTATCGGCACGGGCGCCACGGCGGTGCAGATCGTGCCGGAAATCGCCAAGGTGGTGAAAGACCTGTATGTGTTCCAGCGCACGCCCTCGACCATCGACGTGCGCGACCAGCGCGCGACCACGGCCGAGGAATACGCCACCTGGCCGACCGAGGAAAACTGGGCGGTGAAGCGGCGCGAGCGGCTGGCCCTGATCTCCGCCGGCCGCACGGCGTTGCAGGGCAATGACGATTTCCTGTCGGGCAAGGTCGACAGCGTCAAGAAGCCGAAGCAGCACGCCAAGCCCTTGCCGCCGGAAGAACTGATCCAGCGCCAGCTCAACACCAATTTCCGCATCATGGAGCAGATCCGTGCCCGCGTCGATGCGGTGGTGCACGATCCGAAGACCGCGGCGGCCTTGAAGCCCTACTACCCCTATGGCTGCAAGCGCCCGACCTTCCACGACGAATACCTGCCCTCCTTCAACCGCCCGAACGTGCACTTGGTCGACACCGCCCCCACCGGCGTGCAGGAGATCAACGCGACCGGTGTGGTGCATGACGGCGTGCAATACGACGTGGACGTGCTGATCTACGCCACCGGCTTCGAGTGGATGGGCACCGGCTCGTTCAACATGATCCGCGGCCGCGATGGGGTGACGCTGAAGGAGAAGTGGGAGCAGGACGGCACCCGGACCTTTCTCGGCATGCACTCGGCCGGCTTCCCCAACCTGCTGATCATGAACGGCCCGCAGGGCGGCGGCGGCCAGTTCAACTTCACCCGCGTCTCGGAAATGCATGCCCATTATGTGACCTGGGCGATCCAGACCGTGAAGGACAAGGGCGCGCGCTCCATCGACATCACGCGCGAGGCGGAGGACGACTATGCCCGCCATTGTGCCGAGATGGACCTGCTGTCGGCGCCGCTGCGCGATTGCTTCTCGTATTACAACGGCGACGGCAACGCGAAGCCGGGCTCGCTCGCCTATTACGGCGGCGGCCAGCGCTGGCACGAGCGGCGCACGGCGGCGCAGGAAAGCATGGCCCCCTATCGGCTGGAGCCGATGCGCCAGGGCGAACGCGCGGTGGCAGCGGAATAGCGCCGCGCCGCTCTTGGCGCGGGTCGCCAGTTTGGTAACATGATGGCCGAGGCTTGCCCCGGCCTTCTGCCGGGCGGCCCGAACGCGGAGGCGAACATGCGGGACATCACCTACGACACTATCACCGACACGGTCGTCAGCGCCTATGCGGGCACCGCCGACCCGCGGACCCGCGAAATCCTGACCGCCCTGATCCGTCACCTGCACGATTTCGTGCGCGAGGTGAAGCTGACGCCGGCGGAATGGGAAGCCGCGATGGGCGTGCTGCTGCGCGCCGCCAAGATCAGCACCGACGAGCGCAACGAGTTCATCCTGCTGTCGGACCTGCTGGGCGTCTCCGCCCTGGTCGATCTGCTGGAAGGCAAGGACGACGAGGGTGCCTCCATCACCACGCTGATGGGCCCCTTCTACGTGCCGGGCCAGCCGGACAAGGAGACCGGCGCCGATCTGATCAAGGACAATCCGGGCGAGCGCGTGCTGGTGCAGGGCCAGGTGCGCAGCGCCAATGGCGGCCCACTGCCGGGGGCGATCCTGGAGGTCTGGCAGAACGGGCCGAACGGCCTCTACACGGTGCAGGACCCCGGCCAGCCGGACGACAATCTGCGCTGCACCCTGCATGCGGACGGGGAGGGGCGGTACAGCTTCTCCACGGTCAAGCCGGTGTCCTACACCGTGCCGGAGGACGGGGCCGGCGGCGAGCTGGTGCGTGCGGCCGGCCGGCATTGCTGGCGCCCGGCGCATATCCACCTGATGATCAGTGCCGATGGCCACAAGCGCCATGTCAGCCAAATTTTCGACGAAAACGACCCCTATATCGACCAGGACGCGGTGTTCGGCGTGCGTGCCGACCTGGCCGTGCCGTTCGACCGCGAACCCACTGCGGCGGAGTTGGAGCGTTTTCCGGGCATCGAGCGCCCGTTCAACGTCGTGACCATGGATTTCGTGCTGGCCCGCGCCGACTGAGGCGGCGCCGGCCGGGACCTGCCGCCGAGTTTCAACTTTTCCGGGGTATCTTGCGTCATTCCAACGACTTCCTTGGACTGGCCGATGCTCTGGACGAACCCGCGCCGCCCGGCGTAGGGTGCGCCCTTTCCCGCCATCCGTCGGAGCCCGCCGCCCGTGTCAGATCTCGCCCGCGCTGTCGCCAACCGCACCCGTTTTGCCGCCGATCTGTTCGACCGGATGGAGAAGGCGACCCATGACGGCGTCGGCATCACCCGCGCCTCCTATGGCGAGGGCGAGCAGAAGACGCATGCGATCATGGCGGAGGCGGCGAAGTCGCTGGGCCTGGGCGTGGCGCAGGACCCGGCCTGCAACAGCTATTTCACCCTGCCGGGCAAGAACCGGCGCGCGCCGGCGGTATTGATCGGCAGCCATCTGGACTCGGTCGCCCAGGGCGGCAATTTCGACGGCGCGGCTGGCGTGGTCAGCGGCCTGACAGCCCTGGCCGCGCTGAAGGACGCCGGCATCACACCGGCCTGCGACGTCACCGTCATGGGCATCCGCGCGGAAGAAAGCGCCTGGTTCGGCGTCTCCTATCTGGGCAGCCGGGCGGCGCTGGGCATGTTGCCGAACGGCGCGCTGGAAGCGAAACGCTCGGACAATGGCCGCAGCCTGGCCGAGCACATCGCCGAATGCGGCGGCGACCCGGAGGCCCTGAAGGGCGGCCCCGCCATCCTCGACACCAGCCTGGTCCGTGCCTTTCTGGAGCCGCATATCGAACAGGGGCCGGTGCTGGACGAGCGCGAGACGCCCATCGGCATCGTCACCGGCATCCGCGGCAACCGGCGCCTTCCGGCCGCCCGTTGCCTTGGCCGCTATGCCCATTGCGGCGGCGAGCCGCGCTGGAACCGCCAGGACGCGGTGATCGCGGTGTCCGAATTCGTGCTGGCGCTCGACGGCATCTGGACCGAGATCGAGGCGGCCGGGAGCGATTTCGCCTTCACGGTCGGCAAGTTCTCCACCGACCCGGACCGCCACGCCATGACTATCGTCAATGGCGAGGTGCGCTTCTCCCTCGACCTGCGCAGCCTGGATCCGGCCTTCCTGCTGGCGATGGAAAGCCGGCTGGAGGAGATCGCGCGCAGCATCTCCGCCCGTCGCGGCGTGCGCTTCGACCTGGGCCAGATCACCCGCGCCGCGCCGGGGCGGATGGACACGATCCTGCGCAACAGCCTGTGGCAGGGGGTGCGCGAAAAGGGGCTGGATGCGATCGAGATCGCCAGCGGCGCCGCACACGACTCGGCGGCGTTCGCGGCGGCGGGTGTGCCCACCGCCATGATCTTCATCCGCAACGCCAACGGCTCGCACAATCCGGACGAGGCAATGCGGATCGAGGATTTCATGGTCGCGACCGACCTGCTGGCCTGGCAGTTGACGCGGTTCTGAGCCGAACCGCGTCTACCGGCGGCCGGTCCTGCGCCTATTTGGAGCCCGCGTCGATCACCGGGCCGAACAACTCCCATTTGTGACCGTCGAAGCGGGAAAGCTGCTCCGCCTGGATCGGGTAGAAGTCGGTGGGGGAGGTCTGGACCGTGATGCCCGGCAACAGCATCGGCAACTCGACATGGTTGAGATTGGCGGCGCAGGCCATGATGCCGGGGCGGCTCAGGTCGGCGCAGTTCGTCAGCATGACGTCCAGCAGCTTTGCGACATTGTAGCCATACACGTAGTTCACGTCGCCCTTGTCGCCGTCCGGAATGTTGGTGTCCATGAAGGCTAACCATTCCTTGTAGCCGTCGCTGCCCTTCCATTGCGGGTCGTTCGGATCCTTCATCCACTGCGCGGTCAGGACGCCGGTCGAGCAGTCGAGGCCGGCCGGTTTCAGCGTGGCGCTGACCGACGACGAGGTGTTGGAGATCATCCGCAGGGGGTGCCAGCCAATTTCGCAGGCCTTGCGCAAGGCCTGGGCGACGAATTTCGGCACGCCGGCGACGAAAAACGCGTTGGCGTTCGAGGACGCCAATTGCAGGATCTGCGCGTCCACCGTCGGGTCGGTCACCTCGTAGGGCATGGAGGCGACGACCGATTTCTGCCCTTCCGGCCCAAGGCCGCGCAGGAAGCCGTCGCGGTAGTCCTTACCCGAGTCGTCATTCTGGTAGAGAATGGCGATCTTCGGGTTCTCGACACTGGTCATGACGTGTTTGGCATAGATCTCGCCTTCCACGTCGTAGGTGGGCTGAAAGCCGATGGTCCAAGGGTATTTCTTCGGCTGACCCCATTTGCTGGCGCCGGTGGCGACGAAGAGTTGCGGCACCTTCTTGGCGTTCATGTATTTGTGAATGGCCGAGTTGGTCGGCGTGCCCAGCACCTGGAACAGGAAGGCGACCTGGTCGTCCTCGACCAGTTTGCGCGCCTGCTCCACCGTGCGCGGCGGGCTGTAGCCGTCATCGACGGAGATGAAGTCGACCCTGCGGGTTTTGCCGTCCTTGCTGGTGATGCCGCCAGCGGCGTCCACGGCCTTGAAATAGGCGACCAGTGTCTTGCCGATGACGCCATAGGAAGAGGCCGGGCCGGAATAGGGGTTGATGTTGCCGATCTTGATCGACGTGTCGGTCACGCCGACGGTCTGAGCCTGCGCCGGCCCGGTCGCGGACAAAAGCGCTGCGCTGGCCGCAAGGGCAGCAAGCAGTTTCATTGGGATATTTCCTCGGGAAGGGTTCGTTCGATTTCCGTCTGCGCCGCGCAATCTTCGCGCGAACCCTTGCAGGATGATCGGCACGGAGCCGGCCTGTCAACCGTGCCCGAAAGGCCCGAGCGGCCGGCTCCGCTCCGCGCCGGCGGGGCTAGAGTGAGTTCCTTTCCCGCTGGCGCACCGCCCCATCTCCCCTGTCCTTGCAGAAGCGGGGACCCATGCCTGAGAGGCCAATACAGCGTCCGTACCCTGTGAGAAGCTCTCAGGCATGGGCTCCCGCTTGCGCGGGAGATGGGGCAGAAGAAGGGGGGCAACCCGTGCCGAAAGCGCTCTCTAGCCGGCGGTGACGCCCGCGTCGATTACCAGTTCGGAGCCGGTCATATAGCTGGACTGGTCGCTGGCCAAAAACAGAATGCCGTTTGCGATGTCCTGCGGCTGGCCCAGCACGCCGGTCGGCACGGATGCGCTGGCGCGGGTGTTCAGGTCGCCCGCATTGCGCCCGGCCTGGCCGCCGGGCAGGATCGCGTCCCAAATCGGTGTCTCGATGATGCCCGGATGGACGGAATTGACCCGGATTTTCTCCTTGGCGCCTTCCAGGGCCGCGGTCTTGGTGAACAGGCGCACGGCGCCCTTGGTGGCGCTGTAGGCGCCCAGACCGGTGCGGTTGCCGCGCAGGCCGGCAATCGACGACAGGTTGACGATCGATCCGCCACCGGCCCGCCGCATCGCCGGGAAGGCGTGCTTCACGCCCAGGAACACGCCCTCGACATTCACCGCCTGCTGCTTGCGCCAGTCGGCGAGGCTGAAGGTCTCGATCGGCCCTGCGATGGCGATGCCGGCATTGTTGACCAGCACGTCCAGCTTGCCGAACGCGGCCTCGGTGGCGGCAACCACCGCCTGCCAGCGATCCTCGTCGGTGGTATCCTGTTGCAGGGCCTGAGCCTTGCCGCCGGCGGCGACGATCTCGTCCGCCACCGCCTGCGCGCCGGCCTCGCTCAGATCCGTCACCATGACCGCGGCGCCCTCGCGGCCCAGTGTCAGCGCCGTGGCGCGACCGATTCCCGAGGCCCCGCCCGTGACGAGCGCGACCTTGCCTGTAACCTGACCCATTGGGTGTCTCCTACCGGTATGTGTTATCCGCCCCGATCATGCGACCGAGGCGGACGGCGCGCAACCCTGTCGGGGCATTCCTCAGGAGCGGGCGAAGCCGTCGATCCCCAGGGCGTCGCGGAACCCGGCGCTGGTGTCGGCCTTGGCGTCCTCCAGCGGGATGCCGGTGGCGTCGGCGATCTTCACCACGGCGGTGAAGATGGCGATGGTCGCCGCCGCATCCACCAGCGCGGCCTCGCCCAGTTGCGTCCGCACCGCTGCCCGTTCAGCCACAAAATCGCCGGTGTGCACCGCGTCGGCAAAGGCCAGCAACAGATCAGCGTCGGCGACACCGCTGTCGCTGGTGCCGTCCATCACCGCTTCGAACCGGTAGGCATTCCCCGTATGATCGCCGCTCCCACGGAGCAGCACGATATGCGAGGTGGTTCAATAGGTGCAGCGGTTGAGCGCACTCATCCGCGCCGCCAGCAACTCGATCTGGGCATGGCTGATGGCGCGGTATTCCGTGCCGAAATCGCGCAACTGACGGTCCGGCAGGTACATCTGGTCGTCGAGGTCGAAGAAATTCACCACCTCCGCCGGCACCAGGCTCAGCGCGCGGTGGATATAGGCGGCGGAGCGCTGGGCGTACATGGCTGCCTCGTCACCATTGCCGGTGTCGACGGCCTCCGGCGCCACCATCGGCACATAGGCCCGGTCGAACGCCGCGCCCTTCGGCCGGTGCCGCGACGGCTGGCCGGGTTTTGGGTCCGGCAAGGGCCGCAACGGCCGGCCCAGGATCGCATCGAACGTGTCGATGGCGGTGGTCGAAGCGACGAGGCCCACCAGTTCCACATAGCGCTCCGCCGACAGCACGCCCGGCACGAAGCGGGCGAACAGCGACGGGCCGAAGCGGTCGGCATCGGTGCGAATGCGGTGGATCAGGTCGACGACGGCGGTCGGCAGGCCGCCGGGGCTTTCCGCATGGGCGCCGCTCACCATGTTGGCGGAGAGCGCGGCCTTGCGCCTTTGGCAGAACGGGCAGGCGATGGCCGCCCGGGTTGCGGCGGCGATGGCGACCCGCTCGGCGCCGCTCCACCAGGTGCCCGGCCGGGCGAGCCGGTCCCAGGCCCGGTCGTGCGCGGCCAGCAGGTCGGCGCGGATGGCATTGGACAAGGGTAGCGTCTCCCGTTCGTGTTTTGTGGTTGGTTGGCCGGTATGGAGCACACATCACTCCGGTCCGCAACGCGAAACGACTCCCCGCGGCCGGCGAGTGCGCCTAGCATGGCGACCCAAGAGCCCCGACAAGGCCAGACCGAGGACCCGCCCATGCCCCTGACCCTTCGCCAGATCGGCCCCTGTTTCGCCGCGGAAGCGAGCGGCATCGACATCACCCAGCCGATCACGCCGGAACAGGCGGCCGAAATCCACGCCGCCATGAACGAATACGCCGTCGTCGTCTTTCGCGAGGTGCCGCTCACCGACGAGACGCAGATGGCGTTCACCCTGAGCCTCGGCCCGATCGAACCGCCGGTCACCACCAATTTGCGCGACAAGGACAAGCTGCGCATCTCGACCAATTTTGCCGACGTCTCCAATCTGGACGAGAACAACAAGCCCTTCGCGCGCGAAGACCGGCGGCGTCTGTTCGGGATCGGCAACCGGCTCTGGCATTCGGACAGTTCGTTCAAGGTGATCCCGGCGAAATACTCGCTGCTGCACGCGCGGACCGTGCCGTCCAAGGGCGGCGAGACCGAGTTCGCCGACATGCGCGCCGCCTATGACGCCCTCGACGCGGACACCAAGGCGGAGATCGAGGACCTGATCTGCCAGCACTCGCAGCTCTATTCCCGCCGCCTGATCGGCTTCACCAGCTTCAGTGACGAGGAGCGGGAGCGGATGAAGCCGGTGCGGCAACGGCTGGTGCGGGTGCATCCGGAGACCGGGCGGAAGTCGCTCTATCTGGCCTCCCACGCCGGAGAGATCGTCGGCTGGCCGACGCCGGAGGCGATGCTGCTGCTGGGCGACCTGACCCACCATGCGACGCAGCGCGAGTTCGTTTACCGGCACCACTGGCGCAAGGGCGATCTGGTGATTTGGGACAACCGCCGCACGATGCACCGCGCCCGCCCGTTTCCCAGCCACGAACCGCGGGACGTGCGCCGCACCACGCTGGCCGGCGACGGCCCGACGGTGGAGCAGGCGGCCTAGGGTGCTTTTGGTCCTGGTTGAACCACTCTCCTGCCCCATTCTCCCGCTTCCGCGAGGACAGGGAAGAGGGGTGGTGAACCAGCCGGAACAGAAGCCGGCCTAGGAACGGGAGACGGCTGGTTGGTCGGGGCGCCCGGATTCGAACCGGGGGCCTCCAGTACCCAAAACTGGCGCGCTACCAGGCTGCGCTACGCCCCGACCGAGAGCAGAGGCGAAGCATTTACGCTTCTACGGCCGGTCTGGCAAGGCGGCGCAGTTCCGGCCAGAAATAGCCGGCGAGGCAGAGCGCGACAAAGCCCTCGGCGGAGATGACCGACACCGCCACGGCCGCGCCGAACTGATCGGCCAGAAAGCCCACATGCAGGATGCCGAGCGGGCCGAAGCCGATGCACATGGCCAGCACGCCCATCACCCGGTTGCGACGCTCCGGCGGCGTGTTGGCCAGGATCAGGGCGCTTTGCATGGTGGCGAAGCCGGCAATGCCGAAACCGCCCAGAAACAGCACCGGCAACGCCATGCCGAAGGCCGGCGCGACCGAGAAGCCGAAAATCATCGCGAGATACAGCAACGAGCCGAACCAGAAAATCCGCCCGAATATGGGAGGCGTGGCGTTGAAGGCGATCAGCAGCGCGCCGATAAAGGCGCCGCAGCCCTCCGCCGACATCAGGATGCCGATGGGGAAGGGGGAGAGCCCCAGCTCCACCTTGCCGATCACCGGCACCATGGAGACGTAGGAAAAGCCCCAGAAGTTGACGAAGATCGTCACCACCAGGGCGGCCTGCACCAGCCGGGTCTGGCGGATCGTCGCCCAGCCGTCGCGCATCACGGCGACGATGGAGGTGCCGCGGCCGCTGGTCTCGGTGCCGGCCGAGACGCCGGCGATCAGGATCGCGCCGATGGTGTAGAGGATCGCACCCATGAAGAACGCGCCATAGAGGCCGATGAACTCCAGCAGCATGCCGCCGACGCTCGGCCCCAGCATGCGGGTGAAGTTGTTGGTGGAGGATTCCAGGCCCATGGCGGCACCGATGCGTTCCGTGCCGGCCACCTCGCCCGACATGGTGCGTCGCACCGGCATCTCGGTCGCCCAGAACAGGCCGGAGAGCGCGGCACCGATGCCCACATGCACCAGGGTGATCCTGCCCGTATAGGAGAGCAAGCCCAGCACCGCATAGACGAGTGCGACGAACAGGATCCCCGTCATCAACAGGTATTTGCGGTTCACCCGTTCGGACCATGCGCCGATGACCGCGCCGAACAGCAGCATCGGCAACATGCGCAGGAACAGCATCGTCGCCACGATCAGCGGATCGCCGGTCACCTGGTGGGTGTAGACGCCGACGGCCAGGACATCGAGCCAGCGCATGATGCCGACCGTGGCACCCGCCAGCCAGACACGGCGGAACTGGGAATCGTGCAGCAACGACCAAACGTCGGTGCGGGCGGGGGAGGTCACGGTATCTGGGCGCTTTCCTCAAGCGGGGAGCTTGTTATGCTTTGGCTCTATACTAACGCCGGAAAATCCGGTTCTGTCACCTCCCAACCTCTCGCAGTCCGCGCAAAAGAGCAAACGCCCATGCCCATCATCGCCGCCGAACCCCTCCGCGCCGTCGTCCGTGCCATGTGCAAGGCCGCCGGCTCGACCGACACCGAGGCCGGTCTGGTCGCCGACAACCTCGTCATGGCCAATCTCTCCGGCCACGATTCGCACGGCGTCGGCATGCTGCCCTGGTATTTCGAGTGCGCCCAGTCGGGCTCGCTGAAGGTGAACCAGCACGCCGAGGTGGTGCGGGACGAGGGGCCGGTCATCGTCGTCGACGGTCATGCGGGCTTCGGCCAGGTCATCGGCAAGGAGGCCTTCGACATCGCCATCGCCCGGGCGAAGCAGCACGGCGTCTGCGTCATGGCGATCCGCAACAGCTTCCACCTCTGCCGCATCGGCGCCTGGGCCGAGCAGTGCGCGGCTGCGGGCCTGGTCTCGACCCACCACACCAACGTCATCGGCCATGGTGCGCTGGTGGCGCCGTTCCGCGGCTCGGACGCGCGCTATGTCACCAACCCCTACACCGCCGCCATGCCGGCGACCGAGAATAACCCGGTGACGCTGCTGGACTTCGCCACCAGCTTTGTCGCCGCCGGCAAGATCCGCGTCGCGCGCAACAAGGGGGTGGAGGCGCCGGAAGGCGCCCTGATCGACCACAAGGGCCAGCCGACCCGCGATCCGAACGTGCTCTATGACGAACCCAAGGGCGCGCTCACCAGCTTCGGCGCGCATAAGGGCTATGGCATGGCGCTGATCAACGAGTTGTTCGCGGGCGTGCTGTCGGGCGGCGGCACCAACCGGCCGGAGACCAACCGCGAGCCGGCGGCCACCATCAACTGCATGCTCTCGGTCCTGATCGATCCGGCGCGTCTGGTCGAGAAAGCCTTCCTCCAGACCGAGACCGACGCCACCCTGGCCCATGTGAAGGCCTCGCCGCCGGCGAACCCGGCCGAGCCTGTGCTGGTGCCGGGCGACCCGGAGCGCGCCTATCGCATCGAGCGTGGTCGCGACGGCATCGACGTCGATCCGGAGACCTGGAGCCAGATCAAGATCGGCGCCGAACGCTTCAATCTGGCCGGCGCCGAACTGGACCGCATCGCCGGCCTGACCTGAGCCGGCGACGTTTCCGCCTGGCGACGGGGCCTATAGCGGCGCCGTCGCCCGCTCCAGCCAGGCGCGGGTGGCGACGTCCAGATCCGGGCCGACCTCGGCCATGACCCGGTTGTGGTAGTCGTTCAGCCAGGCGCGTTCGACCTGTGTCAGCAGCGATACCTCGACCAGCCGGCGGTCGATGGGGGCCAGGGTGATGGTCTCGAATTCCAGGAATTTCCGCCCGTCCTGACCCACGCCCTCGGCCTCGCGCACCACCAGCAGGTTTTCGGTGCGGATGCCGAACGCTCCGGCCTTGTAGTAGCCCGGCTCGTTCGAGACGATCATGCCCGGCACCAGGGCGGTCGCACCGGACTTCGCCACCCGCTGCGGTCCTTCGTGCACGCCCAGATACGAGCCGACGCCGTGGCCGGTGCCGTGGTCGAAATCCAGCCCGTCATTCCACAGGGGTGCCCGCGCCAGGGCGTCGAGTTGTGCGCCCGTGGTGCCGGTCGGGAAGCGGGCGGTGGCCAGGCCGATATGGCCCTGCAACACCCGGGTGAAGGCCCGCCGCATCACCGGCGACGACTCGCCGATGACGACGGTGCGGGTGATGTCGGTGGTGCCGTCCGGATACTGGCCGCCGGAATCCACCAGATAGAGCGAATCCGGCTTCAGCATCCGTTCCGTCTCGCTGGTGGCATGGTAGTGGACGATGGCGCCGTTGGGGCCGAAACCGGAAATGGTCGGAAAGCTCTGGTCGCGAAACCCCGCCACCTGCTGCCGGAAGGCCAGCAGGCGGTCCGCCGCCTCGACCTCGCCGACCGTGCCGAGCGGGCCGTATTCGTCGATCCAGGCGAGAAACCGCGCCATCGCCACCGCGTCGCGCCGGTGCGCCTGGCGCGAGCCTTCCAGTTCCACCGCATTCTTGGCGGCGCGGGGGTCGACGCACGGGTCGGGCGCATCCGTCAGGATCGCGCCGGCTTCGGTCAGCCGCCGTTGCACCCAGACCGGCGTCGACCGACGGTCCGCCTGCACCGCCTTGCCCTCCGCGCCCAGCCGGTCGAGAGCGGGGCCGAGGCTCTGCGGTGCCTGTACCCGCACGCCGTTGCCGATATGGGTGCGGGTCTCGGGCAGCAATTTGCGTCCGTCGCAGAACCAGTCGACCCGACCGTCGGCGTGCAGCAGCGCAAAGCTGAGGGGCAAGGGCGTGTGCGCCGTGTCGCCGCCGCGCACGTTCAGGAGCCAGGCGATGGAATCCGGCTGGCTCAGGACCGTCGCATCGGCGTTGCCGGCCGTCAGCTTCGCGGCCAGGCGCTGGCGTTTGGACTCGCTGGTCTCACCGGAAAAGTTCTCGGGATGGGGAATGATCGGCGCGAGGGGGGCGGCGGGGCGGTCGGTCCAGATGGCGTCGATCGGGTTGCCCTCGACCGGTTGCAGACGCCCGCCGGCCTTCGTTGCCGCCTTCTCATAGCCATCGGCCGCGTCGGCGCCGTGCAGCCAGGGGTCGAGGCCCAGCACCGCACCGGCCGGCAGGTTCCGGGCCACCCATTCGGTCGGCGGGTTTTCGGTGACATGCAGGGTTTCGAACGCCGCGGTATCGACCTGGTCGCGCACCTGCAGGGTGTAGCGGCCGTCGACGAAGATCGCGGCCTTGTCGGCCAGCACGATGGCGATACCGGCCGAGCCGATGAAGCCGGTCAGCCAGCCCAGACGGGCATTGGCCGCGGGCACGAACTCGCTCTGGTGCTCGTCGCCATGCGGAATGACGAAGCCGTCCAGCCCCCGTTCCGCCAGGGTTCGGCGCAAGGCGGGCAGGCGGTCCGAGAGCGGCAAACCTCGGACGGGCGAAGCCGTGGCCAGCGCCTGACGGGCGGCCGCCAACGCGGCCTGCAACTCGGCGGTGGGGGAGGGGGCGAAGAGGCGGGTCCAGTAGGTCGGATCCGCAGCCAGGCCGCTTGCCGGTGCGCCGGCCAGACCCTCCAGGATCTCAAGGGCATCCTGGAGGGCGACCGCATTCCGGCTGGCGGCCAATGCATCGGCAAGCCGGACTTTGATCGGCGCAGGCAGGTGGGTGGCGGACATTGGCTGGGCACTCGCAGACAGGAGCCGGGGGAGGGTGGCCGCTCGTCGGCAGACCTGGGCGCCAATCAGACAGGATTGCCGGGATCAAGGCAACGGTGCCTCCCTCAAATTCGTTGAAGTTTTCTCAAGAAAGCGGAAAGAAATACCCTACCAAGGTACGGTGAAGTGTTCGGGCGCGATGATGCCATGCCGTCATTGCATTGCTGCGTTGCGAAATGGCCTCTGGTTGCATGCGCCCAAATAGACAAAATAGACATCAAGACTTCGACGGGCGAAGTTACAGATATCAGGAGCACGGGTCGTGGGCGTTATCTCTCATCCGACGAATTTTTTTGGCTATGGTGCAGCGCAGGATGCCGGCCAGCAGCCAATCGACGACAAGCTGGAATTGGCGATCCTGGAATCGCAGCGCAAGGACGCGGCGATTGTCCACCGGGCGCTGGATTGGCTGGCGCACTGGCTGATGGGGTCGGAGTCGAACGCAAACGACTCCCTCGAACAGGCGATCCTGGCGTGCCAGCGGCGCGACGCGGCGATCGTTCGCCACCTGCTGCTCGACTGACCGAAAGGCTTGCAATAGCCCGGGAAACCGCATCGCCCTTGCGCGGCGGCGCCTGCCCCCTCCAGGGAGCCACAGGCCGGCCCTGACCGTGAAGACGGTGCGACGAACGCAAAAGCCCACGTCAATATAAAAACGTCGTTATAAAAAAGGGCCGCAAGCGCGATGCTTGCGGCCCTTCTTGCGGAAGGCGGTGTGCTTATTTGTGATCCGCCCGGTACTTTTCCCAGTACTCCGGCCAAGCGTCCTTCGCATTGACCTTGTTGCCCTTGGCCGCCTCGGCCTCACGCCAGGACAGGAACTCGCCCTGGGCGTCGCCCCAGAGTTCCAGATACTTGTTCAGGCGTGCCAGGCGCGCGTCCTGCCAGGCTTGATGTTCGTCGGTCCAGATCCCCTTTTCCTTCAGGTAGCGGATCGTGCCTTCGTGGGCCGGCGCGTCATAGGGCGGCGGTCCGGCTTTGTCGACGGCCCAGAACTCGCCGGTCGCGGTCGTGTTCTTGTAATCATCGAACGCCATGTCCGCGGCCTTGATGAAGTTGTAGGCGTCGTCCGCCGAGACATCCTTCGGATAGACGGTGACCATCGGGTAGCGCAGCTGCAGGATGTTCGCCGGGTGCTCCTTGCTGAGCCCCGCGCCCTGCGTTTCCACCATCGGCTTGGCGAAGTCGATGACGTCGGTCAGCTTCTTCCAGCCTTCCTTGTCGTCCGCCGGCACTTCCGCATACCAGAGGCCGCGCGGACTCGCCTCGATCTCGCGCATGTTGGCCGACGTGGTGACGCTGCTGAAGCCGTCGATCTGGTTGGCCAGCACGGCGGTCTTGAGCGCGCTGTAGGAACCGAACCATACCACGTCGACATCGGCGCGGGTCAGGCCGGCGAAGGCCAGATAGGCGTCCTGCTTGACGTTGACCGACGGGTTGCCCTTCACATAGCCGAGGCGCTTGCCCTTCAGGTCATAGACCGTCTTGATACCGGCATCGCCCGCCACGGCAATGGCGTTCGAGGTCGGCTTGCCGAGGACGATGCGGATATCCTGCGGGCCCCATTGCTCGTCGGCGAAGTCATAGCTGCCTTCGGCGGCGAAATAGGCTTCGTTGGCCAAGAAACCGAACGAGGCCTTGCCCGTTACCAGCGGCAGCAAGCGGCCGATGGAGGTGCCGGCGGGGATGATGCGGATCCGGGTGCCGAATTTCTTCTTGAAGGCGTTGGCCATGCCCGTGGCCTCCGCATAACCGGAAGAGCCGAGATCGTAGGCCGTCCAGACCATGGTCTTCGGCAGTTGCGGCTCGGCCGCCAGTGCGGCCGAGGTGACGCCGGCCAGGGCCAGCGCCGAAAGGGTTCGCAAAATCACGTATCTTCTCCGTTTCCAGTCCAGCGGCCACGTCCGCGACCGCCACGGGCGCCTATCCAGAGCGATGTACCGTCAGTATGTCAATTTCCAAATTGTATACAGACGCAAATGCCGCCGGTCTCGGCGAGACCGGCGGCACGCTGGTATTGGGCCTGGCCCGGTGAGCGTCAGAGGTGTTCTTTGCGGTAATCCGCCCAGTAGGTTGCCCAGGCTTCGTCCGCATCGACCGTGCTGCCCTTGGCCTTTTCGGCCTCGCGCCATTCCAGGAAGCCGGCCTGGGCGTCGTCCCAGGCGGCCAGTACCTTGTTCAGGCGGGCCAGACGCTTATCCTGCCATTCCTGATGTTCCGGCTTCCAATAGCCCTTTTCCTTTAGGTAGCGAATGGTGCCTTCGTGCGCCGGCGCGTCATACGGCGGCGGCCCGGCGCCTTCGATGGCCCAGTTCACGCCCAGCGCGTTGACGTTTTTGTAGTCGTCGAACGACTCGTCCAGCGCGCGGATATAATTGTAGGCCTCATCGGCACCCACATGCTTCGGATAAACGGTGATCACCGGGTAGCGGAAGCCCACCAGCCATTTCGGGTTGGCGTCCGAAATGCCGGCGCCCTTGGTTTCGTGATAGGGCGCGGTGAAGCTGAGAATGCTTTGCATCTTGTCCCAGCCCTCCTTGTTTTCCGGCCGGAATTCCGGCCAGGCAATGCCGCGCGGGCTGGCTTCGATCTCGCGCATGTTGGCCGACGCCGTGGCACTGCCCATCGCGTCGAGCTGGTTGGCGATGATCGCGGTTTTCATGGCGTTGTAGGAGCCGAACCAGACCTGCTGGATGTCGTCGAGGGTCAGGCCGCCGAAGGCCAGATAGGCCTCGTTCTTGACATTGACCGAAGGGTTGCCCTTGACGAAGCCCAGGCGCTTGCCCTTCAGGTCGGCGATGGTCTTGACGCCGGCGTCGCCGGCCACGGCCACGCCGACGCTGGCGACGCGCCCGGCAATGACGCGGATGTCCTGCGGTCCCCATTGCTGGGTCGCGAAGTCATAGGTGCCTTCGGCGGCGAAAAAGGCGCCGTTCGCAAGATAACCGTAGCGCGCCTTGCCGGTGACCAGCGGCAGGATGCGGCCGATGCTGGTGCCGGCCGGAATGATGCGAACGCGGGTGCCGTAGCGCTTTTTGAAGGCAATGCTGATCGCCGTCGCCTCGGCATAGCCGGTGGAGCCGAGGTCGTAGGCGGTCCAGACCATGGATTTCGGCAGGACCGGCTCGGCGGCCATGGCGGCGCTGCCGATCGCGGCCGCGATTATGGCGGCGGAAAGTGTGCGTATCATCTCAGGCGTTTTCCCATTCCTCTGTTTTACCCGCCGGTTGATCCGGCTTGAGGCAAAAGAGATGGGACGCGAGTGCGATACGATTGTCAAACCGAAACTGCCGGGCCACTTGATCCCTGTCCTGTGATTTCAACGAAATGCCGCCGGCCCCGAGACCGGCGGCTTGTAATGGCAAGTGCGGAAGCGGGCTTATTTCAGCTTTTCCATGCGCGCCTTTTCCCAGTATTCCGGCCAGGCCGTGTCCGGATCGACCTTGTTGCCCTTGGCCTTTTCGGCGACACGCCAGGCGGTGAACTCCGCCTGCGCTTCGTCCCAGGCCGCGATCACCTTGTCGAGGCGGGCGAGGCGCTTCTCCTGCCAGGCCTGGTCTTCGGGGCGCCATAGGCCCTTTTCCTTCATATAGCGGATCGTGCCCTCGTGCGTGGGCGAGTCGTAGGGCGGGCGCCCGGCCTGCTCCAGGGCCCAGTTGAAGGAACTGGCTGTCGTGTGCTTGAAGTCGTCGAAGCTCAGGTCGATGGCCTTGACCAGATTGTAGACCTCGTCGGCGCTGGCCGCTTTTTCATAGACGCTCATGATCGGATAGCGATAGCCGAGCAGCCATTTCGGGTGCTCCTCCGAAACGCCCGCGCCCTTGGTTTCCAGCGAAGGGCCGGCAAAGCTGATCACGTCGGTAACGGCCTTCCAGCCGGCCGTGTTTTCCGGCGGGAAGCCCGGAAAGACGAGGCCGCGCGGGCTCGCCTCGATCTCGCGCACATTGGCGGCGGTGGTGACGCTGCCGAAGGCGTCGAGCTGGTTCGCCAGCAGCGCGGTCTTCATGGCGCCATATGAGCCGAACCAGACCGGCTGGACGTCGTCGCGGGTCAGGCCGCCAAAGGCGAGCGCGGCATCCGTCTTGGCGTTGACCGACGGATTGCCCTTCACATAGCCGATGCGCAGCCCTTTCAGGTCGGCGATGTTTTTGACGCCGGTATCGGCAGCGACGGCCAGGCCCGTGGTGGCGACCCGGCCCATGATCGTGCGCAGATTCTGCGGCCCCCACTGCTCGCTGGCATAGTCATAAAGGCCTTCGGTCGAGAAATAGGCCTCGTTGCCGAGGAATCCGTATTTCACCTTGCCGGTGACCATCGGCAGCATCCGCCCGATCGAGGTACCGGACGGCACGATACGGATGCGGGTGCCATAGTTCTTGCGCAGGGCGTTGGCGATGCCGGTCGCCTCCGCATGGCCGGAAGAGCCCAGATCATAGGAACTCCAGACCATGGTTTTCGGCAGCACGGGATCGGCCGCCACGGCTGCCGCGGCCGGCAGGGCCAGCGCGCCGGCCAGCGCCGCCGTCAGGGACAGGTGTCGAAGCATGGAACGATATCCTCCGCATTTTTTCGTTCGTTCAGGGGAGGCGCCTTGGCGGGTCTGCCCGGCCCCCATGCCGCCGTCGCAACGACGGACAGCGAAGCGGATGCCGCTTCTGGTGCCAGGATGGGCCAGCCAGCCGGGCGTTGGAAACAAAAAAGCCGCCGGCATTGCTGCCGACGGCTTCGAACCATGCGGGAAGGGTTCGCTTATTTCAGCTTTTCCATCCGCGCCTTTTCCCAGTATTGCGGCCAGGCTTCGGCCGGATCGACCTTGTTGCCCTTGGCCTTTTCGGCAACGCGCCAGTCGGTGAATTCGGCCTGCGCTTCGTCCCAGGCCTCCAGCACCTTGTTCAGGCGGGCGAGGCGCTTGTCCTGCCAGGCCTGGTCCTCGGCCTGCCACAGGCCCTTTTCCTTCATGTAGCGGATCGTGCCGTCGTGCGCCGGCGCGTCATAAGGCGGACGGGCGGCCTTTTCCAGTTCCCAGTTGAACGAGCTGGACGTGGTGTTCTTGAAGTCGTCGTAGGACAGGTCGATCGCCTTGATCAGGTTGTAGACCTCGTCCGTGGTCGCGGCATTCTGGTAGACCGTGATCATCGGATAGCGATAGCCGACCAGCCAGCGCGGGCTTTCCTCGGAAATGCCGGCGCCGCGGGTTTCCTTGTAAGGGGCGGCAAAGCTGATGACATCGGTCATCGCTTTCCAGCCGTCCTTGTTCTCCGGACGGTATTGCGGCCAGACCAGACCGCGCGGGCTCGCCTCGATCTCGCGCATGTTGGCGGAGGTCGGCACGCTGCCGAAGGCGTCGAGCTGGTTGGCCAGCACGGCGGTCTTCATCGCATTGTAAGAGCCGAACCACACCATTTCGATATCGTCGCGGGTCAGGCCGCCGAAGGCCAGATAGGCGTCGTTCTTCACGTTGACCGACGGGTTGCCTTTGACGAAGCCGATGCGCTTGCCCTTGAGGTCGCTGATCTCCTTGACGCCGATATCGCCGGCCGTGGCGAAGCCCACGCTGGCCACGCGGCCCATGACGATGCGGATATCCTGCGGACCCCACTGCTCGGTGGCGAAGTCATAGGTGCCTTCGGAGGCGAAATAGGCCTCGTTGGCCAGGAAACCGTAAGTCACCTTGCCGGTGACCATCGGCAGCATGCGGCCGATCGAGGTGCCGGCGGGCACGATGCGGATGCGCGTTCCGTAGTTTTTCTTCAGCGCATTGGCGATGCCGGTGGCCTCGGCATAGCCGGACGAACCCAGGTCGTAGGCGCTCCAGACCATGGAACGCGGCAGTTGCGGCGCATCGGCCAGTGCTGCGCCCGAAGCCAAGAGCGTGGCCGCTAAAGTGGTTGCGAGTACTCGCATATGACGTAAACCTCCTGTTACAAACGAAAATGGGCCGACATTGACTGTCAGCCCGGATTGCCCTCTGGTGAGGGTCCTACACAATGATGCTTTTCGAGGCAATGCCAGTTGCCGCGAAATTACCCGAGTGTGGCAACAAGAAGGCTGATGCCCATGATCAGCAGCGTGGTCAGGGCCATCTTGCGAAACTGCTCCTGGCTCACGCGCCGACGGATCAGGGCACCGGCAGAAAGGCCGGCCCAGCCGGGAATCAGAACGCCCAGCGTGCCCAGCAACTGGTCCAGGCTGAACCCGCCGACCGCGGTCAGGGCGCTGCCCAGGAACGAGACGCCGGCCAGCAACACCACGGCCATGATCCAGACGAACCGGTCCTTGTCCAACTGCCGCGCCAGCAGATACATGGCGAGCGTCGGGCCGAACACGCCGGTCAGCCCGCCGAACAGCCCGGTCAATCCGCCCATGGTCAGGCCCGCCACCGGGTTTTCGACCGTGCGCTGCGGAAGTTGGATGCGGGCGAAACTCAACAGCACGAACACGATCATCGTCACGCCCAGAATGCCGCGCATCAGGCTTTCCGGCGCGTTGGTGGCGAATTGCACACCGATAACGACGCCGACGGCGATCCCGATGAACACGGGCCACCAGGGCAGGAGGGAGGTGCGCGCGTGCCAGGATTCCCGGGCCTGGATGATGTTCATCAGATAGGCGGGCGCCACCATGAGCGGGATGGCCTTGGCGACCGGCATGACGATGGCGATGATCGGGATGGCCACCAGCGGCATGCCGAGGCCGATCGCGCCCTTCAGCATGCCGCCCAGGAAAAAGGCCACCGCGACCACCGCGACGACCAACGGGTCGATTCCGTCGAGCATGACGCCTCTGCATTGGGGGCCGCGCGGGAGTGCGGGGCCAAAGACTGCCCGAACCGCTTACACCGGCCCCGGCAACGCCCGCCAGCCCCTTTTCCGGCCACCGGCAGGCCGGGGGAGGTCCCCCGCGGGCCGCCTCGGCTCTAGCGCGCGGCGGCGGGAGAGGCTTTCAGGCGAACCCGGCCAGAGGTTTGTTCCACTTCGACAAAGGCGTCGGGATGCTCGGCCAGCGCTGCCAGCGCCGCACGCAGGCTGGCCACCGACACCGGCTTGGCCAGGAAGCCGTTGGCGCCGTCCTTGCACGCCGCTGCGATTTCCGCCGCATCGCGATAGGCGGAGACCGTCAGGATGCGTGCGGTCCGGTTGCCCGCCTCGTTGCTGTGTCGCAGCCAGCGAACGAATTCCAGGCCGCTCATCGGCTCCATGCGCAGGTCGGTGATGATGCAGTCGAGGTCGTTCGACCGCACCAGTTCCTGGGCCTCGACCCCGCCTGCGGCTTCCAGTGGCGGTTCGAGGCCCAGCACCAGCATCAGCGTGCGCAGGGTGGCCAGGGCGGCCGGATTGTCATCGACGATCAGAATTGACCAGTCATCCGGAGAAGAGGCCAGCGGGGGGGATGCATCCGCCGCCGGTCTCTCACTCTCTGGGTCAATTCCCGGCAACGGTCCGGTCCGGACCTAGAGCGGCACGTCCGGGTCGAATTGCGGCCGCCGCTTCTCCTTGTGCGAACCCAGGCCTTCCTTCGCTTCCGGCCCGGTAAAGCCCATGAACTCCAGCGCCAGCGAGGCGTCGAAGGTCGGGCCGGCCATGCGGAACCAGTTGTTGAGCGCGTATTTGGTGAAGCGGATGGCGCTGGGGGCGCCTTCGGCCAGCCGGGTGGCGACTTCCACCGCCTTGGCGTCGAGTTCCTCGTCCGCCACCGCCAGCGAGACCAGGCCGATGCGCTCCGCCTCGGCCCCACTCACCGCATCGCACAGCAGCAGGTAGTATTTGGCCTTGGCCATGCCGCAAAGCAGCGGCCAGACAATGCAGGCATGGTCACCCGCTGCCACGCCCAGCCGGGTGTGGCCGTCGATGATGCGGGCGTTTTCCGCCGCGATGGAGACGTCGGCCAGGATGCCGGCCACCAGCCCCGCGCCGACCGCCGGCCCACGCATGGCCGAGACGATGGGCTTGGTGCAGTTGATGACGTTGTAGACGATGTCGCGCGCTTCCTTCCAGACCATCACCCGCGTGTTGTAGTCGTCCATGATCCGCTCGATCATCTCGAAGTCGCCGCCGGCGCTGAACGCCTTGCCGGCCCCGGTCAGGATCGCGCAATTGACCGAATGGTCCGCGTCGACCACCCGCCAGACCTCGGCCAGTTCCCGGTGCATGGTGGCGTTGGCCGCGTTCAGCCGCTCCGGCCGGTTCATGGTCACGCGCAGCACGCGCGGGTGCGGACGGTCGAAGGTCAGCGTTTCGAACGCGGCATAGGGATCGGTCATGACGGGGCAGGCTCCTCGGTTTTTGGGTTGCTGGGATCATGCCCTTCCCCCATGGCGGCGGCAATCCTCCCCTGGCGCCGCACCAGCCAGAGCCAAGCCACCAGGCAGACCACGGCCCCGACCGCGACCGGGATTTGCAGGCCGAACCATTCGCTGGCCGTGCCCATCGCCAACGCCCCCAGCGCCGGCCCGGCGCGGAAGCTCAGGCCATAAATGCTGAGCACCCGCCCCATCATCTCCGGCGCGGAGGCGTATTGCACGATGCTCTGATTGGCGACGCCGTTGACGGTCATGCAGAGCCCCGCCGCCGCCGTTGCCGCGACGCCGACATAAAACGAGTCCGTGGCCGCCAGTACCAGCAGGGCCAGCGCCAGCAGCGCGTTGGAATTCAGCGCGAGCAGGGTCAGCCGGCCGAATTTCGCCGCCTGCGCCAGCCAGACGCCGGCAATGACGGCGCCGATGCCGGTGGCCGACGTCAGCGTCGCCAATCCTTCCGCGCCGCGATGGAACACCGCGTCGGAAATGCCCGGCAGCAGTTCCGCAAATGGCCGGGAGAACACCGCACCGATGAACAGCATCAGCATCAGCGGCCGCATGCCCTCGTGCCGGGCGACATAGGCGATGCCTTCCGCGATTTGCTTCAGGATCGGCCCGCCGCTGGTGACCCCGCCGCGGGGAATGTCGTGGCGCAGCACATACATGGCCGCAACGAAGGCCAGGAAGCTGAGCCCGTTGGCGACGAACGACCAGCCGATCTCAAACACGACGATCAGGAAGCCCGCACACACCGGCCCGACGAAGCGGGCGCTGTTCCAGAGCACCGAATTGACCGCGATCGCCGCCGGCAGGTCCTCGCGCTGCACCAGGCTGCGCACCAGCGACAGGCGCGAGGCCTGGTTGAAGGATTGCAGACAGCCATTGACGACGGTGAGGCCGAACAGCGTCCAGATGTCGACCCAGCCGTGCAGCGTCGCCCAGCCCAGCACGAAGGCGACCACCGCCATCAGCGACTGCGCCCAGACGATCAGGCGGAACCTATCCAGCCGGTCCGCGGCGGCACCGCCGAACGGCCCCAGCACGATGCTCGGCAGCAGTTCCGCCGCGGCGACGGCGCCGAGCCAGGCGCCGGAATGGGTCAGGTCCCAGGCCAGCCATCCGGTCGCCACCCGCTGCACCCAGGTGCCGATCAGCGAGACGAAATTGCCTTCGGTGTAGATGCGATAGGCGCGGTTCCGGAAGACCCGCACGGCGCCATAGGAGGTCAAACTCAGCATAGCCGGCCGTGCCGCCCTTCAGTCGAGCTTCATCCCCTGGGCGCGCACGAACGGCCCCAGATTGTCCCGCTCGGTCACGGCCACCTGGCGGGCCTTGTCCTCGGACCAGCCATAGAAGTCTGGCTCGCCCCACCGCTCCACATCGCGCCAGCTCGTCTTGGGCGGTGCGTGCCGGGCGGCGCGGCGGCGGTCATAGCCGTCGATATCGGCTGCCAGCGTGGCCTCGTTATAGGTGTCGTCGTGGACGAAGCGCGTGAGCGGCAGCCGCATCGACGAAAAGCCCTCGCGCGCCGGATAGCCGAGGCAGAGCCCGGCATAGGGGAAGGTGTGCGGCGGCAGCTTCAGCATCTCCGCGATGGCGGCGGCGTGGTTGCGCACGTTCGAGATCGGGCAGCAGCCCAGCCCCTGGCTCTCGGCCGCCAGGATGAAGGTCTGCATGGCCAGTGCGGTGTCGGTGGCGGCGTTCAGGAAGCTGTCGAGATGGTCGTTGCCGAACGGCTTGCCGCGCATCTCGCAAATGCGGCGGATGCGGTGGTTGTCGCCGATCCAGATCATGAACACCGGCGCCGTCGCGATCCAGGGCATGGCCGGGATCAGGTCGGTGATTGCCTGCTGCACGGCCTTGTCGCGCACGACGACGACGCCGGATTGTTGCAGGTCCGACTTGGCGCTGGCGGAAAAGGCGCAGGCGAACAGCAGTTGCAGCAGATCCTCCGGCACCGGGTCCGGCGTCCAGCGCCGGTGCGAGCGCCGGTCCAGGATCTGTGCCAGCAATCCTTCCGCCGGGCGGTCCGCCCCCAGGTCGGTCTCGATGCCATAGCGGTAGGAGACGAGGTCGGCGAGGGTCTTGGTCATGACGGACGGCTTTCCGGCAGGCGGGCAGGGACGGGTATT
This sequence comes from Alphaproteobacteria bacterium, assembly GCA_020638555.1. Lineage (NCBI taxonomy): Bacteria > Pseudomonadati > Pseudomonadota > Alphaproteobacteria > Alphaproteobacteria bacterium. The sequence goes on along the minus strand of JACKII010000004.1, from coordinate 251,000 downwards.
GACGGCACCATCATCCCGCGCCCGCAACGGAAGTGCAAGTTGCCGCAGCCGGCACCTTACTCCGCCGGCTGCCGTGCGAGCCCCGGGGCGGTCTTCCGGTTCCCCAGGATCAGCGACAGGCAGAGCAGGTTCATCAGGTTGAAGGCGACGCCGACGGCAAAGGCCACCCGGTAGTCGAGCGTCAGGTCGAAAATCACGCCGCCCAAAAGGCCGCCGCTCGCCATGCCGATATAGCCGGCCATGAAGATCACGCCGATGCGTGCGGACGCCTGACGGGCCGGAAACAACTGCCGCGTTGCCAGCGCATAGCTCGGCACGATGCCGCCGAACACCAATCCGAACAGCGCGGAGATCAGATACAGGCCGGCCAGCGTGTCGACGAAGGCGAACAAGGTCAGAGCCAGCGCTTGCAGGCCCGCGCCCAGGAAGATGGTCTTGAGGCCGCCAATGCGGTCGCTGAGCCAGCCGAACAGCATGCGGCTGAAGAAACCGCAGGCCAGCAGCAGCGACAGCATCTGCGCGCCCTCGTCGATGCCGAAGCCCAGATCGCCGCAATAGGCGACGATGTGGACCAGTGGCATGGCCATGGCGACACAGCAGCCGATGATCGCCAGGCACAACAGCCCCTGCGCCACCAGCGGCGGCCATCGCGTTTCGATCGCGTGCTTTTCGGGTGGAGGCGTGACGCCGGCTTTGATCTGTGGCGCGCGGCGGCGCAGCAGCAGCGCCAGCGGCGGCACGCACACTCCGGCGACGATGCCGTATAGGGCCCAGGTCTCGCGCCAGCCATAGGTCTCGATGCCATAGCGGATGGTCGGCGCCCAGACGGCGCCGGCCAGGTTCTGCCCGGACATGACGATGGCCACGGCAATGCCGCGGCGGCGGTCGAACCAGCGGGTGGTGTTGGCGATCAGGGGCGAGAACACGGCGCCGTTGCCGAACACGCCGATGAAGACGAAGCAGAGGGCGAGCATCGTCAGCGGATGCTCCACCCGGCTCACCAGCGTGGTGCCGAGCGCGATCGAAAACCCGGCCAGCATCACCGGCAGCCAGATGCCCCGCTTGTCGGCATAGAGCCCGATCAGGATGCCGCCGGTGCCCGACCCGAGCGCGATCACCGAATAGGCCGACGAGGTCACCCAGCGCGGCCAATCCATGGCGTCGGCCATGGGTTTGAGGCCGACCACGACCAGATAGTTTGACGCCACCGCCATGGTGATGATCAGCAGCGAGGCGCCCATGATCACCCAACCATAGGGTGTTTCGATGCTGTCCTCGTGCTTTTGGGTCATCGCAAGCTTTCTGGGCGGGCCGACGGCCAGCGCGTTTGGCGGACCGGCCAAGCCCGTTCCCCCCACTTGATCTTGCCACGACACCCGCTAGCTTGCCAATCATCTCCGCGAACTTGTCGACGGGAGCTGGCGAAAAAACCGATGCGAGTTCTGCAACTTTCCATTGGCCGTATCCGGCTGCGGCTGATCTTGCGCGACACACCGACGGCCGATGCCCTTTGGGCCGCCGCGCCATTCGAGGCGCCGGTCAACACCTGGGGCGACGAGGTCTATTTCGCGACACCCGTCTCCGCCGCCGGCGAGCCCGATGCGCGCGAGGTGATGCAGCCGGGCGAGATCGCCTACTGGCCGCCGGGCCGGGCGCTCGCCATCGGCTTCGGACCGACCCCGGCGAGCCGCGGCGACGAAATCCGCCTGGCGAGCCCGTCCAACGTGTTCGCCACCTGCACCGACGACCTGCGATCCCTCAAAACCGTCACCGACGGCATGATCGCGCGGCTGGAACGGGCGGCGGAATGAAAAAGGGGAGCCGAAGCTCCCCGTCTGCAACCGCCCCTTACGACAGCCAGCGCTTGCGGCGGCGGTAGTGCTTGACGTCGCGGTAGTTCTTGCGCTCGCCGTGTTCCGACATGCCGAGGTAGAATTCCTTGATGTCGGCGTTGTCGCGCAACTGCTCGGCCGGGCCTTCCATGACGATGGAGCCGTTCTCCATCACATAGCCGAAATGGGCGATGCCGAGCGCCAGGTTGGCGTTCTGCTCCACCAGGCCGATGGTGACGCCCTGTTCGGCGTTGAGGCGGCCGATAATGCCGAAAATCTCCTCGATGATCAGCGGCGCCAGGCCAAGGCTCGGCTCGTCCAGCAGGATTACTTTCGGGTTGCTCATCAGCGCGCGGCCGATGGCCAGCATCTGTTGCTCGCCGCCGGAGAGATAGCCGCTGCGGCTGTGGCGGCGTTCGCCGATGCGCGGGAAATACTGGTAGACCATATCCATCCGCCGCTTCATCTCGGCGGTGGAGGGTTCGATATGGGCGCCGGCGATGAGGTTTTCCTCGCAGGTCAGGTTGACGAAGACACGGCGGCCTTCGAACACCTGCACCACGCCCTTGCGCACGATGTCGTGGCCGGCCATGCGGTCGATGGGCTCGCCGTCCAGTTCGATCGTGCCGTGGGTGATCTCGCCCCGCTCGGAGCGGAGCACGCCGGAAATCGCCTTCAGCGTCGTGGTCTTGCCGGCTCCGTTGGCGCCCAGGATGGTGGTGATCTTACCCGGCGCCATGTGGATCGAGACGCCTTTCAGCACCAGGATCACATTGTTGTACATGACTTCGATGTTGTTGAGTTGCAGCATACCGGGCGCCTGCCTGTTTTGTACGATATTTAAAAAGGATCAAATCGGGAGTGCCGCCGCAGCGACACTCCCCAATCGATAGAGGCTTATTGGTGCTCTGCAGCCAACAGACGGAGCACGTCGTCGCGATAGGCGCGGAACCAGTCGGTGACCGGCACATACTTGCCCTTCTGGACCTGGAACACCTGGACGAAACCGCCGCCCTCGTGATCCTGGCGCGACATTTCCAGCGGCGGCACCAGACCGCCGAGGGTGAAGCCGTGCAGCGCCTCCATGCCGTCGCGGACGTCGGTGCCGGTGATGTCGGCCGAGCCCTTGGCCTTGACCGCGTTCTCGATGGCCTTGACGTGGACCGCTGCCTGGAAAACGCCGCGGTTGTAGTACACCGTGTACTTCATCGCTTCCGGCTCATCCTTGCCTTCGGCCTTGTACATGTCGCGGATTTCCTGCAGCACCGGATAGTCGCTGCCGACACCGGCGAACTGGATCGTGTTGTAGCCTTCCACGACGTCCCAACCGCCGGCGGCGGCGATGTCGCCTTCGCTGACGGCCCAGACATAGCCGATGACATGATCCATCGGATAGCCGGCCCGCTTCAGCTCCTTCAGCACGACCGCCGGGGCGCGGCCGAACACGTGCAGCAGGACGAAGTCGGCGCGATAGCGACGGGTGACGTCCAGAACCTGCGAGCCGGCCTCGACGCCCGGCGCCGGCACGCCGAACGTGCGCAGCTCATAGCCTTCCTGCTTTTGGATCTCTTCCAGCACCGGAATGCCTTCGCGGCCCGCCGGGTTGTCGTAGAAGATGTAGGCGATCTTCTTGCCCTTCAGGTCGCCGCCCAGCTTGTCCTTGGCGAACTTGATTGCGGCGGCGGTCTGCGACCAGTAGCTGGCCGCGATCGGGAACATGTAGGGGTATTTCTCGCCATTGGCCGCTGCCGCCGTGCCGAAGCCGGCGGTGGTGCCTGCGATCTTGTCTTCCTCCATGGTCTTGATCAGGGCGGCGGTCATCGGCGTGCCATACGGCGACACCAGGACGGCGCCTTCGGACTTGTAGCGCTGATAGGCTTCGATCGCCGGCGGCACCTTGTATTGGATGTCGACCTCGTCGGCGATGATCTTGTTGCCCATCACACCGCCCTTCGAATTCACGAGGTCGATATAGTCGTGATAGCCGGGGCAGAGCGCCGTGCCGGTCACCGCCGTCGGGCCGGTGCGGTCGCACATCATGCCGATGATAAGGTCTTTCGCCTGGGCGGTCGATGCCGCCGCCGCCAGGCCGGCCGTGGCCAGCGCGGCCAGGCCGAAAGTGCGCAAATAACTCATAGACGTTGTCTCCTCTCTGTTAAGCCCCTCATGAGGCCGGTCAGTCCCACAGGTGCGAGTGTATCGCCTAGTAGGAGAACGGCCAAACCCTGAAATAGTTCCGGATATTCAACCACAAACGGTTTAAGCCATCCGGTTCCACGATCAGGAAGACGATGATCAGACCGCCGAAGATCATAAGGCGCATCTGGCCGATCACGGTCGGCAACACGGACGGGTCCATGACGAACGGCCCGACGGTTTCCATGAAAATGCGGATGATCATCGGCAGCAGCGTGATGAAGAAGGCGCCCATGATCGAACCGGTGATCGAGCCGAGGCCGCCGATGATGCACATCGCCAGGAAGTCGATCGATACGTCGATCTGGAACTGCTCGTAGGTCGCAATGCCCAGGTAGTAGGTGTAGAGCACGCCGGTCACGCCCGCATAGAACGAGGAGATCGCAAAGGCGTAGAGCTTGTAGCGGAACACGTTGATGCCGATGATTTCCGCCGCGATATCCTGGTCGCGGATGGCGATCAGCGCGCGCCCGACCCGGCTGCGGATCAGGTTGATCGTCGCGATGATGGCGATCACCGCGAAGAACATCACGAAGTAATAGAGCTCGGCGGAACTGTCGAGCTCCCAGCCGAACAGGTTCGGGCGCTCCACCTGGATCGACGCGCCGGCGCCGCCGGAAATCGCCGGGAAGTGGTTGATCACCCATTCGATGATGAATTGCGCCGCCAGGGTCGCAATCGCCAGATACAGCCCCTTGACCCGCAGCGACGGGATGCCGACCAGCAGGCCGATGAAGGCGGCCATGCACCCGCCGAGCGGCAGGGTGATATAGAAGGGCAGGCCCAGTTTCACGGCCAGATTCGCCGCCGTGTAGGCGCCGACCGACATGAAGGCCGCGTGGCCGATCGAAATCTGGCCGGTATAGCCCAGCAGGATGTTCAGCCCCAGCGCCCCCACGACCGTGATGCCGAGCAGGCTGAGATTGGCGAGATAGTAATCGCTGGCGAAGAACGGGATCAGCACCAGGAAAAAGATGGCGAGGCCGATGATCGCCTGCTTGGCAATGGGCAGTGGCAGGATCGCCTGATCGGCGACATAGCTGGTTTTGAAATAGCCGCATTCACGGTGGAACATTGGTCTTAGATCCTCTCGATCAGGCGGCGGCCGAAAATGCCGTAGGGGCGGATCATCAGCATGACGATCATCAAGACATACGGGGCGAAGTCCTTCATGCCGCCGCCGACCATCGGGTCGATAAAGCCGGAGGTCAGCGCTTCGACCACGCCGACAATGATGCCGCCGACGACCACGCCGATAATCGAGTCGAGGCCGCCCAGGATCACGACCGGGAACACTTTCAGGCCCACCAGCGCCAGCTGGGTATCGACGCCGATCATGTTGCCCCAGACCAGGCCGCCCAGCAGCGCGACGATGCCGGCGGTGATCCAGGCGACGGCGAAGAACCGTTCCACGTTGATGCCCATCGCCATCGAGACCTGGTGGCTGTCCGCCACCGCGCGCATGGCGACGCCGGCACGCGATTTGAGGAAGAACCAGCCGAACGCCAGCAGGAACAGGATGCTGATGCCGGCACCGACCAGCATGATCGGTTTCAGGTAGAGCGGACCCCAGAAAATCGGGCTATCGGGGATCGGCAGGTTGATGGTTGTCGGTGCGGCCCCGAAGACCAGCGGGCCGAAACCGCGCAGGAAGAAGGCCAGGCCGATGGTCGCCATGATGATGGAGACGATCGGCATGCCGATCATGGGTCGCAGCACGAACCGTTCCAGCCCCATGCCGAACACGACCATGAACAGGAAGCCGATCAGGACGGCCACCAGCAAGGGGAAGCCGAACCAATCGATGCAGCCGGCCACGACAATGGCGGCGATCATGACGAACTCGCCCTGGGCAAAGTTGATGGCGTCGGTCGATTTGTAGATCAGCACGAAGCCGAGCGCGATCAGCGAATACATCAGGCCGGTCAGCGTGCCTTCCGCCACCAGCGAGATCGCAAATTCCAATTCCGGATTCATTTGTGCGCTCCCTTAAGCCGCGTCCTGGATCAGCAGGCGCGCGTCCACATGACTGCGCCGGCCGTCTTCGAAGGTGACTTCGGTGCGCAAATCCACCTCGGTCTGGTTGCCGTAGAAGGCGGCGATCACGGGGGCATAGCGCTCTGCGATATAGCTGCGGCGCAGCTTGCGCGTGCGTGTCACTTCCGCATCGTCCGCGTCGAGATCCTTGGCCAGCAGCAGGAAACGCTTCACCCGCACCGCATCCGGCAGGGTGGCGTTGACGCGGCCGATTTCGTTCGAAATCAGCTCGCGCACTTCCGGCTTCTGGCTGAGGTCGGCATAGTTGGTATAGGGAATGCCGTTCTTTTCCGCCCAGTTGCCGACGGTGGCCTGGTCGATGGCGATCATGACCGAGACGAAGGCCCGCCCGTCGCCGAACGAAACCGCCTCCGAGATATAGGGCGAGAATTTCAGCTTGCTTTCGATGAACTGCGGCGCGAACGCCGTGCCATCGGCCATCTTGCCGACATCCTTGGCGCGGTCGATCACCAGCAGGTCGCCCCGCTTCTCGTCGAGAATGCCGGCGTCGCCGGTCTTGAAATAGCCGTCGCCGGTGAAGGCCTCGGCCGTGGCGTCCTCGCGCTTGTAATAGCCTTTGAACACGCCGTCGGACTTGATCAGGATTTCGCCGTTGTCGGCGATCTTGACCTCGATGCCGGGGCAGGGCGGGCCGACCGTATCGGGGTTCACCTTGTTGTCCGGCTGGATCGACACCAGGCCCGAAACCTCGGTCGAGCCGTAGACCTGTTTCAGGTTGATGCCGATGGCGCGGAAAAAGCGGAACGTGTCATGGCCGAGCGGCGCACCGCCGGTATAGCACCAGCGCGCCCGGCGCAGGCCGATCTGGTCGCGCACCGGGCCGTAGACGAAGAATTCGCCGAGCCAGCGCATCAGGCCGTTCATCGCGCCGGCCGACCGACCTTCCGCCTTGGCCAGTTCGCCGGCAACGGCGGCGGCGCGGAAGGTCTCGTAGAACCAGCGCTTGACGCCGGCGGTATCGTTCGCCTTGACCTGCAATTGCGAGAGAATGGTCTCCCAGCCCCGCGGCGAGGCGATGAAGCCGGTCGGCCCCAGCTCGCGCAGGTCGCGTTCCAGCGTTTCCGGGCTTTCCGGGCAGTTGGCGCAGCAGCCGACCAGCAACGCCACCGTCAGGCCGTACATGCTCTCGCCCACCCATGCCATCGGCAGGTAGGAGAGAAAGTCGTCGCTTTCGCGCACATCCTCGTTGGCGACGAAGATTTTCGCGGTTTCCACCAGATTGCGGTGCGAGAGCATCACGCCCTTGGGCTTGCCGGTGGTGCCGGACGTGTAGCTCATCAGCGCAATCGTATCGGGGTCGAGCCCGTCGACGCTTTTCGCAAAGGCGCCGGCCTGGCCGCGTCCCGCTTCCTGCACCGCCTCGAACGAGCGCAACAGCGGGTCCGTGTAGTTCAGGAGGCCGCGGCTGTCGTCATAGATCAGGCATTCCAGACTGGGCACCTGGTCCTTGATCGACAGCACCTTGTCGACCTGTTCCTGATCCTCGGCGACGATCACCTTGGTGTCGGCGTCGGCCAGGACGAAGGCCATTTCCGATGCGATCGAGTCCTGATAGATCGGCACCGCCGCGCCGCCCAGCCCCTGGGCCGCGACCTGCGCCCAGTAGAGACGGGGGCGGTTGTCGCCGATCACCACCAACTTGTCGCCGGCACCGAAGCCCAGTGCCGCCAGCCCGTCGGCGAATTCCGTCACCTCCCGCGCATAGTCGGCCCAGGTATAGGTCCGCCAGATGCCCAGATCCTTTTCGCGCATTGCCGATTTGGCCGGCCGTACCTGCGCATTGCGCAGCATCAGCCCCGGCAGCGTTTCCTCGCGAGCAGCCATGCTCCGAAAGCCCTCCCTAGTGTCCGGCGCCGAGATAGGCTTCGATCACGCGCGGATTGGCGCGGACCTCGTCCGGCGTGCCGTCGGCGATTTTCTCGCCCTGGTCCAGCACGGCGATATGGTCGGAAATGTCCATGACCACGCCCATGTCGTGCTCGATCAGCACAATGGTGGTGCCGCGTTGCTCGGCGATGTCGAGGACATAGCGCACCATGTCCTCTTTCTCTTCCTGGTTCATGCCGGCCATGGGCTCGTCCAGCAGCAGCAGGTCCGGCTCCGCCGCCAGCGCCCGGCCCAGCTCGACGCGTTTTTGCAGACCATAGGCCAGCTCGCCCGTCGGGGCCTTGCGCAGGTCGTTCAGGCGGAGGAAGTCGATCAACTCCTCGACCTTTTCGCGGTGGGCGACTTCTTCGCGCTGGGCCGCGCCCCAATAGACGAAGGAGGAGAGGACGCTGGTCTTCATCAGCACGTGCCGTCCCAGCATCATGTTCTGCAACACGGACATGCCGCGGAACAGGGCGATGTTCTGGAACGTGCGGGCGATGCCTTGCCGCGCGATCTCGCTCGGCTTCAGGCCGGAGATCTTTTTGCTGTTGAAGGTGATTTCGCCCGCATCCGGGACATAGAAACCACTGATCATGTTCAGCAAGGATGTCTTACCGGCGCCATTGGGGCCGATAATGGCAAAGATCTTTCCGCGCGGTACTTCTATACTGACATCATTGTTTGCGCGGACGCCGCCGAAAAATTTCGACACACCGCGCACGCTCAAAATCGAGTCGTGCCCGTTGGGCTCTACCATGATCTGCGTTGTCCTCCAGACGAGTGCGGGCACTTTGGAACCCTGATTGATTGCCGCGAAGCCTAGGGTTTTTCCCGTTTCTTGCAATCACAAAAAAGCCACGGGCTCGCATTTGGCGGTCTCCGTATAGCCTTTGGTCGCATACCACTGCAAGCACGGGCGTTTTGCCGGCGCTGCGGTTCCGGGCTTCAGGGCAATTTCACGTCGTGCAGTGGTCGGCACCAATCGGCCGCACGCAGAACGCACCGCGCCACGTCCTCCTCCAGCATCAGGCGCTGGGCCACCAGTTCGCGGGCGGCGCGTTCAATGGCGGCGACATAGCCGGCCGCGGTGCCATAGCGGCCGATGACGGAAAGGCGCGAATCACCGGTCGCGGCGCGCACCTCTTCGTCCTCCGGCAGGGGGATGTAGCCGCCGGAGAATTCGTGCATCGCCCCCTGGCCGAAGCCGCGGGCGCGGATGTTCCAGCCGGTATAGGTGCCGAGCGGCGCGGCCACCATCGGGCAGCGCACGCCGGCGACGTCGTTGCCGTCCGCATCCACCGCCGGCACCAGCACCGCATAGGCGCGCTCGTCCAGCACTGTCGGCGGCTCCTGCGCCAGCACGCCCTGGGCCTCGTCCGGGCCGAAGTCCAGATGGGGCAGGGGGTTCGGCTCGCGCGGCACCGTGGCGCCGGGGATGGCGGGGAATTGCGCCCGCCACGCGTCCATGGCGACCAGGGTGCCGTCGGCGCGCTTCGGATGCCGCGACGGCGGCGGCTCCTCGCCATGGGTCGCCCATTTGTCGAGCGCGTCCAGGTGGGCGCGGAACAGCATGCTGGTCTGGGTGACGTTCAGATAATGGTCGGTCACGGCCTTGCGCGGCCGTTCCTGCCTGGGGTCGGCGGTGTGCTGGGTCGAGGACCAATGATAGATGCGCACGCCCGCCGGCTCGGCCAGGTCGTTGCCGTGCGTGTCCGTGTGCACCAGCGAGCCGCGGCGCTGCCAGTATTCGGTCGCGGTCTGGGTGTGGATCACCAGCGGGTCTGTCTCCGGCCGTTTCAGGATGGCGTCGGTGCGGCCGGTGTTGTGATCCGTGCACTCAGCATAGGCGAAGGGGAAGCGGTCGGCCGGGCAGTAATGGTCCTCGTGGCTCTGGCCGCCGGCGACGACGGCGTTGGCGAAGCGCTGGTTCAGCCATTTGCCGCCCGCGCCGGAGACGTGCGGCATCAGCCCGTCGAACACGCGGCGGTTCTCATGGTCGGCGTTGAAGCCGCGCCAGATAAAGTCGCGGATGCAGCGCCCGGTCTGCGAGCGGCCATAGCCATAGGCCTTCTCGATGCTGCCCTGGGGGCCGAGCGGGTTTTCCTGCCCGTCCGCATCGCGGGCGCCGTATTTGAGGAACCCCACCAGGTCGCGCACCGCCACATGGCCGAGGCCCATGACCAGCGGGTCGCGCGCCTCATAGACCAGTTCGTAGATCCAGCCGGGCTCGAAGCCGCCGGGCAGGTGGATGTGGGTGTCGCTTACCACCAGCCCCCGGTCGGCGCCGAGACCATCGAGGCCGCCGGCATGGTCCCAGCGTGCGAACATCCAGTCTGCGGCCGGCACCGGCTCGCGCCAGTCCATGGCATAGCGCCGCCGGGTGAGCTGCGCCTTCGAGGTGTCGAGCGACACCGCCGGGTGCGAGCGGGTCGAGCCGCGGCCGGACAGGGTGAAGGTGGTGACGCCCGGCGCGTTGGCGATGAACTCGGTGCGCACCAGGCCGGTGACCGGGGAGCCGTCCGGGTTCCGGGCTTTCGGCAGGTCCAGCAGCATGCGCCCGTCGCCCGGCAGCAGGTCGCCCTGCCAGGAGCCGAACACCACGGTGTAGCCCCGCCGCATCAGGAAGCCGTTGCCGGCGTGGTCTTGCGAGATCGGGTCGTTGGAGTGCAGGGCGTCGTTGAAATACTGCAACATCCGCTTGTTGCCGCGATTGCCCCAGTCGAAAAACAGCCGCCGGTTGCCGAGCCGCATGTCGGCGGGCTTCAGAATGCAGACATCCTGGGCGAAGTGCACGAGGCCGTCCGCGCCGGTCTCCGCGAGCGCGATGTCGGTGACGCCGGCCTGGGCGGCGGCGGCCGGGTCGACCGTGTGGTGGACGCGGCCGGTCAGACGCTCATAGGGCCCGACATAGCCGAACGCCTCGCCCTCGGCGAATGGACGGCGGTCGGTGATGCGGATGGCGAGATGGTTGGTCATGGGGCGGCGCGTCCTCTCTCTGCGTGGGTGCTATGGCAGGGGAGGACGCGGGCGGCGTCAAGAATGAACTTAGTGCGGAGGATGCATGTGCTACTGGCGGGCTTTGGCCGAGAAAGGTGCCATGACTCATCGTCCGACCGGCACGCTTGGCGTCGCGATTTATCGTCCGTGCACAAGGGCCTCATGAATTGGGTTAAAGGGTATCTGCGGGCAGGTGTTGTTGAGGGAAACCAGATCGTTGATCAGAAATTTCCAGAAGAGAGGGCGATGTAGGGCGGCATGTTGTTGTGGGGTTAGGCAAATGCCGCCCGCGGTTGTTGCTTCTTGTAATAATGGATTTGATTGTTCACCATATCCAGTCGAAATTCTTGCTGTAATCTCTCGACTTGAGGATGTCGTTCCACCATTCGATTTAATATACATTTCGTCGGTGCATTAAATCATCCGACAATCAAAAGCGCTGGATGTGTATGTCCGGCATCTCGTCAGGCGTCAAGCGTGTGCTGTTCTGCGCCCCCCGCCTCGAGGTAAATACGCTTGGCCAATCGGATGCCTTTTGGAATGTCATCAATTCCAGCGCCGTTGCCACGCTTGACCTTTCAGCCGCCAACTCCAGCAGGAATATTTGGGTCGAAATCAGGATGGGCATCGGATCTGCGACCGCGAAGGCGCAGCACTGCGACGGAATAGTGTGTGAGCTATCTGTTCTTCGTCGATTTGCATTGAAGCGGCAGTTATTTCAGCCAAGTCCACCCTTCTTTCTTCTTTGCAATCGGTTTAAGCTTCAGTTTTACCGCTTGCAGAGCCAGAAGCTGCGTCACGCGCTATTCCACCCAAATCCGGCGGATATAACAAACCAGAACCACCACGATATCGTTGCGATAAGCAGCATCAAACCAGCCTCCTACAAAAAAGTTAAAGAGTTCGTGTGAAGAAAGCGGTTGCAGCAGCAGATTGATCAAGCCTGTTCGATCAAATTGCGTTTGGCCCAAATGGCGGCCAGCGGAACTGCCCAACCAATGATGATATAAAGTCACCAATGTTTAGTCTATAATGATTATCGAATTTTTTCCACCCGGCAAATTAATTTATTACCACATTCAATGAAATTGATAAAGAATGTGTCAATTGCTTATATACCGTTGTGGTGGTTCCTGCCCCATCCCCTCACTCCATCGCCCGCGCAATCTCGTCCTCCGGGATGTCGTCGAAGCTGGCGTAGTTGAGGCGGTAGAGCCGCGCATACAAGCCCTCGGCGGCCATCAGGCTGGTGTGGGTGCCCTGTTCGACGATTTCGCCCTGGTTCAGGACGATGATGCGGTCGGCGCCGCGGATCGTTGCCAGGCGATGGGCGATGACGATGGCGGTGCGGCCTTCCAACAACCGCTTCAGGGCGCGCTGGATCTCCAGTTCGGTGTAGCTGTCGATGTTGGCCGTTGCCTCGTCCAGCACCAGCACGCTGGCGTCGGCCACCAGGGCGCGGGCGAAGCTGACCAACTGGCGCTGGCCCAAGCTCAAATTCGCGGCGCGCTGGTTCAATTCCGTCTGGTAGCCGTGCTCCAGGCGCATGATGAAGTCGTGCGCGCCCACCGCCTTGGCCGCGGCGATCACCTCGTCCAGGGGGGCACCGGACTTGGCGTAGCGGATGTTCTCCTCGACCGTGGCCGAGAACAGGAACGGCTCCTGCAGCACCATGGCGATGTGACGGCCGAGGCTCGCTTGCGTGACGGCGCGGACGTCGTATCCGCCCAGCTTCACCGCGCCTTGCCACACGTCGTAGAAGCGGTGCAAGAGGGCGGTGATCGAGGTCTTGCCGCTGCCGGTCGGGCCGACCAGAGCCACGGTCTCGCCCGGCGCGACGCGGAAGGAAATATCCTTCAGGATCGGCAGGTTCGGCTCGTAGCCGAACGTGACGTGTTCGAACTCCACGCTGCCGTCGATGCGCTCCGGCGCGACGGCGTCGGCGGCGTCCTGGACGTCGATCTCCACGTCCATCACCTCGAAAATGCGGTGGCCGCTCGCCATGGCGCGCTGCATGGTCGAGTATTGCAGGGTCAGCGAGCGGATCGGGTCGAAAAAGCGCTGCACGTAGAACAGGAAGGCCACCATCACGCCGATTTCGAGCGAGCCACCCAGCACCATCGTGCCGCCGACCACCACGACGATGGCCATGGCCGAGCCGGTCAGCACGTCGACGATGGGGATCATGACATTGGTGAATTTCGAGGCGCGCAGATGCGTCAGCAGGTTGGCGCGGGCTTTCTCCTCGAACAGGTCGAAATTCACCGCCTCGCGCCGCAATTGCTGGATGGCGCGGATGCCGTGCACGTTCTCCGCCAGCGCGCCGTTGACGCGGCTGGAGGCCTCGCGTGCCGCCGTGAACGCCTTGCGGGCAAGCGGCAGCCAGACCATGCGCACGACGAACAGCAGCGGCACGACGCAGAGCGCCAGCGCCCCCAGCGTCGGGTCGAGGCTCAACAGCACGGCGATGATGCCGAACAGCAGCACGATATCGCCTATGGCGAAGATCGAGGACTCGAGGAACTCCTGCAAGGCGGCAACGTCGCCCTGCAACCGGCTCATCAGCCGGCCGACCTCGGTCTTGTCCATGAAGCCGAGCGAGACGACCTGGAGATGCGCGTACATGGCCCGGCGCAGGTCGAACAGCAGGTTCTGGGCGGTGCGGGCGATGATGATCTCCATCACGTGATTGCCGACGAAGTTCAGCGTCACCACGGCGAAGAACAGGCCGACGAACAGGTGCAGCAGGTCCGGGTCCGGCATGTCGGCGGCCAGCGCCCGGTCGATGGCGGCCTTGACCACCAGCGGCACGATCAACTGGGTGACCGTGAACAGCAGGATCGCCGCCAGCGCCCAGTAGATGCGGCGGCGGTAGGGCTTCAGATAGGCGAGGAAGCGGCGGATCACGAACGGGTCGAACGCGCGGCCGAACAACTCTTCTTCCTGGTCGATCTGCGAGCCGACCACCGCCAGCGGCGGCGGCTTTGCCGAACGGCGGTGCAGGCTGGAGGGGCGGCGGCTCATGCGCTTGCCTCCTGCGCTTTGTCTCTTTCACACCCTTCCCCCTGCTCGACAGGGGGGCCATGCCGGAGAGCCCACGACAAAGTCCGGACTCTGTGAGACGCGCTCAGGCATGGGCTCCCGCCTACGCGGGAGCGGGGGAAAGAGGACGGCATGGTCGAGGCTTGCGCACCGTTCATGCCACGTCCTCCCCGGCGGTGGTGCGGGCCTGCAACTCGTAGAGCCGGGCATAGGGGCCGCCGGCGGCCATCAACTGGTCGTGGCTGCCGCGTTCGACGATGCGGCCGGCGTCCAGGAACACGATCTCGTCGGCGTGCAGCAGCGACGAGAGGCGGTGCGCGATGATGATGACGGCCCGGTTCTCGGTCGCCCCGGCCAGGGCGTCGCGGATCTGGCGCTCGGTGCCGGCGTCGATGGCGGCCGAGGAATCGTCGAACACCAGCACCCGCGCCTCCGGCAGGATGGCGCGGGCGATGGCCAGGCGCTGGCGCTGGCCGCCGGACAGCGACACGCCGCGCTCGCCCACCAGCGATTGATAGGCCTCCGGCAGGCTCTGGATATAGCCGTGCAGTTGCGCCGTGGCGGCCGCGCCCTCGATGCGCGCGCCCTCCGCCCACGGGTCGCCATAGGCGATGTTGTGGCCGAGGCTGGCGGTGAAGAGAAAGGCGTCCTGCTGCACGATGCTCACGGTCCGGCGCAGCGACTCCAGGGTGACGTGGCGGATGTCCTGGCCGTCGATGGTGATGCGGCCGTCCTCCACGTCGTAATAGCGCCCCAACAGGTGGGTGATGGTGGTCTTGCCGCTGCCGGGTGGGCCGACAATGCCCAGCACCCGGCCGGGCCGGACCTCCAGCGAGATGTCGGCAAGCGTGCGGTCGTCGCCGGTCCAGGCCGGGTAGCGGAACGACACATGCTCGAAGCGGACGACGCCGTCGGTGATCGCCAGCGGCTTGGCGTTCGGCGCGTCCTGAATGGCGGGCTCCAGGTCGATGATGTGGAACAGGCGGCCGCCGCACGTCGAGGCGCGGGCGATGGAGTTGATCATCCAGCCGATCTGGCGCACCGGCATTTGCAGGATCAGCATGAAGGCCAGCGCCTCCGCCAGCACGCCCAGGCTGATCTCGCCCGCGATGACCTTCTCGCCGCCGACCCAGAGGGTCAGGCCCATGGCAAGGTAGTAGATATAGGTCATCTGGGTGATGTTGCGCACGAACAGCCCGGCCCGTTCGCGCGCCATGGCCAGCGCCTCGCCAGCGAAGCGGTCGTAACGGTCGAGTTCGTGGTCCTGGCCGGCAAAGGCCCGGACGACGCGGATGCCGCCCAGATTCTCCTCCATGACCTTGGTCACCAGGCTCATCTGGTCCTGATAGGCAAGCCAGGCGTCGCGCAGCTTCAGCCGGGCGAACGAGGCGCGAAGGCCGACAATGGGCACGAAGCTGAGCGTGGTGCAGCCCAGCAGCACGTCCTTGCTCATCAGGATATAGGCGCCGCCGCCGATCAGCGTCGTCAGCAGGAACGAGCGCAGAATGCCGGTGTCGGTCCAGAGCCGCACGCCCTCGATATCGAGGATGCCGCGGGTCATCAGGTCGCCGGTGTGCACCCGGTCGTGCCAGGAAAAGCTGAGGCGCTGCAACTGTCGATAGAAATCCAGCCGCAGCTGGTAGCCGATCAACTGGCCCACCGCCTCGCCCATATAATTCTGCATCATGGTGCAGAGGCCGCGGAGCGACGCCGCCCCCAGCAACAGCAGCGCGGTGGTGAGCAGGGCCGCCTCCGCCGCGGCGGGGTCGACGCTCTTGTCCGCCAGCAGCGTGTGGGCCTGGTCGATGGCCTGGCCCAGATACTGCGGTACGAACAGCTGGAAGACCGCCGCCGCCAGGGTCGCGGCGATGGCGATGGCCATGCGCCAGCGGTGGCGGAACGCCATGCGCGTGATGCGCCACAACACCGACGTGTTCAGCTTGGACACGTCGATGTCGTAGGTGGTGTCGGCGGGGCCGGCGGCAGCGGCGGCCGGTCGTGAGGGGTTTGGCGCGGTCATGGCCGCTCAATTCTGGGGCGGTTTCACCCGGTTCGGCAAGTCCAGCCCGACGCCGTGCAGATGGCCGAAGGTGTTGACCAGGCGCACGCGGTCCGCCTCCGGCAGTGGCGGACGCAGGATCGAGGCGATGTTGGCTTCCAGGTGGCCGATGTCGCTGGTGCCGAACAGCGTGACATGCGCGCCGGGCTCGTGCCGGGCATAGCGATAGGCCGCGTCGATGATCGAGGTGGCACCGCCTTCGTGCAGCAGAAAGCCCAGCGGCTCCGGATCGGCGGCGAGGTCCGGCGGCAGTTGGCCGGCGGCGGCGAGGTCTTGGACGGTCTCCTGTAACAGGCCGGGCTGGCTGAAAATGTTGCGCACCACGAACATCAGCAGGGTGCCGACGCCCTTGGCCGCTGTCAGCGGGAACACGTCGCGTCGCGCGCCCTGGTTCAGCATGTGGAAGCCGAACATGGCGCTTTCCCAGACATCGTCCTGCAAGGCCCGTTGCAGCATCCGCTGGTGCGGGTCGTGCGGCGAGGTCTCGGTGATGCCGATATGGCGGAGCTTGCCGGCGGCCTTGGCCTGTTGCAGGGCCGGCACGATCTCGGCGGCGACGTGGTCGTACATGGCCGGTGTCACCGCGTGCAGCTGGTAGATGTCGACATAGTCGGTGCCGAGCGCCTTCAGCGAGGCGTCGAGCTTGGCCTGGAACTGGCCGGCGGAGATCAGGTCTTCGCCGATTCGCATCCGGCATTTGGAGGCGATCACCACCTTGTCGCGGCCGATCCGGCGCGCGGCCTCTCCGACCACGCCCTCGGTGCCGTAGGCCTCGGCGGTGTCGAACAGGGTGACGCCCAGATCATGGGCGGCGCGGACGAGGCGGACGGCGTCGGCCTCGGACTTGCCGCGGCCCAGGCCCAGTTGCGAGTTGCCGCCGCATCCGAGCCCGGCAACGGAGACGGTCAGGCCGGTGCGGCCGAAGGGGACGTAATCCATGGGCAAGCCTTGGCGGGGAGGGAGTGGGGGATCGCCCGGCAAGGCACGGCGACCCTGGATATGGGGGCAGCGGCGGCGCGCTTCCGGGCGAGGGATCCCGGTTCGCCGCCTGGCGGCGACCGGGAAAGATGAGGGGGCGGCCTGCGCGGAACGCACTCCGCTTTCCCGGACGTCGCGGAACGCATTCTGCTTTCCCGGACGGCGCGGAGCGACGGGCCGGGATCTCCGGGGCCTGCCATGGCGCCATGCGGCGATGGTCGCCTACCCCGCCAGGGCCGAATCGTCGGCGCCGATGACAGGGGCCTCGTCCATGGGGACGCCGGGTTCGGACTTGCTGGTGCGGATCACCGGGAAGGTGGTCACCCGGATCACGTCCGGGGCGGAGGTGAGCTTCTGGGTCAGCTCGTTCTCGTGCGCCGTGTTGTGGGCCATCAGCTTCAGGAGGAAGTCGCCGCCGCCGCGCACCATGTGGCACTCGCGCACCTCGGGCCAGTCCTGGACCAGGGTCTCGAATGACCGCAGGCGGTCCTGTTTCTGGCTTTCCAGGCCGACCAGCGCGAAGAACACCACCTCGAAGCCCAGCAGTTCCGGCGACAGGTCGGCGTGGTAGCCGCGGATGTAGCCGCCGGTCTCCAACGCCCGCACCCGGCGCAGGCAGGGCGGTGCGGAGATCCCGGCGCGGCCGGCGAGGTCCACATTGGTCATGCGGCCATTCGCCTGCAAATCCTTCAGAATGTTGCGATCGATCTCATCCAGCCGCACGCGGGCCATATGTGTTTCCTCCCAGAGGCCGTTCGTGTAATTATATTGCGCGTATTCGGAAAAGGCTATGGTTATGGCAAGGCCGAACGCTGTCTGCGGCGCGCTCGCTCCGCGGCCGTATCGGCATGCCCGTGTGTTCGAGGTTGTCGAATCCGGCCGGGAGGGGTAGTTCTAACGAACAACCAAAAAGTTCAGGGAAACGCCGTTGCCAATGGCCACGGTACTTAACGCGAAGAGACTCGACGGATGGATCATCGTACCAAGGTTTTGATCGTCGGTTCCGGCCCTGCGGGTTACACGGCGGCGATTTACGCGGCCCGCGCGGGATTGAACCCGCTGCTGGTGCAGGGCATGGCGCCGGGCGGTCAGCTCACCATCACGACGGATGTGGAAAACTATCCGGGCTTTGCCGACGTGATCCAGGGCCCCTGGCTGATGGAGCAGATGCAGGCCCAGGCGGCCCATGTCGGCACGGAAATGATTTTCGACGTCGTCACCGGCGTGGATTTTTCCCAGCGCCCGTTCGTTTGCCAGGGCGATGGCGGCGACCGCTATATCGCCGATGCGGTCATCGTTGCCACCGGTGCGGAGGCGCGCTGGCTGGGGCTGGAGAGCGAGAAGAAATTCCAGGGCTTCGGCGTCTCGGCCTGTGCCACCTGCGACGGCTTTTTCTTCCGCGGCAAGGAAGTGTTGGTCGTCGGCGGCGGCAATACGGCGGTGGAGGAGGCGCTCTACCTGACCAACCACGCCAGCAAGGTGATCCTGGTGCATCGCCGCGACACGCTGCGCGCCGAGAAAATCCTGCAGGAGCGGCTGTTCCGCAATCCCAAGATCGAAATGGTCTGGGATTCGGCGCTGGACGAGGTGCTGGGGGATGAGAACCCGCCTGGCGTCACCGGCGTGCGCCTGAAGAACGTCAAGACCGGCGAGACCGTCGAGCGCGCGGTGGACGGCGTCTTCATCGCCATCGGCCACCGGCCGAACAGCGACATCTTCAAGGGCGTGCTGGACATGGATGGCGAGGGCTATCTGCTGACCAAGCCCGACAGCACGCGCACCAACGTGCCCGGCGTGTTCGCCGCCGGCGACGTGAAGGACAAGGTGTTCCGCCAGGCGGTGACGGCCGCGGGCCTCGGCTGCATGGCGGCGCTGGAGGCGGAGAAATTCCTGGCTGCGGCGGAGGATGTGCCGCTCGCGGCGGAGTAGTGGCCATGCCCCGCACCGCCATCTCCCCGGCCAGCATGCGCATGGACTGGGACAAGCTGCGGGTCTTCCACGCGGTCGCGGAAGCCGGCAGTTTCACGCACGCAGGCGAGGTGCTGAACCTCTCGCAGAGCGCGGTCAGCCGCCAGGTGCACGCCCTGGAGGAGAGCCTGGGCCTGCTGTTGTTTCACCGCCACGCCCGCGGCCTGATCCTGACCGAATCGGGCGAGCTACTCTATCGCAACGTGCACGAGGTGTTTCATCGCCTGGCCATGACCGAGGCGATGCTGACCGAATCGAAGGAGCAGCCGCAAGGCCCGCTCAAGATCAGCACCACCACCGCCTTCGGCTCCACCTGGCTGACGCCGCACATGAAGGAATTCATCGAACTCTATCCCGACGTCGAGGTGAGCCTGGTGCTGACCGAAAGCGACCTGGACCTGGGTATGCGTGAGGCCGATTGCGCCATCCGCTTCCAGCCGCCGACGCAGCCGGACCTGATCCAGCGCCACCTGAAGACCGTGCGCTCGCGCCTGTTCGCTGCGCCGATGTATCTGAAGCAACACGGCGTGCCGCAGACCGTGGACGACCTGGACGGCCATCTGATCGTCTATGGCTCGGACGGGCCGCTGCCGTCGCTGAACATCAACTGGATCATGGATCCGCAACTCACCGACAAGGCCCTGCGCCCGGTGCTGCGGGTCAACAACATTTACGCCATGTACCGCGCCGTGGTCAGCGGCCTGGGCATCGCGGCGCTGCCGGCCTATACGGCGCGCATGTCGGGTGAATTGGTGAATGTGTTGAGCCACATAGAAGGGCCGCACACCGACGTCTATTTCATCTATCCCGAGGAAATGCGGCAATCCAAGCGGATCAACGTCTTCCGCGACTTCCTGGTTCGGAAGGTCGCGGAGCGCCGCATCGATTTCTGAGGCGGTTCGCCACTGGCGTGGCCGCGCGGTGCCGAGAGCCGGCGAGGGGGATTCCGCTGGCTTGACGGCCCGGTCCGGGCGCGGACCCACCATTCACGCATCATCGCGCTACCAAATTGCAAAATGACCGCAAATGCCGGTTCGCTGCCTTGGGGGTAACGCGGGTCGGTGGGCCGTGGCCGGCCCGAGTGGCGCTTGGCTGCTGCTAACTCTCTGAAATCGCGAAAAAAATGGGCCGTACCCGAAGGCACGGCCCAAGTACAGGGAGGAAACGCCCAAGATGGGTGTTGCAAGGGCGCGCCAACGCTCCTTGCACTGCACAATGTAGTTTTGTGCGATGCACAATGCAAGGCTTTTTTTCGTTAATCTTTGGTAGCGTGGCGGCTTGCCGCTTCCGGGAGCCAATCCGCATGTTGCGCCGTCAGGTGTCGCAACTCCGGAGGCGTCCGCTCCCACCAATGGCTCGCTTCCAGGGAAGCGATGCGCTCGGGCCCGAAGCGGGGCCGGATGGGGCGGGCGGGAATGCCTGCCACGATCATATAGGGCGCCACCGGCTCTCTTACCACCGCGCCGGCTGCGACAATCGCGCCCCGGCCGATGCGGCCGGTGCCGGCCAGGATGGTGACGTTGTGGCCGAGCCAAACATCGTCCTCCACCACCAACGGCGTCGGCGCGATGCGCCAAGCGTCGACGACGCCGAAGCCGGGATGGTAGGCGACCGGGTGCAGGATGGCGGCGTCGACCGGGTGATCGGTGTCGAAGCTGGCAGCGGTGTTCGCGATCGAGCAATAGCGGCCGAAGCGTGTGCCGGGCGGGAAGCGCGCCGGATCGAAACAGCCATAGGAGTAGAGCCCCACCTCCACCCCGAACCAATCGCGATAGACGCGGCGCAGCCGCTGGCTGGTGAACTGGTTCTCGGCGAGCCGCAGGAATTTGAAGGCCAACTTGCGGGCCTTGTCGTTGCGCACCTTTGCCAATCGTCTTCCCTGCTTTTGCCCGTGCGTGATAGAGTAGGAAGGATACAAAACTCGACCAAAACGTGTAAAGGCATACCGATATGCAACTGAACAGGGATCAGATCGCGCAGTTTCACCGGGACGGATATCTGTTCCTGCCGGAATGCTTCAGCCGGGCCGAGGCGGCGGTGTTGCGGCGGGAAGCCGACGTCGTCTATGCGCAGGATCGCGAGGAGGTCTGGCGCGAGAAGGACGGCTCGACGCCGCGCACCGCCTTCGCCGCCCATCACTACAACGAGGCCTTCCGCCGCCTGGGCGCCCATCCGCGCCTGATCGAGCCGGTGGAGCAGATCCTGGACGGCAAGCTCTACATGCACCAGTACAAGGTGAACGCGAAGGCGGCGTTCGACGGCGATGTCTGGCAGTGGCACCAGGATTTCGGCACTTGGCACCGCGACGACGGCATGCCGGAGCCGCGGGCCATGAACATCGCCGTGTTCCTGGACGACGTGACCGAGTTCAACGGCGCGCTGATGTTCATTCCCGGCAGCCATCGCGAAGGCGTGGTCGAGGCCGGGCACGATCTGGCCACCACTTCCTATCCGCTCTGGACGCTGGACAACGCCAAGATCCGCGAACTGGCGGCCAAGGGCGGCATCGTGGCGCCGAAAGGGCCGGCGGGCAGCGTGATCATGTTCCATGGCTGCCTGGTGCATGCCTCGCCCGCGAACATCTCGCCCTGGGACCGGACCATCGTCTATCTGAGCCTGTGCGAGGTGTCGAACCACATCACGAAATTCCAGCGGCCGGAATGGATTGCCCACCGCGACTTCACCCCGATCGAGCCGCTGGCGGACGATTGCCTGACCCAGTTGGCCGAGGCCCGGCCTGCGGCCGCGGAATAACGGACCGGATAGCCCACGGCCGACGCTCGGCCCGCTGCCGACGCTCGGCCCGCTGCCGACGCTCGGCTCGTGGCCGTCGTTCGGCCCGCGGCCGGTGCTCAGTCTGCGGAGCGGGCGTCGGCTGCGGGCTTCTGAATGCAAAAAATTCCGGTGTGAAAACGCGGCCCGAGCCATTCCAGTTTTGCGAGCCGCTGGTCGATCGAATCTGCGAATTGGGTCAGCGCATTTCCAGGCTTGGGCATGATTGCGGCGGATACGATGTTCACCGGAAACGCCAGGTAACCGAACGGGATCAACCGAAAGCTTGGGAATCTGTCCTTCAGCCAGGCAATGTCATGAGCGTAAAACGGTCGCTCGTCCGGGGTGTGCATGTGCGGTGTCAGCTTCCAATAGAGCTTGGTCAGCAGCCCTTCCGCCATCGGTTCGATGAAAAACATCTTTCCGCCGGGGTTCAGGTTGTTGTCGTAGAGTTGCTGTAGCACGCTCTGGTAATCGACGTGATGGAGTACGGCGCGGCCGATAATGAGGTCGTACTTGCCGTCCAGCGGTTCGTGAATATCGTGCAGGGAAAATGTCAGGCGAGGATCGTCGAATTTCGCCAGCGCTTGTCCGATCTTGGATTCGGCAATGTCGATGCCGTGGACTTCCGCGGCACCGTGGTCCAGCATCTGTTGGCAGTTCCAACCGATGCCGCAACCGATTTCGAGTACGACCGTATTGCTGAGATTGGCCTCAATGACGTCCTTGAATGCCTGTTGCAGCCGGGAATTGCTGGGGGTGCTGTAATAGTGGCGAAGTTTGGATTGATGCTTTGACCGCTCATCCAGGAATCCGCCCTCCGCATAGGCTTCGACCTCGCGAGAGGCCCGCTCGGTGCTGTGGGACGGGTGGGTGGCATTCGGCATGCACAATCTCCGAGGGACTGTTTTGCGAGGGCGATCCCGACCGAAGGGTCCGGTCGATGGTGTTTGCCAACGGTGCGCGTTCGGAACATCATCACATTTTGCCCCGAATTCACGGCGTAGCTATTATCATGCCGTTCGATCGCAAACAATGAATCTCAGAACATTTGGAGTGTGATCATGGTGCAGATCATCGGGGCCGGCATGGGGCGCACCTCCACCATGTCGCTGAAGCAGGCGCTGGAGATGTTGGGCTTCCGGCCCTGCCATCACATGATGGAAATGCGCAACGTGCCGGAGACGGCCGAGGGCTGGCTCCGTGCCGCCCAGGGCGAAGCCGTGGACTTTGCCGCGCTGTTGAAGGGCTATCGCGCGTCCTGCGACTGGCCGTCGTCGGCGTTCTGGCGCGAACTGATGCAGACCTTCCCGGACGCCAAGGTCATCCTGACCGAGCGGCCGGAGGAAAAATGGTGGCAGAGCATCTCCCGCACCATTTTCCAGTCGTTGCGCCTGCCGCCCGATCCGGACGCGACGCCGACGCGGCCGGTTCAGCGCGCCATGGCCAAGGCCGTCATCATCGACAAGGTGTTCGGCGGAGAGGTCGACGACCGCGAGCATGTGCTTAGCGTGTACCGCGCCCACAACGCGGCGGTGAAGGCGGAGGTTCCGGTGGACAAGCTGCTGGTGTTCGACGGCGCCGATGGCTGGGCGCCGCTCTGTGCCTTTCTGGGCGTGCCGGTGCCCGACGAGGCTTATCCCAACACCAACTCAACCGCCGATTTCCAGGCCCGGTGGACGCCGGACCAGCGCGCGGCCGCCGGCCTCGGCTCCTGAGCGCGCGGGCGATGGACGAGCGCGAGGCTCTCTGGCGGGTGGAGCGGCTGCAGGCCGCCTATGTGCGCTGCCTGGACCAGGACCGGCTGGAGGACTGGCCGGGCTTCTTTGCCGACGATTGTTTCTACCAGATCGTGCACGCCGCCAATGCCGAGCGCGGCCTGCCCATGGGCCTGATCTATGCGGACAGCCAGGGCATGCTGCGCGACCGGGTGGCGGCGCTGCGCCAGGCCAATATTTATGAGCCGCAGCGCTATCGCCATCTGGTGTCGGCGACGGTGATCCTGGACGCCGGGCGGCCCAGCCGGGTGGAGGCCGAGTCGAACCTGCTGGTGGTCCGCTCCCTCCAGGCCGGCGCCAGCGAGGTGTTTGCGGTCGGCCTGTATCGGGACGTGATCGACCTGACCGGGCCCGAGGCGAAGTTCCGCGAAAAGCGGGTGGTGCTGGACAACGACCGGGTGGACACGCTGCTCGCCATCCCGCTTTGAAGGGGGCGGGGCATTCCTTCTTCTATGCCACTGCTTCATCCCGAGTAGGGCCGTAGGCCCGTATCGAGGGGGGCGGTGCCGGTGTCGGCGTCCCTCGATACGGCGCATTGCGCCTACTCGGGATGAAAAGGGAGGAGGGAGCCCAAACGGGGTGGAGTGGGGCCGTGACGGCTGTCTTTCAGGCTCAGGCGGCGAGCGCGGCGATGGCCTCGGCGAGGGCGACGGTGCGGTGGGCGCCGACCACGTGCAGGTTCTCGATCAGCTTGCCGTCCAGCAGCACGACGCCCTGGCCCTTGGCCTCGGCCTCGGCGTGGGCGGCGATGATGCGGCGGGCCTCGTCGACCTGCGCGTCGGAGGGGCCGAAGGCCGCGTTGGCGGGTTCCACCTGTTTCGGGTGGATCAGGGTCTTGCCGTCGAAGCCCATTTCCCGGCCCTGGCGGCAATGGGCGTCGAACTCCGCGTCGTCGCCGAGGTTCAGGTGCACGCCGTCCAGGATCGCCAGGCCATAGGCCCGTGCCGCCAGCAGGCAGAGCCCCAACCCCGTGACGAAGGGCAGGCGGTCGGGCGTGTGCACGGCGTTCAGGTCCTTCGCCAGGTCGCTGGTGCCCATGACCAGACAGGCGAGGCGCGGCGCGCGGGCGATATCCTGGATTTGCAGCATGGCGAGCGGTGTCTCGACCATGGCCCAAAGTGCCATCTCCGCCGGCGCGCCGGCCTCGTCCAGCACCTGCGCCGCCTGGGCGAGCATGGCCGCGCTCTCCACCTTGGGCAGCAGCGCCGCATGAGCGCCGGACTGGGCGATGGCGGCGAGATCGGCATAGCCCCAGGGGGTGTTCAGGCCGTTGGCGCGGATCACGATTTCGCGCCGGCCATAGGCGCCGGAGGCGGCCGCGGCGCAGGCCTGGTCGCGGGCCGCATCCTTGGCGTCCGGCGCGACGGCGTCTTCCAGATCGAAGATCAGGGCGTCGGCGGCCAGGCTCTTGGCCTTTTCCAGCGCGCTGGCCCGGCTGGCCGGCATGTAGAGGACGCTGCGGCGGGGGCGGATCGGGGCGGAGGCGGACATGGCGGTTGCGGGTTCCTTTGGCATTTCGGAGGCGAGTCTTCTATAAAATCCCGCCTTCTATACCCCGTTCTTTTCGCAATTGCAGCATCGGAACCGCGGCATGCGCTATGTGCTCTCGATCCAGTCCAGCGTCGCCCATGGCCATGTGGGCAACAGCGCGGCCGTGTTCGCCCTGCAGCGGTTGGGGAGGGACGTGATGCGGGTCGACACGGTGCGCTTTTCCAATCACCCGGCCCATGGCGGCTTCAGCGGTGGCCCGGCGCCGGCCGACGAGATTGACGCCTTGGTGCAGGGGCTGGCGGAGCGGGGCTTTCTCGGGGATTGCGGCGCGCTGCTCTCCGGCTATCTGGGCACGGCGGCGAACGGGCTGGCAGTGGCGCGGGCCGTGGAGCGGTTGCGCAAGTCCGTGCCGGATGCGCTCTTCGCCTGCGATCCGGTGCTGGGCGACGACCCGAAGGGCCTGTTCGTGGCGGCGGACATTCCGGCGGTGATGCGCGACGTGCTGGTGCCGGCTGCGGATATCGTGACGCCGAACCGGTTCGAACTGGAAACCCTCACCGGCATGGCCTGCGATAGCCGCGAGGCGGTGCTGGCGGCGGCCAGGGAGTTGCTGGAATGGGGGCCGCGGCTGGTGGTGGTCACCGGGCTGTTGTTCCCGCGCCGGGCCGTCGAAACTTTGGCGGTGACGCGCGAGGCCGCCTGGAGCGTACGCCATCCCCGCATCGAGGCGCCCGCCTTCGGCGCCGGCGACACGTTCGCGGCGATCTATCTGGGCCGCTATCTGGAGACGCCGGACCCGGCGCGGGCCCTGGCGCTGGCGGCGGCGTCGGTGGCGGAGATCCTGGCGCGGACCCAGGGGGAACTCGCCCTGGTTCCGGCCCAGAACGCCATCGTCGCCCCGGAGCGCGTGGTGCCGGCCGAGCCGGTGTGACGTACGACCGGTGTCAGCGATTCACCAAACCTAAGCGGGCCCTGTGCCCCGGACGGTGCGGAGCGCCGATCGTGTTCCCCGGAGGGGGCGGAGCCGCCATCCGGGGCCGGCCGCATCCTTCGAACACCGCTCCCGCCGATGTTCGCACGCCGCGACCGGTCCCGGATCGGCGCTCCGCACCGTCCGGGAAACAGCGGTTCCTTCCACGAACTGTCCCTCCCGTTCTCCCGCGGAGGCGGGAGGCCATGCCTGAGAGTGTCTTGCAGAGTACGGACCTTGTCGGGGCGTCTCAGGCATGGACCCCGGGTCAAGCCCGGGGCGGTGGGGAATCGCGTCAGGCCACCTTGCCGGTGATTTCGGCCAGCTTCGCCGGCGTGTCGATATCCAGCAGCACGGCGGCGTCGGCCATTTCCACCTCGGCCAGGCGCTCGGCGTGCTCGGCCATCAGGGGCTTGGCGCCCTGGTCGCCGGAAAGCGCCTGCATGGCGGCCACGAACTCGGTGCTCCAGAGCACCGGGTTGCCGCGCCGGCCCTCGAAGGTCGGCACGACAATGGCGCGGCCCTCCAGCGGGTTGAAGGCGGCGATCAGGCGCTGGAGGTGATCGGCGGTGACACGGGGCATGTCGCCCAGGCAGACGATCACGCCGTCGATATCCCACGGCAGCGCCCGCAGGCCCGCTTTCAGGCTGGTGCTGAGGCCGGCGGCGAAGTTCGGATTGTGCACCGCCAGCAGGTCGCGCCCGGCCAGCAGCGGGCTGATGGCGTCGGTCTCATGGCCGGTGACGACCACGGTCGCCTCGAGTTTGGCGGCGGCGATTGCGTCCAAAGTGTGCGCCAGCATCGGCTTGCCGGCGACGGGTTGGAGCAGCTTGTTGGCCGTCCCCATGCGGCTCGAACGGCCGGCGGCCAGCACCAGGGCCGCGATGCGCGGCGCCCGCGGCGCCTCGCCTGCGGTGCCGTCCGGCAGGGTGGCGCGGGGGTGGCCGCGGCTTGGGATTTCCGCCAGCAGGCCGCCGGCGCCCATGGCCATGACCTGTTGCGGCCCGACCGGCAGTTCGGCACAGAGGCGGGCCAGCACAAAGTCGAAGCCGTTCAGCTTGGGCGAGCGGCAGCAGCCCGGCAGGCCGAGCACGGGCAGGCCGTCCACCTCCGCCACCAGGATCATGTTGCCGGGGTCCACGGGCATGCCGAAATGGTGGAGCCTGCCGCCGGCCTCGACGACACCTGCCGGCAGCGCATCGCGCCGGTCGACAATGGCCGATGCGCCGGCGATCAGGACGATGTCGGGCTTGTCGGCCAGGGCCTCGCGCACGGCTTCGGCGATGGCCTCGGCGGTGTGGTCGCAGCGCCGCTCGCCGGTGAGCGTCGCGCCGAGCGGGGTGAGGCGGTCGCGGGTGATGCCGACGGTCTTGTCGAGCACGCTGGGCTTCAGGTTGGGCAGGGTGCTCTGGATCAGGGCGACGCGCTTGGCCCGGAAGGGCGCGACGCGCATCAGGCTGGCCTCGACCGGCGCGGCGATGGCCTCGACCCGGCGCAGCACGGTCTCGGAGGTGGCGAAAGGAATGATTTTCGCGGTCGCCACCATCTGCCCGGCCTCGACGCGGGCATAGGGCTCCAGCGTGGCGACGGTGACGCTTTCGTCCACCGTGTTGACCCGGTCGAGCAGGCGGCGCTCGAACACCAGAACGCCGGCTTCTTCGGCGAACAGGTTCACGCGGCCGGTGAAGGGCACGTTGGCGCGAACGCCGGGGCCGTGGAACAGCCGGGCGACGCGCTCGGCGGCGGCATCCTCGCCGATCTCGCCAGGGGCGAGGCGGACGGCGACGACGTCCCGGATGCCGGCTTCGGTCAGGGCCGCGATGTCGGCTTCGCCCAGCAGGCGACCCTTTTTCAGGGTGCGCTTGCCGGCCTTGACCGAATGGGCGAGCAGGGCGCCCGCCGCTTCGGAAACGGGAATGGGACCGAATTGCATGGAGCGAAACTCCTATTGTTCCCCGGACGCTCGCAGAGCGATCCGGGGCCGGTTTCCGCGAACGACGCCATCCCTGGGGGTGCGGTGTTCGTCGCCTTTGGCGGCCCCGGCTCTCGGCGCGCTGCGCCGGGCCGGGGAACTCGCGGGGTCGTGGCTCACGCCGCGGCCTTGGCCTTTGTCTCCTGGCCCGCACCCAGGTGCAGGACCTGGGTGATCTGAGCCATGATGGCGATGGCGATTTCCGCCGGCGCCCGGCCGCCCAGATGCAGGCCGATGGGCGCGTGAATCTTGCCGATCTCGGCCGCCGTCAGGCCGGCGGCAGTCAGGCGTTCGACCCGGCTCGCATGGGTTTTGCGGCTCCCCAGCGAGCCGACATAAAAGGCGTCGGACCTGAGCGCCACTTCCAGCGCCGGATCGTCCAGCTTCGGATCGTGGGTCAGGGTGACGACGGCGGTGCGGTTGTCAGGGCGCAGCGCCTCCATCGCCTCGTCGGGCCAGTCCTCGTTCAGGGTGACGCCGGGAAAGCGCTCCGCGGTGGCGAAGGCGCCGCGCGGGTCGATCACGGTGACGGCATAGCCCGCCGCCTCGGCAATCTGGATCAGCGGCTGGGTGATGTGGACGGCGCCGACCACCACCAGGCGGCGTGGCGGGTTGTAGACGTGCAGGAAATAGCGCTGGTCGCCGTGCTTCGCGTCGTGGCTGCGGTCATGCCGCTGGGCCTCCCGCGCGGCCTCGGCAACTTCCGGCGGCAGGGCGGTGGGGCCTTCCACGCCGTCCGGGGTCAGCAGCCAGTCGGCGCCGGAATGCAATTCGACGATACGGACGACCGGGCGGTTGTCGGCGCGCAGCGCGACGGCCTTTTCGAACAGGGACGATTGCACGGCCTCAGGCCTCCACACGCTCGATGAAGATTTCCAGCTTGCCGCCGCAGGCTAGCCCCACCTCCCAGGCCTGATCGTCGGAAATGCCGAAATCCAAGAGGCGCGGCTGGCCGTCGGCGATTACCTCCTGGCCTTCGGTCACGACCGCGCCTTCGACGCAGCCGCCGGAGACCGAGCCCATGAAGGCGCCGTCGTCGGTCATCACCAACTGGCTGCCGACGCCGCGCGGCGCCGAGCCCCAGGTGGAGACCACGGTGGCGATGGCGACGCCGCGGCCGGCGGCGCGCCAGTCGCGGGCCTGGGCCAGGATCGCGTCGGCCTCGGCATTGGTCAGAGTTTGGTCCGCCATTCTCGCATGCCTTTCTGCAGGCTCACGTCCGAAGCGGAAAGCGCGCCGGCGAGGTCGCCGAGGCTTTCCAGATTGTGGACGGGCCGAAAATCGTCGACATGGGGCAAAATCGCCCGTGCTCCCGTAGATTTGGGCTGAAACGCGTCATAGCGCAAGAGCGGGTTCAGCCAGATCAGCCGGCGGCAGGACTTGTGCAGCCGCTGCATTTGTTCGGCGACACCGGCCGCCGCCTCGCGATCCAGCCCGTCGGTGATCAGGAGGACGACGGCGCCCTGGCCCAGCACGCGCCGCGACCAGAGCCGGTTGAACGTTTCGAGCGAGGCGCCGATCCGGGTACCGCCCGACCAGTCCTGCACCCGCTCGCCGATGGCAGCCAGCGCCCGGTCCACCTCCCGGTCGCGCAGATAGCGGGTGACATTGGTCAGGCGCGTGCCGAACAGGAAGGTGTGCACCCGGTCGCGGTCGTTGGTGAGCGCGTGCAGGAAGTGCAGCAGCATGCGCGCATAGCGCTCCATCGAGCCGGAAATATCGCAGAGCACCACCAGCGGCGGCGGCCGGGTCTTGCGGCGGCGGTATTGCAGCGGGATCGCGTCGCCGCCGCCCCGCAGCGCCTTCTGCATGGTGCGGCGTAGGTCGGCGCGGGCGATGCGCCCCGTGGGCTCGTAGCGGCGGGTGGGCAGGGCGGCGAGCGGCAGGGCGAGCCGGGTCATGGCCTGTTTGGCGCGCTCCAACTCCTCCGTGCTCATCTGCTCGAAATCCTTGGTCTGGAGCTGTTCGCGGGCGGACCAGGTCATATCCGCCTGGATTTCGACCTGTTCTTCCTCGCGCTCCTGGAGTTGGTCGCGCGGCGGCATCATCGCCTCGGCGAGGCGGCGTTGCAGCGGCTCGCCCTGTTCCTGCTGCTCCGGGTCGTCGATGGCGAGCGTGGGCAGCATCAGGTCGATCATGCGGTTCAGGATGTCGGGATTGCGCCAGAACATCTGGTAGGCCTGATCGAACAGCTCGATCTGGTCGTGCCGGCTGATGAGCGAGGAGCGCAGCGCCCAGTAGAAATCACGCCGGTCGGTGATGGCGATGGCCCGGACCGCCTCCACCGCCCGGAGCGTGTGGCCGGGGCCGAGCGGCAGCCCGGCGGCGCGCAGCGTGCGCACGAAGTGCATGATGTTTTCGGGGATGCGGCCGGTGGGGGCGTCAGGGCCTGACCCGGGATCCCGTTCCGAGGCCTGCCCGGACGGAGGCTCCGGATAGCGCCCCGCGCTTCCGGGGAAGCTCATGACGCACCTTCCGCTGTCTCACGCCGCTTTCCCGGGCTTGACCCGGGATCTCTTTCCGAGGCCTGCCCGGACGGAGGCCCCGGATAGCGCTCCGCGCGTCCGGGGAAGCTCATGACGCACCTTCCGCTGTCTCACGCCGCTTTCCCGGCCCTGAGCCGGGATCCCGTTCCGAGGCCTGCCCTGACGGAGGCCCCGGATCGCGCTCCGCGCTTCCGGGGAAGCTCATGACGCACCTTCCGCTGTCTCACACCGCTTTCCCGGGCCTGACGCGGGATCCCGTTCCGAGGCCCGCCCGGACGGAGGCCCCGGATCGCGCTCCGCGCTTCCGGGGAAGCTCATGTCGCAGCCCCTCCCGCTGTCTCACGCCGCTTTCCCGGGCTTGACCCGGGATCTCTTTCCGAGGCCTGCCCGGATGGAGGCCCCGGATCGCGCTCCGCGCTTCCGGGGAAGCTCATGTCACAGCCCCTCCCGCCGGGCCTGGGCGAGGCTGGCGTTGACCTCGGTCAGGATGCGCTGGGCTTCAGAGCCTTGCAGGCGCTGGATGTCGTCCTGGTATTTCAGCAGCACGCCCAGCGTGTCGTTGACCACGGCGGGGTCGAGCACCAGGGCGTTCAACTGCATCAGCGCGTTGGTCCAGTCGATGCTCTCGGCCACGCCCGGCAGCTTGAACAGGTCCAGGCCGCGCAGGCGCTGGACGAAGCCGACGATCTGGGCGGTGAGTTCCTCCGGCGCGCCGGGGGCCTTGCGGCGCAGGATTTCCGCCTCGCGCTTTGCGTCCGGGTAGTCGACCCAGTGGTAGAAACAGCGGCGCTTCAGGGCGTCGTGAATCTCGCGGGTGCGGTTCGAGGTGATGATGACGATCGGCGGTTGGTCCGCCTTGATCGTGCCCAGTTCCGGAATGGTCACCTGGAAGTCGCTGAGGACCTCCAGCAGATAGGCCTCGAACGGCTCGTCGGTGCGGTCGAGTTCGTCGATCAGCAGCACGGGCGGGCCGTCAATGCCCGCCTCCATGGCCTGGAGCAGCGGCCGCTCGATCAGGAAGTCCTTGCGGAAAATGTCCGCCGCGAGCGTGTCGCGGTCCGCATCGCCCAGCGCCTCCGCTAGGCGGATTTCGATCATCTGGCGGGCATAGTTCCACTCGTACACTGCCGAGGCGACGTCCAGCCCTTCATAGCATTGCAGGCGGATCAGGCGACGGCCGAGCTGACCGGCCAGGACCTTGGCGATCTCGGTCTTGCCGACGCCGGCCTCGCCCTCCAGGAACAGGGGCCGGCCCAGCTTCAGCGCCAGAAACAGCGAGGTCGCGAGCGAGCGGTCGGTGACATAATCGCCGCCGGCCAGCAGCCCGGCGACGCCGTCAACGGAATCCGGTAGGGCCACAGACACCTCGCCTCAGGCGATGGAGGCGACGGCGCGGCGGGCCATCACGCCGACCAGATGGGCGCGGTATTCCGCCGAGGCATGGATGTCGCTGTTCATCTCCGCCGCGTCGCCTTGCAGGTCGGCGATGGCGTCGGCAGCAAAATTGCCCGCGAGCGCTGCCTCCATGTCGCCATGGCGGAACACGCAGGACGCCGCGCCGGTCACGGCGACGCGGGTGCCGCCCGCGGTTTCGGCAACGAACACGCCGACAATGGCATAGCGCGAGGCCGGGTTCGGGAATTTCACATAAGCCGCCCGCTTCGACTTCGGGAAGCGGAATTCGCGGATGATCTCGCCCGGTTCCAGTGCGGTTTCGAACATGCCGGCGAAGAAGTCATCGGCGGCGATTGCGCGCCGGTCGGTGACCACGGTCGCGCCCAGGCCCAGCACGGCGGAGGGATAGTCCGCCGCCGGGTCGTTGTTGGCGACCGAGCCGCCGATGGTGCCGCGATTGCGCACCATCGGATCGCCGATCATGCCGGCCAGGTCCGCCAGGGCGGGGCAGAACGCCCGGACCTCGGCGGAGTTGGCGACGGTGTCGTGCTTGGTCATGGCGCCGATCACCAGCGTGTCGCCGTCGGTGCGGATGCCGGCCAGATCGGCGATGCCGCCCAGATCGATCACGTCGCTCGGCATGGCGAGGCGCTGTTTCAGCGTCGGGATCAGGGTCATGCCGCCCGCCATCAGGGTCGGGTCGTCGCCCTGGCCCAGCTTGGCCTTGGCGTCGTCCAGCGAGGTGGCGCGGTGATAGGTGAACTCGTACATGGGCCGTGTGCCTCCGATCCGCGTTCGCTTACGCCTGGCCCGACATGGCGCGGGCGCCGGCCATGATCGACTGGACGATGTTGTGGTAGCCGGTGCAGCGGCAGAGATTGCCTTCCAGCCAGTCGCGCACTTCCTGCTCGCTGGGGGCGGGGTTGCGCTTGGCGAGCGCCGTCGCCGACATGATCATGCCGGGCGTGCAGAAGCCGCATTGCAGGCCGTGATGCTCGCGGAAGGCCGCCTGCATCGGGTGCAATTCCTCGCCGTTGGCCAGCCCCTCGATGGTGGTGACCTCCGCCCCTTCGGCCATCAGCGCCAGGAAGGTACAGGATTTCACCGCCTCGCCGTTCACATGCACGGTGCAGGCGCCGCACTGGGTGGTGTCGCAGCCGACATGGGTGCCGGTCAGGCCCAGATGCTCGCGCAGGAACTGGACCAGCAGGGTGCGGCCCTCGACCTCGCCGGAGACGGGTTTTCCGTTGACGGTCATGGAAACGGACGGCATGGGCGGGCTTCTCCTTGCAGGAGGCGGTTCGTTCTGTCGCTTCAGAACATGGCGGGAGCGGGGGCCACGGTCAACGGTCTGGGCGGCCCCGGTGGCGCATCAGGTCAGGAAAATAACCAGGCCGACAAGGATCACCGCGGCGCCGGCAATCCACATCCATTGCGGTACGCCCTTGGCGCTGGTTTCGGCCACCGCCAGTTCCTCGGCCGCGGCATGGGCGGTTTCGCTGGCCGCATGGGAGACGGCGTCCGCCGCGTCGTGGGCGACATGCCTGGCGGTGTCGTAGGCGTCTTCCGCCAGTTCCTCCGCCGCCAGGCCCATGGCCGGCGTGCCGTCGCCATGCGGCGGGGGAGGGGCCGCCGGCGCCGCGCTGGCGCCAGCCTGTTCCCCGACGATGGCGGAGAATTTGGCGAAGAAGTCGTCGGCCATCTTCTTGGCCGCGCCGTCGATCAGGCGCGAGCCGATCTGCGCCAGCTTGCCGCCGACCGAGGCGTTGGCCTGATAGGTCAGCACGGTCTCGCCGCCGTCCTCGGCCAGTTGCACGCTTGCCCCGCCCTTGGCGAATCCGGCGGCCCCGCCGGTGCCCTCGCCCTCGATGCGGTAGCCGTTCGGCGGGTCGAGGTCGAGCAATTGCACCTTGCCGGAGAAGCGGGCGCTGACCGGGCCGACCTTGGCCCGCACCTTGGCCGCAAAGCCGGTCTCGCCCTCGGCGGTGAGTTCCTCGCAGCCGGGGATGGCGGCTTTCAATATCTCGGGGTCGTTCAGCGCTTCCCAGACCGTCTGGCGGGATGCGGGAATGCGGTATTCGCCGGACATATCCATGATTGAAGATCTCTCTTATACGGGCGGACGGTCTCGTGCGGTCGGCAGGCGTGCGGTCGGCAGGCGTGCGGTCGGCAGGCATGCGACCGACCATGCGAAGCCTACCGGTGCCGGCGCGGCCGTGCAATCGCACTGGCCTTTGCGTTAACTGGCATTTGCGTTAATCCGCGGCAGCGGCCAACTTGGGGATTGCATCAGCGGGGGTTGCCTTCGTAAACCCAACAGTAATCGCGCGCGCGGCGGGCGCCTGCTGCCGCTTCGCCAAGTCGAGAACCGGGAGGACGGTCTCAGATGACCGCATTGCGTTTTATTGCCGTGGCCATGCTGGCGACGATCACGACGGCCAGCCCCGCCCTTGCGGAGGCCGCCGGCGCGCCGCACCTGGATGGGGGCGAGCTGGGCTTGATCTGGATCGTGCCGTTCGTCGGCATGTTGCTGTCGATCGCCCTGTTTCCGCTGCTGGCACCGGATTTCTGGCACCATCATTTCGGCAAGGTCGCGGCCTTCTGGGCTGCGGCGTTCGTGCTGCCGTTTCTGGCCACGCACGGAATCGCCCTGACGGTGTACGAGGTGGTCCACGTTCTGTTGCTGGAATACGTGCCATTCATCATCCTGCTGTTGGCGCTGTTCACGGTGGCGGGCGGTATCCGCCTGACCGGGCGGCTGGTGGGAACGCCGGCGGTTAATGCCGGCTTCCTGCTGGTGGGCACCCTTCTGGCCAGTCTGATGGGCACCACCGGCGCGGCCATGCTGCTGATCCGGCCGTTGCTGCGGGCCAATGAGGGGCGGCGCTACAAGGTGCACACGGTCGTGTTCTTCATCTTCCTGGTGGCGAATATCGGCGGCTCGCTGACGCCGCTGGGCGACCCGCCGCTGTTTCTCGGCTTTTTGAAGGGCGTCTCGTTCTTCTGGCCGACCGAGCACCTGCTGCTGCCGATGGCCCTGGTCTCGGTGTTGCTGCTGCTGCTCTACTATGTCGTGGATACCGTGATGCACCGGCGCGAGGGACCCGCGGTGGCCGCAGCGGAGGCCGCCACGGAGGAGTCGCTCGGCTTCGACGGCAAGATCAACTTCCTGCTGCTGGCCGGCATCGTGGCCAGCGTCCTGATGAGCGGCATCTGGAAGCCGGGATTTGGCATCGACGTCTATCACGTGCATTGGGAATTGCAGGGGATCGTGCGCGATATCCTGCTGCTCGCGATCGCCTATCTCTCGTGGAAGCTGACCTCGCGCGCGAATCGCGACGCCAACGGCTTTACCTGGTTTCCCATCATCGAGGTCGCGAAGCTGTTCGCCGGCATCTTCCTGACCATCGTTCCCGCTATCGCCATCCTGAAAGCGGGGACGGACGGCGCGCTGGGCGGCGTGGTCGCGATGGTCACCTCGCCGGATGGCGAGCCGGTCAACATCATGTATTTCTGGCTCACCGGCCTGCTGTCCAGCTTCCTGGACAATGCGCCGACCTATCTGGTGTTCTTCAACACCGCCGGCGGCGACCCCGTGCACCTGATGACCGACATGGCGACGACGCTGCTGGCGATCTCCGCCGGTGCGGTGTTCATGGGCGCCAACACCTATATCGGCAACGCCCCCAACTTCATGGTGCGGGCCATTGCCGAGGAACGAAATGTGGCGATGCCGAGCTTTTTCGGCTATATGTTGTGGTCAGGAGGCATTCTCATTCCCACCTTCGTTTTGGTGACGTTCGTCTTCTTCGTCTGAGCAAACGGGTGGGGCATGGCGCGCGCGACAACGGCGGTCCGCTGCCGGCGTTGCGCCGCAACCTTGGCAAACATGGGGTGACAATGCGTTGTGAAACGGCATTTCTGGGGGCGGTAGCCGCTGTGCTGCTGCTGTTTGCGACCGTGGGAACGGCAAACGCCATCTGCCCCCACACCACGGTGAAAGAGGTGGTTTCGGTCTGCCTGGACCGCAAATGCCCTCCTGGAATTCAGTCCTATTGGGCGACGATCATCAACCGGTTTCCCTACAAGCTTTACATCACCTACGCCTTCCGCTCGGGCAAGCGGGACGCCTCGATCATTCCGGGCGGGCTGGAATTGCAGCCGAATTCGGCGCTGCGCCAGCCGATCGGCCTGGGGCGGCACCCGCTGCCGAAAGAGGATTCCTCCGCGCGCACCGGCCGGCTGCGCATTCTGGAATGCGGCACGGACCCAGACATCCGCTACAAATGGCGCCTGCGCTGAGCGGGTGAGGGCGGGGGCATTTCACCACGCTCCGCGGCGGCCGGTCTCGGCGTGAATTTCGGCACAAACCTGATGATCCCCGGAGGTGGCGGAGCCGCCGTCCGGGGCCGATGTCTGCATGCGAACACCGCACCTCGGGTGTTCGCGAGAGCGACCGGTCCCGGCGCACCGCTTCGCGGCGGCCGGGAAACAAGGAATTCCGCGCTCTAGGCAGCGTCGTCGTGGATGCGTTTCAGGAAGCGGGCGGCGTAGAGAATGCCGGTCTCGTCGATGCCGTGCCCCAGCCCCTCGATCACATGGCTTTCGACCTCCAGCCCTGCGGCCCGGAGCGCCGCGTTGGCCTGCTCCAGGCTTTCCACCGGCACCACGTCGTCCTCGGCGCCGTGCGCCAGCATGATCGGCGGGCGGCAGGCCAGTTCGTCGGCCAGCAGGTGAGCCGCCATCAGGCGCCCGGCGAATCCGACGATGGCCCGCGGCGGAACCGGCCGGCGCAGGCCGGAATGCAGCGCCATCATCGTGCCCTGGCTGAAGCCAACGATATACAGTTCCTCTGCCGGCACATTGTGCGCCTGCAACTGCGCGTCGTAGAAGGGTTGCAGGATCTTGTCGGCGAGGCGGGCGCCTTCCAGCCGCCGGGCGCCGTCGGCATCCCAGACGTCGAACCACTGATAGCCCCAGCCGGCGGCGCAGGGGAAGGGCGCGTTCGGCGCGACGAAGGCGGCCTCCGGCAGCACCTGGCCCAGCATCGGCGCGAGCGCGATCAGGTCCTCGCCATCGGCACCATAGCCGTGCAGCAACACCACCAGTTGTTTCGCCAGGCCGCCGCCGATCGGGTGGTAGTGGTGGCTCATCAGAGTGGTGCCTTTGGCATCCGGATCGACGGGCATGGCTTGGCTCCTGCGGTTCGGCGTGCGAGGGTGGCGGAGCCCTCACCCTAGACCGTCTGCCCCATGCGCGTCACCCGCTTTGCCCCGAGCCCAACCGGCCACCTGCATCTCGGCAGCGTCTACAGCGCGCGGTTCGCCTGGCGTCTGGCGCGCGCGGCGGGCGGGCGGTTTCTGGTGCGCATGGAGGATATCGACCGGACCCGCTGCCGGCCGGAATACGCCGCCCGCATGCTGGACGACCTCGCCTGGCTCGGCCTCGATTGGGACGGGCCGGTGCGTTACCAATCCGCCCATTTCGACGACTATCGCGCCGCGCTGGCGAGGCTGGAAGGGCTGGGGCTGCTCTATCCCTGCTTCTGCACCCGCGCGCAGATTGCGGCGGAGATCGCCGCCGCCGGCGGCGCGCCGCACGGGCCGGACGGTCCGGTCTATCCCGGCACCTGCCGGGGCCTGCCGCGAGCCGAGGCCGACGCGCGCATCGTCGCCGGCGAGCAGCCCGCCTGGCGGCTCGACATGGGCTTGGCGGTGGAGCGGGCCGGTCCGCTGACGTTTCGGGAATGGGGGAGCGCCGTTAGGGGCGAGGAATCCCACCCCGCCATCCCCACTCCCACCTCTCCCCCGCGCAGGCGGGGGCCCATGCCTGAGACTCAACCACAAAGTCCGGACTCTGTGGGAAGCTCTCCGGCATGGACCCCCGCCTGCGCGGGGGAGGAAAGAAAATGGGCTGAGGGGAGGATCGTTTGCAATCCGCTGCGCTTCGGCGACGTGGTGCTGGCGCGCAAGGATTCGCCGACCAGCTATCATCTGGCGGTGACGGTGGACGACGCCCTGCAAGGCGTCACCCTGGTCACCCGCGGCGCGGACCTGCTGCCGGCGACCGACATCCACCGCCTGTTGCAGACCCTGCTGGTCCTGCCGGAGCCGGACTACCGGCACCACGCGCTGCTGCTGGGCCCGGACGGCAAGCGTTTCGCCAAGCGCGACCGGAGCGTCAGCGTGCCCGACCTCCGCGCCGCCGGTCGCTCCGCCGCGGACGTGCTGGCGATGGCGGAGGCGCTGGTGCCCACCGGGCAAAGCTGAGACACTGCGCCAAACCAAGCCCCAATCGCCGAGGAACCGCCCATGCCACTCGATTACGAAAAGCGCGACGGCGTCGCCTATATCACGCTCAACAACCCGGCCAAGGCCAACATTCTCGACAAGCAGATGTCCGACGACATCGCCGCCGCGTGGATCGATCTGTGGGAGGACCGGGACGTGCGCTGCGCCATCGTCACCGGCGCCGGCGACCGGCATTTCTGCGCCGGCCACAATCTGGGCGCCCACCCGGACCTGACGGCCGAGGACAAGGAATATCTGCGCACCCAGCGCATTTTCTGGCCGCTGGCCGGCACGGTGCATGGCCAGGTGACGGGCGTCGACGGGCGCATGGGCGACCACTATCCGCGGGTCTGGAAGCCGGTCATCGCCGCGGTGAACGGCTGGGCGGCGGGGGCCGGGCTCTACATGGTGCTGGCCTCGACCGATATCCGGCTCGCCAGCGCCGAGCATGCCAAGTTCAAGTTCGGCCTCACCTCCCAGGGCTGGCTCGGGCACGGGCCGGGGGCGAGCCTGCTGATCAAGCAGCTCCGCTATATCGACGCCATGAAAATCCTGCTGACCGACGAGCCGATCCTGGCGGAGCAGGCGCTGCGCGTCGGCCTCATCAACGAGGTGGTGCCGCACGAAAAGCTGATGGAACGGGCGGAGGAAATCGCGGCGCATATCAAGAAAATGCCGCCGGTCGCGGTGCGCATGATGAAGGAGTTCGTGGTCCGCTTCGGCGACCTGCCGACCGATCAGGCCTGGCATGTGCAGAACCTGATCAACAACCTGCTGATCCAGACCACGATGGACGGCGAGGAAGGCCGCGCCGCGTTCAACGCCAAGCGTCCCCCCGACTTCACCGGCACGCTCCGCCGCCGCGGCGAGCCCTGGCCGGACCTGTCGGAGGAAGAAGCCGCACGCCTGGACGAGGCCTATCGCAGCGGCGAATTCTGAGGATTGCCCCTGTTTCCCGGGCTTGACCCTGTTTCCCGGGCTCGACCCGGGACCGGTGTCCGCATC
Organism: Alphaproteobacteria bacterium; assembly: GCA_020638555.1. Taxonomy (NCBI): domain Bacteria; kingdom Pseudomonadati; phylum Pseudomonadota; class Alphaproteobacteria; species Alphaproteobacteria bacterium. Next base: position 211,842 of record JACKII010000004.1, on the reverse strand, counting down.
GGGCTCCCGGAGGCCACCGCTACGCCCAAGCGGCGGAGAGCGGCTTGGCGCGCCAAAGAAACCGGCCCCGGATCACGTCCGGGGTACATCCGTTCTCGGGGTCATCAACCCGCCTCCGCGCCGTCGACCCAGCCGGTCAAGAGGGCGCGGCCCCAGTCGGGCAGGCCGTTGCGGGCGGCCATCGCCGCCATGGCGCGGGCGTCGTAGGGCACTTGGCGGAAGGTCGTGCTCCAGCCGGCCGGGGTCTGTTCCAGGATGGCATAGCAGGCGGCGGGAGTGCCGGTCTGGACCGTGTGCGGCACGGGCGCAGCACCCCGATAGCCCGGTAGGCCGACGCTGCCGGGATTGACCGCCATACGCCCGTCCGCCAGTCGCACCGCCCGCGGCAGGTGGGTGTGGGCGCAGAGAATCAGCGAGGCGTCGATGCCCTCCGCCGCAGCGGCAAGGGCGGCCAGCGGCGTCGCCTCCAGGCCGCCGTCGGGGCGCACCCGGTCCAGCCAGTAGCAGGCGTCGTCGCGGGGCGAGCCATGGCAGAGAAAGACCTCCTCCCGCCAAAGCAGGGTCTCCGGCTGGTCGGCCATCCAGGCGAAGTGCCGGGGCTCCAGTTCGCGGAAATCCCGCCGGCGCGAGGCCTCCGGCCCCCGGGCGTGAAGTTCCAGCAGGCGGCGGTCCTGGTCGCCGCGGATCGTGGTGAAGTCCAGCGCCATCAGCCGGTCCGCGGTCCCGGCCGCCAGCATCGGGCCACTCACATGATCGCCCAGATTGACCACGTCGCCGATGCCCTGGACGGCAATGTCCGCCAGAACCGCTTCCAGCGCGTCGAGATTGCCGTGGATGTCGGCGATGGCGGCAAAGCGCATGGGGCGATTTCCTCAGGCCACCGCGCCGGTGGCGCGCAGGCGGGCGCGCTCGGCCTCGGCCAGGCCTGCGATGTCCGTCAGGACGGCGTCGGTGTGCTGGCCCAGGGTCGGGGCGGGACCGTTGGCACGGCCGAAGCTCGCCTGCCAGGGCAGGCCGGGCAGGGCGCCGGGGCCGGAGGGCTCCCAGAAACCGCGGGCGGCCAGGTGCTCGCTCGCCAGCAGGTCGGCGGAGGTGGCGACCGGGGACGCGGCCAGGCCCGCGGCGACGAGGGCGCGGGCGGCGGCTTCGGGCGTCTGTCCTGAGGTCCAGCCGGCAATCGCCGCATCGATTCGCTCGTGCGCGGCCTGGCGATCCGCGAGCCCCGCGTCGGCCAGGGGCGCCAGCGCCAGCACCAGCCGGCAGAGCGCCTGCCAGTCGCCGTCGCTCCGTACCGCCAGCGCCAGCCACGCGTCCGCGCCGTGGCAGGGATAGACGCCGTGCGGGCTCATGGCCGGGTCGCGATTGCCCTGGGGCTGGGCGCCGGCCTCGGTCTGGGCCGCCAGCACCGGCTCGGCCAGGGTCCAGAGCAGCGCCTCGACCATGGAGAGGTCGACGCGGCTGCCACCGCCGGCCCGCGCCCGCCGCCAGAGGCCGGCGGCGGCGAGGAAGGGCAGCAGCAGGCCGCACATCGGGTCGACCCAGGCGAAGCCGACCCGCGGCGGCCGCTCCGGATGGCGGTTCAGGCCGGCGAACCCGGCATAGCATTGCAGCAGCGTGCCATAGGCGACGGCTTTTGCCTCCGGCCCGGTGCGGCCCATGCCGCTGGCGGAGATGTAGGTCAGGTCCGGGTTCAGCGCCTGCAAGTCGGCCGCGCCGAGGCCCAGCCGGTCCATGACGCCGGTGGCGAAATTCTCGATCAAGACGTCGGATTCGGCGGCCAGTCGCTTGGCGACAGCCACGGCTTCCGGCCGTTTCAGGTCCAGCACCACGGCCTTTTTCGCCTGTCCCAGCACCGTGTGCAGTTCCGAGCCGCGGCCGGGGTCGCCCTTGCCCGGCGCCTCGACCTTGATGACCTCGGCCCCCAGGGCGGCCAGATGCCGGGTCGCGGTCGGGCCGGCGATGACCCAGGAGAAATCCAGCACCCGCAGGCCCGCAAGCGGCAGGGCGCCCTCTGCCGGAAAGGGCCGGGGTTCGGCCGGGGCGTGCGTGACGCGCGCCGGCAGGCTGGGGCTACGGGTGCCGTTGGCCGACGTGCGCCAGAAGCCGCGCTCCGCCAGTTGCGGCGAGGCGAACTGCTCGGCCAGATCGCGCAGGGGAAAGCTCGGGACGTGGGCGGCCTGGGCGGTGTCGGCGATCCATTGCTTCGGGTGGCCGCGGCTCCACTCGCTCATCAGCGCGTGCAGGGCGTCCCAGTTGGCGATGCGGTCGGCTTTCTTTGCAAAGCGCGGCTCCGCGCCCCAGGCGGGCGAGCCCATGGCTGCGAGCCAGGCCTGCCACTGCTTCTCCTCGCGCGGCGAGATGGCGGCATAGCCGTCGCGCGCCGGCAGGATGCAGACGGTGGCGCCGTTGCCGTCGGTCAGGCGCTTGCGGCCCCAGGAGCGGCCGGTCTGGCCGACGCGGGTCAGTTCGGTCATCGCGAGCGTGGCGAGCGCCTCGTGCAGCGAGACGTCGACGATGGCGCCCGGCGTCCGGCCGAGCGCGGCATGCAGGCCGGCGCAGGCGGCGGCGAGGCCGCCGATCATCGCGGACTGGCGGCCGGTGGCGCGCACCGGCGGCTCCGAAAGGTCATCCACCTGGCCGGTCAGCATCCGCTGGATGCCGCTCGCCGCCATCAGGGTGAGGTCGGTGGCGGGGTCCTCGGCGCGGGGGCCGGTCTGGCCGAAGGGCGAGACCAGGACCAGCGCGGCCATGGGGTTGAGCCGCCGCAGCGCCTGCGGGGCGAAACCATGGACCGCCAGGGTGCGCGGCGAGCCCTCGGCGACGATCAGGTCGGCGGACGCGACCGCGTCGCCGAGGCCGGCAGCCGGCTTGCCGCGGTTCAGATGGGCGGCCAGCGGCGTGTCGCCGGCGGCGTCCACCGTCGTCACCGCTGCGCCGCAATCGGCGAACAGGCGGCCGCAGACCGCCGCCGCCAGTCCCGGCCCCAACTGGGCGACGCAAAAGCCGGAGAGAAGGGTGGCATCAGCGCTCACCCCGGAACCTCCAACCCCTCAACCACGCCCTTTCCCGGACGGCAGAGCCGATCCGGGATCGCTGGGCGGGAAAAGCGCCCCGGCACGGGCGGTGTTCGCTCCCCGGTGGCCGGTCCCGGGTCTTTGCCGGCTGCGCCGGCTCCGCCCGGGAAACAGGGGACGACGTTATGGCGGTTCTGATCCGCATTCCCAGTGGCAACGCTCATGGTACTCCGTCCAACCCCTCAACCACGCCCTTTCCCGGACGGCGGAGCCGATCCGGGACCGCTGGGCGGGAAAAGCGCCCCGGCACGGGCGGTGTTCGCTCCCCGGTGGCCGGTCCCGGGTCTTCGCCGGCGCTGCCGGCTGCGCCCGGGAAACAGCCCATCAGTCCCGCAACCAGACCTCGATGGCGGCGCTGGCGATGACGGCGACGTCGCCCACGGCCTCGTCCGGCACGTCGAGCCCGCCCTTGACCGGCTTCACCGTGACATGGCCGACCGGGAATTGCTTGGCGACCTCCGCCCTGTCCACCGCCGCCGGGTCCTGCACGCCGATCGTGGCGACCACGTCGATCTTGTCCTTGTCCACGTTCAGGGTGCGGATGAAGGTCAGCGAGGAATGGTGCAGCGCGTCCTGCACCGCCCGCACCGCCGCCTTGGTGTAGTTGCCGCCGTGCAAGTCGTTGCCGGCGCCCATTTCCAGGATGATGCGTTTGCCTGCCATGGCCGTTACTCCGCCGCGTCCGGGATATCGAGATAGACGACCGCGGCCGCGTGCGCGATCAGGGTGACGTCGGTGCCGCGGGCGTTCGGCATGCGCAGGCCGCCTTCCACCACCTCGCAGGTGCCGGTGCCGTGCGGCAGCACGTCCAGCACCTGCTGCTTGTCGACGGTCTCCGGGTTCGGCACGCCGATGGTGACGGCGACGCGCATGGCGTCGGCATCCTGGCCCACCGCCGCACCGATGGTCAGCGAGTTGTGCCAGAGGGCGTCTTTCAGGGCGCGGACGGCAGCCTTGGTGCTGTCGTCGCCGCGGATGTCGGTGCCCATGCCGATTTCGAGCACCATGCGTTTCCAGGCCATTTTTTCGGGTCTCTCGGGATTGCCAAAGATCGGAGAAGGTTACGCCATGCCGGGGCGGATCACCACCTTGCAGGCCTCGCGCCGGCGGCTCATCTCGAAGCCCTCGATGGCCTCGCCGAGCGGGATCTGGTGGGTGACGATGGCGCCGAGGGCGTTCTGGTGGTCCGGCAGCAGCGGCAGCACCCGGTCCCAACTGTCCCGTCCGGCGCCGTGCGAGCCGCGCATCTGCAGCTTGCGGCGCACAAAGGGCGTCACGTCGAAGCTGGCCGGGGCGGCGTGGATGCCGATGGCGGTCAGAATGCCGTAATCCTTCAGCAGGCCCAGCCCCTGGGTGATGCTTTCGCCGAAGCCGGTGGCCTCGAACACCCGGTCGACCGAGCGTTCGGCGATATGGTCGGCCAGCGTCGGGCCGCCATCGGCCAGGTCGACAATGCGGTCGACGCCCAGTTCGCGGGCGATGCCGAGGCGCAACGGATCGTCCTTGCCGACAATGGTGACGGAGGCGGCCCCCGCCTGTTTTGCGATGAAGGCGGTGGCGAGGCCGATAATGCCGGGGCCGAGCACGACCACGTCCTGGCCGGCCTCGACCGCGCCGATCTGCACCGCCCGGTCGCCGACCACCAGCGGCTCGGCCAATGCTGCGATGTGCGGCGGCAGGTCCTCGCCGATGGGCAGGCAGTTGCGGGCCGGGGCGCGGACGAAGCGGGCGAAGCCGCCATCGACCGACAGGCCGATGGATTTGCGCTCGGCACAGGTGTCCGGCTTGCCGGCGCGGCAGCGCTCGCAGGTGCCGCAGGAATAGCTGGGCATGACCACGACCGGGTCGCCCTCCGCCAGGCCGGAGACGCCGGGGCCGAGGCGGGCGACGCGGCCACAGAATTCATGGCCCATGGTGACGGGCAGGGCCGGGATCAGCCATTCATAGCCGGGCGTCCACTCGTACATGTGCACGTCGGAGCCGCAAATGCCGGCGGCCTCCACTTGCACCAGCACCTCGCCTTCGCCGATGGCGGGTTCGGGGCGGTCGGCGAGCACGGCGCCGAAGGCGGGTTCGGTCTTTTGCAGGGCGAGCATGGGCGGGGTTTCCTTTGGCTGGACCCGTTCGGTCGGTTTGGCCCAAGCCTATGCGCTCGCCCCGGTCTTGTCTCGGGTCGACTTGGGTCCGGAGGCAAAATCGCCGGTCAGCCCGTCGGCGCCAGCTTCAGCAGGTCGGCGGCGGGATCTTCGATCATGGCCGGGGTCGGGCTCTGGCGCGCCTCCAGCCAGCGCTTGCCCGCCATATAGGCGCGGGGGTCGTTCATGGCGTCCACCGCCAGCACCCGGCCGGAGCCGGAGAAATACCAGACCGACTGCGCCCCCGGCTTCGCGCCCGGACGAACGATGGTGCGGGCATAACCGCGATTCAGCCCAGCAATCTGCAACTTGCACTTGAACTGATCGCTCCAAAACCATGGAACGGGGACATAAAGGGCCTCACTGCCCAGCATGGTCGCGGCCACGGCTTCGGCCTGCTCGATGGCGTTTTGCACGGATTCGAGCCGGGTCGGCTCGCCCCGGAACGGGAACACGGCACAGTCGCCCGCGGCGAAAATGGCGGGGTCGCAGACGCTGCGGCCCTGGGCGTCCACCTGGATGCCGTTTGTGGTGGCGAGGCCGGCGTCGGCGGCCAGGCCGGAATTCGGCTGGATGCCGATGCCGACAATGACGAAATCCACCGGCAATGTCTCGCCGTCGCCGAGTTCGGCTGCGCTCACGCGTCCGTTCTCGCCCACCAGACGGGTGATGCCGGTCGCCTCGCGGATGGCGACGCCGTGTTCGGTGTGGAGGGCGCGGAAATAGTCGCTGGTGGGCTCCGCCGCCACCCGTTGCAGGATGCGGGGCGCCATCTCGATCAGCGTGACCTGGAGCCCCTGCATCGCCGCCACCGCCGCGGCTTCCAGCCCGATATAGCCACCGCCCACCACCAACAGCCGCCGTCCGGATTGGAATTCGGGCCGCATTGCATCCACATCGGCGATGGAGCGGAGCGTGTAGACGCCGTCCAGATGGCCGCCGATGGCCGCCGGCAATCTGCGCGGCGTGGCGCCGGTGGCAAAGGCCAGCTTGTCGTAACCGATGCGCTCGCCGCTCGCCAGGATCACGGCCTTGTGGTCGCGGTCGATACTGTCGACCGTGGTGCCGACCCGCAGGTCGATCCGCTGTTCGTCATAGACGTCGGCGCGGCGCAGATAGAGGCGGGCCTCTTCCATCTGGCCCAGCAGGAACTTTTTCGAGAGCGGCGGGCGTTGATAGGGGGGGACGGGTTCGTCGCCGATCAGCGTCAGCGGGCCGTCGAAGCCGAGCTCGCGCAATTTCGTCACGAGAGACGCGCCGGCCTGACCCGCCCCGACCACGACAATCCGTTCCCGCATATCGCAAAACCTTTTTGAACTATCGGTGCTTGTGCCCCGACACTAATCCCCCGACACCGTGTCGGGTAGGGGGGATCGACCGGCGGATGCCGGGATCGGCCGATAGAGGACTTTGGCGCGGGCTTCGAACGCCGCCACCATGCGCCGCACCGCCTCGTTGAACACCACGCCGGCCAGCCGCTGGAACAGGCGCGATTTGAACTCGAAGTCGATGTGAAAATCGATGACACAGCCACCGGGCGCCGGCTCGAACCGCCAGTGATTGTTCAGATAGCGCAGCGGGCCGCTGGTGTATTCGACGTCGATTCGCTCTTCGGGAGACAGGGTGACCCGGCTGGTGAAGCGCTCGCGGATCATTTTGAAGCCGATGATCAGATCGGCGGTGATGACATGGCCGTTGCGGCTGGTGATGCGGCAGGCCGTGCACCAGGGCAGGAATTCCGGATAGCGCTCCACGTCCGCAACCAGGGCGTACAGCTGTTCCGGGCGATAGGGCAGGAAACGGCGTTCGGCATGGGTCGGCAAAACGGGCCTCTCAGACGGTCGCGCCCGGGGCGGCGAGCTTGGCCTCGCGGGCGGCGCGCAGGGCGGCGAAATCGCTGTCGGCGTGATAGCTGGAGCGGGTCAGGGGACTGGACGAAACCAGCAGGAAGCCCTTGCCGCGCGCCATGCGGGCATAGGCGTCGAACTGCTCCGGCGTCACATAGTCGGCCACCTTGTGGTGCTTCGGCGTCGGTTGCAGATACTGGCCGATGGTCAGGAAATCCACGTCCGCGGCGCGCAGGTCGTCCATCACCTGCGCCACCTGTTGCCGGGTCTCGCCCAGGCCGACCATGATGCCCGATTTGGTGAAGAGGGACGGATTGCGCTCCTTCACCCGGTCCAGCAGCTTCAGCGAGCCGTAATATTTCGCGCCGGGCCGCACCTCGGGATAGAGGCCGGGCACCGTCTCCAGATTGTGGTTGAAGACGTCCGGCGGATTGCGCAGCACGATGTCCAGCGCCGCCGGCTTGCCCTGGAAATCCGGGGTGAGGATTTCGATGGTGGTGTCCGGGCAGCGGGCGCGGATGTGCTTGATGGTGCGGGCGAAATGGGTGGCGCCGCCGTCCGGCAGGTCGTCGCGGTCGACGCTGGTGATGACCACATGGCGCAGGCCCAACTCCGCCACAGCATCGGCCACCCGCTCCGGCTCGTGCGGGTTCAGCGCCGGCGGCTTGCCGGTGGCGATGTTGCAGAACGAGCAGGCACGGGTGCAGACGCTGCCCAGGATCATCAGGGTGGCGTGCCGCTGTTGCCAGCACTCGCCGATATTGGGGCAGCCGGCCTCCTCGCACACGGTGGCGAGGTTCTGCTCCGACACGATGCGCCGGGTCTCGTGATAGAGCTTGCCCACCGGCGCCTTGACCCGGATCCATTTCGGCTTGCGGCCGGACTCCTGGTCGGGGCGGTGGGCTTTCTCCGGGTGGCGCAGCGCCCGGTCGGCGGGGCCATGGCGGGAAACAGGGGCGGAGGGGACAAGGTCGGCCATCAGCGCGAGGCCTTTCGTACCGGCTGCAACATGGGGCTAGAAGTGGAGCGTCTGGCCATAGGCGTCAAGCACGGCCTCGTGCATCATTTCCGACAGCGTCGGGTGCGGGAACACGGTCGCCATCAACTCCGCCTCGGTGGTCTCCAGGGTCTTGGCGATGGTGTAGCCCTGGATCAGTTCCGTGACCTCCGCGCCGACCATGTGCGCGCCCAGCAGTTCGCCGGTCTTGGCGTCGAAGATCGTCTTGACCAGGCCGTCCGGCTCGCCCTGGGCGATGGCCTTGCCGTTGCCGACGAAGGGGAAGCGGCCAACCTTGACTTCCAGGCCCTGTTCCTTGGCCTTGGCCTCGGTCAGGCCGACGCTCGCGACCTGGGGGCGGCAATAGGTGCAGCCGGGGATGTTGGTGACGGTCAGCGGGTGGGGGTGGCCCTGGCCCGCGATCTTCTCGACGCAGACCACGCCTTCGTGCATGGCCTTGTGCGCCAGCCAGGGCGGGCCGGCGACGTCGCCGATGGCATAGACGCCGGGCTCGCCCGTGCGGCACCATTCGTCGATGACGATATGGCCGCGGTCGACCTCGACCTTGGTGTTGTCCAGGCCGATGTCCTCGACATTGCCGGTGATGCCGACGGCCATGATGACCTTCTCGACCGCGATGGTTTCCGTGCCCTTCGGCGCTTCCACGGTGGCGGTGGCGCCCTTGCCGGACTTGTCGAGCTTCGCCACCTTGGCGCCGGTCAGGATGGTGATGCCGCGCTTCTCGAACGCCTTGTGGACGAACTTGGAAATCTCCTCGTCTTCCACCGGCAGAATGCGGTCCAGCACCTCGACCACCGTCACCTCCGCGCCCATGTCGGCGTAGAAGCTGGCGAATTCCATGCCGATGGCGCCGGAACCTACCACCAGCAGCGAGGCCGGAATGGCCTTCGGTACCATGGCTTCCTTGTAGGACCAGACGGTCTCGCCGTCCGCCTCCAGGCCCGGCAGTTCGCGCGCCCGGGCACCGGTCGCCAGAATGATGTGGTCCGCCGCCAGGGTCTCGTCGCCGCCCTTGGTCAGGCTGACTGCGACCTTGCCGCCGCCGGCGAGCCTGGCGGTGCCGTCGATGACGGTGACCTTGTTCTTCTTAAGCAGATGCGCCACGCCCTGGGAAAGCCGCTTCGACACGTCGCGCGAGCGCTTCACCACCTTGGCCGCGTCATAGGCGATGTTGTCGGCGGACAGGCCGAAATCGCCCGCGTTCTGTATCAGATGCAGCACCTCGGCCGAGCGCAGAAGCGCCTTGGTCGGAATGCAGCCCCAGTTCAGGCAGATACCGCCCAGATGCTCGCGTTCGACGCAGGCGGTTTTCAAGCCCAGCTGGGCCGCACGGATGGCGGCGACATAGCCGCCCGGACCGCCACCGATGACGATCAGGTCGAAGGATTGCTCGCTCATAAGGGCGGAGGCTCCCTGCCGTGTGTCTTCCATTGCCGGGGACTATAGCGGCTTTGGTTCGCCGCCGTCTTTAGGGCTTTTGAGGGACGGACGCCCGGACCGCCCGCCATCGCCGTGCTATCGCCGCGCCCTCGCCTCAGAGCCAGAGCTTCGTCCGCGTGCCGCGCAGGTCCATCTCGAAGTCGAGGCCGATAATGGGCGGGCGTGAGAGGTGCCAGTGAATGCCGTGCACCGCGTCCGGCCCCATGCGCGACAGCAGTTGCGGCGCCAGCCAGCCCGCATCGGTGACGGCGGTGTAGACATTGACCGTGGTCACGTCCGACCACTGCATGCCGAGCCCGGCCAACCGGGCCTCCATGATCGCCATCACCCGCGCGGTTTTCTCGCGCATGCCGTCGGGCGAGGTATCGCCCTCGCGGACGACCCCATCCGCGGTGGTCTCGCCGCCACCTGCCCCACAGAAAGTGCGCGGTATATCCGCATTCTCGACTGTGTAGCTGAAGCCATACATGAGGGTTTCCGACGGCGGGTTCACCACCGGCGAGACATTGGTGCGGCCGACCGGGTTCACCCCGTCGACGATGATATCCCAGTCCTCCAGGATGGCGCGGTAGCCGGTATTGAATTCGTGGAAGCCGTCCGGGGTCATCGGCTTCGGGCAGCGCAGTTCGACGCCGCAGAGCGCCTGTTTCGGTCGGCCCGCCGCGGTCAGGTGCCGGTCGACGACCGCAAAGCCCTCGCGCCAGGGCACGGGCCGGCGAAAGACGGCATTCACCACCTCATAGCCCGGCAGGGCCGCGGTGCCGGAGGAAAACGGATAGCCGGCCGGCAGGTAAAGATAGCCACCTCGGGGGTTCTCGACGGCGTTCATGATGGTGTCCTATCGCGCAGTGAGCCTCGCGCCAGCATCGCTGAGATCGGTCGGGCCGCGCAAGCGCGGAAGCGGGCGTGCCATTGTCCCAACAGGTCTTGGTGCGGAGAGGCGCCGGTGTACCCCGGAGGCGGTGGAGCGCCGGTGTACCCCGGAGGTGGCGGAGCGCCGGTGTACCCCGGAGGTGGCGGAGCCGCCATCCGGGGCCGGTGTCATCCTTCGAACACTGCCGGCGCGGGTGTTCGATGGATGATACCGGTCCCGGCGCTCGCCTCCGGCTCGGCCGGGAAACAGCGGCTGTGGATCGAAGGGGGGAAGTAACGTATCTTAGAATAGAAAATAAATGCAATTATGGTATGTTAGTAAGGATAATTAATATGATATCTCAAGATCGCCATCCGCCCGGAGGCTGTGCTATGATTCCGCTAGCGCTTTTCCCGCCCAGGCGAGTCCCACAGTCCGATGTCCCGCACCATTATCCCCCGGCCGCTCACCGCCGCGGCCTTTGCGCCGTTCGGGCGGGTGATCGAGGCCGCCGGCGATCCGAGCTTCTTCATCAACAATGGCCGCTGCGGCCGCTACCACGACCTGGCGGCGCCGCAAGTGCTGGGTGAGGGGGGCCGTATCGCGCTCAGCGTGGGCCGCAGTGCGCCGGTGACATTGCCCTATACGCTCGACCTGCTGGAGCGTCACCCGCTGGGCAGCCAGGCGTTCGTGCCGATGGCCGCCACGCCCATGCTGGTGATGGTCGCGCCAGACGACGACGGCCGGCCCGGCACACCGCTGGCCTTTGTTGGCACGGGCGGCCAGGGGGTGCAGTATCACGCCGGCACTTGGCACGGCGTGCTTGCGCCGCTGGTCGGGCCGGCCGACTTCCTGATCGTCGACCGAGTCGGCCCCGGCCATAACCTGGAAGAGTACCCGTTGCCCGAGCCCTGGCGTATCGTCGAGCCGGTCCGCCCGTGACTGTTTCGTCACCGCACCGCCCGCCATACCAAGCGGCCCGGCATCGCCAAGGGGCGCTGAAGGGGGCTGTCGCCGTGGACCGGCGGGTGCTAAGCACGGGGCCGGTGAGGGCACGGCCCCGCAGCGAACGAGGATCCCCGATGCAACGGTTATGGCGGATGATGGGCGGCGCAATGGCGCTGGCTCTGGTGGTTTCGGCCCCGGCCGACGCCCGCAAGTTCAAGGGCGAGGAGGCCGAGAAATTGGCGGTGGCGGCGGCGGATTACATTGCCGGCATCGACACGCTCACCGCCGATTTCGACTTCGTCACCGCCAGCGGCAAGACCCATGGCCATCTGTTCGTCAGCCGCGAGGTGCCGGCGATCCGCATGCAGTTCGGCGCGCCGCTGAACAATTTGCTGTTCGTCACCGGCAATGAGATTCGCGTCTACACCAAAGACGGACGGGTGATCGAGACCAGCGCCGACGGCACGCCGTTGGGGTTTCTGCTGAACCCCCATGAGAGCCTCGCGTTCAATCTGACGGTGCTGGAGGGCGAGGAGCGGGGCGACCGGGTGTTCGTGGTCTTGGCCGAGCGCGGCAATGTGAAAGGCGGGCAGGTGATCCTGCAATTCCAGCGCGAGCCGGAATGGAAGTTGATCGACTGGGGCGCGTTCGACGCCAAGGGGCAGTACACCCAGACCGTCCTCGGCCAGCAGGAATTCGGCCTGCGCCTGGACGCCATGCTGTTCGAGCCGCCCGACTAGGGCCAAGCCCGGACACCGGGCGGGTTTTCTCAGGCGACAGCGGCGTTTCGGTTTGGCTAAGCTATTGGCGAGCCAACCGTCGCTAGCTGGAGTGCGCCCGATGTCCGACGCCGACCTTTGCTTTACGCCCGCCACGCAATTGCTGCCGCTGGTGCGCTCCAAACAGCTCTCCCCGGTCGAGTTGTGTGAAGCCATTCTGGGCCACATCCAAACATTGGAGCCAAAGCTCAACGCCTTCGTCGTGCTGGATGGGGAAGGCGCCCTGGCGCAGGCGCGCGACCTGGAGGCCCGCATCACCCGCGGCGAGGCGGTGGGGCCGCTCGCCGGCATGACGGTGACGATCAAGGACCTGGCCCAGACCGCCGGCCTGCCGACGCAGCGGGGCTCGCTGTCGCTGAAGGGCAATGTTCACGACGTGGACACGCCCTTCGTCACACGGCTGAAGAATGCGGGCGCCATCGTCCTCGGCAAGACCACCACGTCCGAATTCGGCTGGAAGGGGGTGAGCCACTCGCCCCTGACCGGCATCACCCACAATCCGTGGAAGCAGGGCTATAACGCCGGCGCCTCGTCGGCCGGCGCGGGCGTCGCCGCGGCGGCGGGCTATGGGCCGTTGCATCAGGGATCGGACGGAGCCGGGTCGATCCGCATGCCCTCGCACTTCTGCGGCGTGTTCGGCCTGAAGCCCAGCTTCGGGCGCATACCCGGCTGGCCGGTGGGCAATATGGACCAGGTCAGCCACAACGGCCCGATGACCCGCACCGTCGGCGACGCGGCGCTGATGCTGAAGGTCATGTCCGGGCCGCATCCATGGGACCACTACTCGCTGGAGGCGCCGCCGGACGACTATCCGGCGCTGCTGCGCAAGGGCATCAAGGGCCTGAAGGTGGGCTATTCCCCCGACCTCGGCCATGCCCGCGTTGATCCGGAGGTGGCCGGTCTGGTCGCCGCCGGCCTCAAGGCGTTCGAGGAGCAGGGCGCCACGGTCGAGCCGGTCAGCGACGCCGAGATCGCCTTCGCCAAGGACGGGCCGGAGATGATCCGCTTCTTCTGGGCGGTGCACGAGACGGCGGGCTACGCCCATTTGCTGCCGGAATGGGAGGACAAGCTCGACCCGGGCCTGGTCGCCTGCATCAAGGCGGGGGAAGGGCACACCGCGCTGGAATACATGGCCATGCGCGCGCGCAAGCTCGCCTATATGGAATCCTGGCACCGGTTGATGGAGACATACGACCTGCTGGTGACGCCCGCGGTCTCGGTCGCGGCCTTCCCGGCCGACCGGCTGAACCCGGAGCACTGGCCGCAGCACGAATGGGACTGGGTGCAGTGGGCCGAGTTCTCCTACCCGTTCAATTTCTCGAACCAGCCGGCGGCCTCGATCCCGTGCGGCTTCACCCAGGCGGGCCTTCCGGTGGGCTTGCAGGTGGTGGGGCCGCGCTATGACGACACGCGCGTGTTGCAGGCCGCCGCGGCCTTCGAAGAAGCCCGTCCCTGGGCCGACCTGCGCCCGCCGGTGTGAGCGCCGGCGATAAACCCCGGACGGTGCGAATGAACCCCGGACGGTGCGGAGCGCCGTTGTTCCCCGGAGCTTGCGGAGCAGGCATCCGGGGCCGCTCGATCTCGCGAACACCGCGGTCGCGCGTGTTCGAAGGATGACACCGGCCCCGGATCGGCGCTCCGCACCGTCCCGGGAACACAAGATACAGTATAAGAAATTTCACAACAGCCGAGGATTCCATGCTCACCGACGCCCAGATCGCCCAGTATCACGAAGACGGCTATGTCATCCCGCAGCAATTCTCGCTCGGCGAGGACGAACTGGCCGACATCCGCGAGCGCCATGCCCGGCTCGTCGAGAAACACCCCGAATTCTACCAGTATTGCAGCCATTTGCTGGCGTTCGACCTGGCGTTTCTCAACTACGCCCGCCACCCGGCGATCCTGAAAATGGTGGAGCAGGTGATCGGGCCGGACTTCGCGCTCTGGAATTCCAGCTTCTTCGCCAAGCCGGCCGAAGGCGGCAAGCGAACGCCCTGGCATCAGGACGGCGAATACTGGCCGATCCGGCCGCTCGCCACCTGCACGGTCTGGATCGCCATCGACGACTCGACGCGGGAAAACGGCTGCCTGCGCATCATTCCCGGCAGCCACAAGGACCACCGGCTGCGCGGCCATCACACCTATGCGGGCGACGACGTCACCCTGCACCAGGAACTGAACGCCGAGGAATACGACGAGGCCAGGGCCGTCGACATGGTGCTGAAGGCGGGGCAGGTGTCGCTGCACGATGTCTACCTGCTGCATGGCTCGGAGGCGAACCACTCCGCCCGGCCGCGCCGGGGCATGACGCTGCGCTTCATGCCGACCACCAGCCTGTTCGACCGCGGCGAGGCGGCGCGCATGGCCCGCGACATGGGCATCACCGACCATTCCGACCGAACGCTTTACCTGATGGGCGGGCGCGACTTGCATGGCGGCAACGACTTTCGCATGCGCCTCTAGGCGGGGAGGGGAATCATGGCGGACGATCTTCTGTTCGGCATCCAGACCAACGGCATCATGCACGCCTTCGCCGACGGCATGCCGCCGGTGCTGGAGCGTTTCCGCATGGTCAAAGAGGCGGGGGTGTTCGACTATGTCGACAAGACCCCGGATCCGGACCAGGTCGAGGATTTCGAGACGGGCCGCGACCGCTACGGCCTGCCGGTGCGGGCGGGCGGCTGGTTCTACCAGCTCGGCAATCCCGACGACGAGAAGCTCATCGCCCACAATCTCGCGGTCGGCCAACGCATGGGCTCGCTGGTGCACAACACCCAGATCAAGCTGCGCCATGCCGACGGCCATGTGGTGACGAACGAGGAGGTCGCCGATGCCTATCTGCGCTGGAGCGAGATCGGGCAGAAATACGGGGTGCAGCCCTGTTTCGAGGTCCACGTGAACATGTGGTCGGAGGACTTCCCCCGTGTCGCCGAGGTCGGCCAGCTGGTGGAAAAGCGCGGCGCGGAGTTCAACATGACGCTCGACCACAGCCATGTGATCTTCAAGATCGACAATCCGGACGAGCAGAAAATCTTCGGCACCGACCGCAAGGTGGCGAGCGGCGAGCTGGTGCTCGATCCTTTCCGGTCGGGCAATGTGATTGCCCAATGGGTCGAGGCCGGCTGGGTGCGCCATTGCCATGCCCGTGCCGCCGTGCCCAACAACCCGAAGAACCTCACCGGTCGGCACGAGGACGGCTCGGTCGGGCGCGGCATCCAGTATCCGTTCGTGCCGCCGGCAGACGGCGAATACCACGCCCCCTGGGACGCGCGCCTGCTGGAGCCCTGGAAGGAGGGTATCCGCATCCTGATGCGCCACCGCGCCCGCGATCCGTCGGCCAAGCTCGGCCAGATCTCGACCGAGTTCATTCCCGGCCCCGACTATGGCGAGGGCTGCCGCTATTCGCTGTTCGCCCAGGCTATCGGCTGCGTCGAATGGATGCGGGCCGAATGGGCGGCGATCCGGGCTGCGGCGGGGGGAGCGTAGCGGTCCGGCCGATCCGCGCCAATCGTCCGGATGGGGCGCCGCTACCTTAGTGGCAGTTGCGAGGGCAACGGCGACCCCTTACCTTGCGGCGCAATCGGGCGCCGATTGGGCGCCTTCTCCAGGGCACGATCATGCCCGCGTCCGGTCCGGGAAGTGGGGCCGGCCCGCGAACGGCAGAGAGGCGGGGCACATCCGGTGCGCCGCCTGCCCGAAGGATCGTAGGCCCGAAGGATCATAGGACGGACATTCGATGATGTGTGCGCACCACGCACGGCATGTTGTCCCCCGCATGCTCGCTGCGATCTGTCTGCTCGGCCTGCTGCTTGCCGGCGCTATTGCCATCGGCGGAGCCTCTCCGGCTCTGGCCCAGGGCGTGCCGGGTGCGACCGCGCCGGCCGCGCCAGCCGCGCCGGCTTCGAACCTGTCGGCGGACCAGGCCAAGGCGCTCTCGCAACTGCTGAACGACCCGGCCAGCCGCGAGGCCATTGTCAAGGAGCTGGACCGCATCGCCGCCACGGCCGAAGCGGCCAAGGCGGGCACGGGTGGCGCGACTGCGGCGGCAAGCGCGGCCGCGGACGACGATTCGATCGGTCGCCAGATCGCGGAGACCACCCGGGCTGTCGCCAAGCAGGCGGTCGACCGCTCGGTCGCCTTCATGCAGCAACTCCAGAGGGCGCCCGACGCGGTCGATGCCGTCGCCAACGTGCCGGCCGAGGTCGTCTGGCAGGCGCTGGTCGACCTGTTGCTGGTCATGGTCACGACCATCGTGCTGTTCCTGGCGCTGCGGACGCTGGCCAAGCGCCTCTACCGGCGCATGGGCGCGTTGGCCGCGAGCGCGGGAATCGCACGCACCGGCGCGCTGATCCTTGGCTCGGTGGTCATCGACGCGCTGGTGGTGCTGTTGGCCTGGGCCGCGGGCTATCTGGCGGCGTTGCTGGTGTTCGGCGAGCCCGGCGAGATCGGCATTCGCCAGACCCTTTATCTCAACGCCTTCCTGGTGGTGGAACTGGCCAAGGTGGTGATGCGCGGGGTGCTGTCGCCCACATCCTCGGCCCTGCGGCTGGTGGCGATCCCGGACAAGGGTGCGCGCTTGCTTTCGGTCTGGCTCAACATCGCCATCAGCCTGGTCGGCTATGGCCAGTTGCTGATCGTCCCCATCATCAACGAAAACGTCTCGTTCTTCGCCGGCCGCGGCGTCTCCACTGTGCTGTCGCTGTTTGCGGTGGCGATCCTGATCGTTCTCGTGATCGGCAACCGGTCGGCGGTGACGCAATGGCTGCTGGGGGAACGCTCTTGGGAGCAGCGGTCCGGGGTGATCCGGTTCCTGGCTCGCAACTGGCATGTGCCGGTGTTGCTGTATCTGATCGGCCTGTTCGCCATCGTGCTGGCGCGCCCCGGCGGCATTCTCATCCCGCTGCTGGTGGCTTCGGCCAAGGTGTTCGGCCTGGTGGTCGCGGGCGTTGTGCTCAACACCTTGCTGCGGCGGTTGATGCGGCGGGGCGTGCGCCTGCCGCCGTCGGTGCACAGCCGCCTGCCGTTGTTGGAGCAGCGCCTGAACGGTTTTGTGCCGCACGCGCTGATTTTCGTCCGCGTCGTCATCACCGCGGCCATCCTGGCGTTCAGCTTGCAGTTGATTGGCTTCCTGGATTTCGACGCCTGGCTGAACAGCCCGTTCGGCGTGCGCTTTACCGGGACGCTGGTCAGTGTGGCGCTGATCGCCTTTGGCGCGTTCCTGGTCTGGCTGGCGCTGTCGTCCTGGGTCGAATACCGGCTGAACCCCGACTACGGCTCGGTGCCGACCTCGCGCGAGCGCACCCTGCTGTCGCTGCTGCGCAATGCGGCGACGATCCTGCTGCTGGTCATCACGCTGATGTTCGTGCTGTCGGAAATGGGCATCGACATCGCCCCGCTGATCGCGTCCGCCGGCGTGTTCGGCCTCGCCATCGGTTTCGGCGCGCAGAAGCTGGTGCAGGACATCATCACCGGCGTGTTCATCCAGTTCGAGAACGCGATCAATGTCGGCGATGTTGTGTCCGTCGGCGGCACCACCGGCGTGGTCGAGCGGCTGACCATTCGCTCGGTTTCGCTGCGCGACCTCCAGGGGATCTACCACATCATCCCGTTCTCGTCTGTCGATATGGTCTCCAACTACATGCGCGGCTTTACCTTCTATGTCTGCGACATGGGCATTGCCTACCGCGAGAGCGTCGACGAGGCAAAGCAAGCCATGTTCGACGCCTTTGCCGAACTGCGTGCCAATCCGGACTATGGCAAGGACATTCTCGAAGACTTGCAATGGCAGGGCCTGCATGCCTTCGGCGACAGTGCCATCATCCTGCGCGTCAGGATAAAATGCGTCGGGGGTCGGCATCTGGTCGTCGGGCGGGCCTATAACGAGATCCTGAAGCGCGTGTTCGACGAACGCGATATCGAGATCCCGTTCCCGCACCAGACCGTCTATTTCGGCATCGACAAAAAGGGCAACGCACCGCCTCTGCATGTGGTGCGCGACCGCCGCCCCGATGCCAGTCCGGGCAAGCCGGAGCCGCAACCGCATGCCGAGCCCGAGCCGGAAACCATACGCGAGGGGGAGGGGCCGGCGCCCTCGGTCTGAGCGCGGGCGGGACACAACGTCTTTGCAGCGGCGGGCGGGCTCGCCATACTCGGGTCTCGAAATTCGGACCGGGAGGAGGGCCGCCCGCCATGCTGTCACGCGAAGACAACGACCTGCTGACCCAGGTCGGCCCCGATACGCCCATGGGCACGCTCATGCGCCGCTTCTGGATGCCGGTGCTGCTTGCCCGCGAGATCGCGGAGCCGGACTGCACGCCGGTGCGGGTGCGCCTGCTGGGCGAGCCGCTGATCGCCTTCCGCGATACCGAGGGCCGGGTCGGCGTCGTCGACGAGCACTGCCCGCATCGCCTCTCCAGCCTGTTTTTCGGCCGCAACGAGGACTGCGGTATCCGCTGCCTCTACCACGGCTGGAAATTCGACGTGGACGGCAATTGCGTCGACATGCCGTCGGAGCCGCCGGACAGCAATTTCCGCACCAAGGTCCGGCTCAAAGCCTATCCGGTGCGCGAACTGGGTGGCGTCGTCTGGGCCTATATGGGCCCGCCGGAGCGGATGGGCGAGCCGCCCCGTTTCGAATGGATGGACCTGCCGGCCGAGCAGCAATACGCCAGCCGCTGGGTGCAGGACTGCAACTATGCCCAGTGCGTCGAGGGCGAGATCGACTCGGCCCATGTCAGCTTCCTGCACTCGCTGGTCAACAAGACCACGGAGCAGAAAACGGCGCTGACCGGCGCCTATTTTGCCGGCGACCGCGCGCCGAAATGGAAGGTGGTCGACACCGACTACGGCATGGTGCTCGGCGCGCGCCGGCAGACCGATGACGGCCGCTATTACTGGCGCATGAACCAGTGGTATCTCCCGTTCTACACCATGATCGCGCCGGTGCCGGGCGAGGCGCGGTCGTTCCGCATGTGGGTGCCGTCCGACGACACCCATTGCTCGATCCTCTGCGTCTCCTACCGCACCGACGGGCCGGTCTCCGAGGACGAGGTGCAACGCTGGGAACGGGGCGAGGCGCAGCACGCCGCCCGCATCCCCGGCACGCTGACGCCGGTCGCCAACGCCGGCAACGACTATCTGATCGACCGCGAGGTGCAGCGCACCCAGACCTTCAGCGGCATCGCTGGCATCCGGGCCCAGGACGCGGCCATGGTCGAGAGCGCCGGCCCCATCTCGGACCGCACGCGCGAACATCTGGGCACGTCGGACACCGCGGTGATCCGCATGCGCCGGCTGCTGCTGGGCGCGGCCAAGGCGTTGCAGGCAGGCGAGGAGCCGGCGGCGGCGCAGGGCGGCGGGCTTTACGGCGTGCGCTCGCACTCGGTGGTGATCGACGCCGACGGCGACTTCGACGCCTATCCGGAGATCATGGAGGCCATGCGGGTCTGAACCCCGGAGCGCCGATATTCCCCGGGCGCGGCGAAGCCGAGACCCGGGGCCGGCGTCATCCTTCGAACACCGTCGCCGCCGGTGTTCGCGAGAGCGACCGGTCCCGGCCCACCGCTCTGCGGCGGCCGGGAGACATCTGCGCCCGATAAGCCCTCCAACCGCCCGCGCTGCTAATCGCGCGTATCGCAACCCGAAGAGCCACGCCCCATATCCCGCCCATGACAGACATTGTTCATCAAGTTGAGGACTGGCTTGCGGAAGCCGGCGAGGTCCTGGATCGGCGCGTGCGCCTGGGGGTGACCGGCCTGTCGCGGGCCGGCAAGTCCGTGTTCATTGCTGCCCTTGTGCACCATCTGCTGCACCCGACCCGCCTCGGCCGTCTCTCGGTGATCGCCGAGGACAGGTTCGACACCGCACTGCTGCGGCCGATGCCCGGCGGCTCGGTGCCGCGTTTCGGCTATGAGGCGGCGATGCAGGACCTGATCGGCAGCGTCGACCGGCCACCGCGCTGGCCGGACAGCACCCGGGCCGTCAGCGAGCTGCGCCTTTCCATCCGCTTCCGCTCGCCGCTGATGTTCGGCTTCGAACGCGACCGCACCCTGCACCTCGATATCGTCGACTATCCGGGGGAATGGCTGCTGGATCTGCCCTTGCTGGGTCTCGACTACGCCCAGTGGTCCAGGCAGGCGGTGGCGCAGGCGCGCACCGGCGGGCGTGAGCGGCTGGCCGGGGAGTGGTTGGAACTGGTCGGCGCGCTCGACCCCGCCGGGCCGGTGGACGAGACCGCGGTGATCCGCGCCGCCGCCGCCTATCACGCCTATCTCCAGGCGGCGCGCCACGCGCCGGAGCGCTATTCGGTGCTGCAACCGGGCCGGTTCCTGTTGCCGGGCGAGATGGCCGGAGCGCCGGCCCTGACCTTCTTCCCGCTGCCGGACCTGCCGGCGCGCGCCGAGCGCGGCAGCATTGCCCGCCTGATGGCCGACCGGTTCGAATCCTACAAGCGCGAGATCGCCCGCCCCTTCTTCGAGGACCACCTGCAACGCATCGACCGCCAGGTGGTGCTGGTCGACCTGCTGGAGCATCTGGCGGCGGGGCAGGAAAGCCTCGCCGATCTGAAAACCGCCATCGAGGGCACGCTGGGCGCCTTCCGCCATGGCGAGGGCTCGTGGCTGTCGCTGCTGTTCGGCCGGCGCATCAGCCGGGTGCTGTTCGCCGCCACCAAGGCCGATCACCTGCCCGCCGCCGACCACGCCCAGCTCGCCGCCTTGCTGGAGGCGCTGGTGGGTGAGACCGGCCGGCGCCTGTCCTTTGCCGGCGCCCGCATCCGCACCGAGGCGCTGGCGGCGTTGCGCGTCACCCAGGAAATCGAGGTCGAAACGCCGTCCGGCCGCTGGCCGGGCCTGGCCGGATTGCCGCTGGACAGCGACCGGGTCGAGGAGGTGCTGCCCGGCAGCCTGCCGGCCTCGCTGGCGGAGGCGGGCGGCGACCGTCTGGTGCCCGTCGCCTTCCGGCCGATGCCGGGCACGGTGCGGCCGGATCGCGGTCCGCCGTCGCTGCGCATGGACCGCGCCGTTGAATTCCTGCTGGGAGACATGCTGGCATGAGCGACGCCCGACCGGGATCGCCCGGCCCCTATCGCCGCGCCGCCGCAGCGCGACCGTCGGCAGAAACCGCCGCCGACCCGGCAGAGCGCCCCACCGAGCGCCGCGCCGCCGCCGATCCGGAGGCCTATCGCTGGCCGGAGGACGGGCGCGACGCCGAGGACCGGGCCGAGGCGGAGGCCACCGTCGCCGCCACGCTGGCGCCGCAACGGCTTAGCCGGGGCGGGTCGTGGCTCTGGCGGCTGGTGCTGGCCGGGCTGGGCCTGGGGCTTGCCGCCGTGCTGGCCTGGCTGGTGGACAGCGCCCTGTCGGTGGCCGGCACCGGCTCGCCGCTGGCCTTGCTGACCGCCGCCTCGCTGGCCTTGATCGCGCTGGGCATAGCCGGCTTGATCGGGCGCGAGGTGCTGACGCTGTCCCGCATCCGCGGCCGTTCCCGCCTGCGCGCGGCGGTGGAACGGGCCGAGGGCGGCACCGACAGCGCCGCCACGGAGGCCGCGTTGCGCCAACTCGAAGCCTTGCACGCGGCCCGTCCCGACCTTGCCTGGGCGCTGACCCGCTACCGCGAGGCGCGGGAGGACATTCCCGATGCCGCCGACCGGCTGGCGCTCTACGAGCAGACGGTGGTGGCACCGCTCGACCGGGCCGCGGTCGCCGAAATCCGCACCATTGCCCGCCGCGCCGCCGTGCTGACCGCGATCAGCCACAATCCGGTGCTGGACGCGGTCGCGGTGCTGTGGCTTTGCCTCAGCGTCGTCCGCCGCGTGGCGGAGGTGCAGGGCCTGCGCCCCGGCCTGCTGGCCAGCGGCACCCTGTTCCGCCGTACCTTGGTGGCGCTGGTGGCGGCGGTGGGCATGGACACGATCGGCCAGTTCGCGCCGGAGGCCATTGCCGGCGGCCTGGTGCGGGGTGTCGCCAAACGCGTGGGCGAGGGGGCGGTGAACGCCCTGCTCACCATCCGCGTCGGCCTGGCCGCCCTGGAGGCGTGCCGGCCGATGCCCTTCAACGCCACCCCGCGCCCCAGCACCGCCGGCCTGGCGCAACAGGTGCTGGGCCGCAGTCGCGAGGACCGTCAGGGTCGCGACGATCCATCGGACTGATCCGGCCTGTTTCCCGGCCGAGCCGGAGGCGAGCGCCGGGACCGGTGTCCTCCTTCGAACACCGCGTTCGCCCGTGTTCGCACGACGACACCGGCCTCGGACCGGCGCTCCGCACTGTCCGGGGTATGGGGCTTGTCGGAAGCGCGCCTCTCATCTCTTCTCACCGCCCCGCGCTTGACGCGGGGGCCATGCCTGAGTGTTTCCCCCAAAGTCCGGACTCTGGGAGCAGCGCCCAGGCATGGGCTCCCGCCTGCGCGGGAGAGGTGGGGAGGGGAGGCGGGGTGCGTGTCTGACTGCCGCTGGCCTGTGCTGGTGCTCCTTCGCGCCGGACTCAATGACCGGTCCGTCTAAGTGGCGTAGTCCGGCTCTTCCGCGTCCAGGCGGCGCAGCTGGGTCGGCCAGTCGCGGCTGACCGTGTCCTTGCCGTGGCGGGCCTCGACCTTGTCGCTGGTTTCCTGCGCCACGGCCTCCGGCACGAACACCAGCGGCCGGCCGGAGGCGTTGGCCATGGCCATGGCCTGCAACTGCGCCTCGCAGGATTTCTCCAGCGCGAACAGGTTGCGCCAGGTCTCGGGCACGCTGCGGCCGCAGCACATCAGGCCGTGATTGCGCAGCACGATATTGTTGTTCGTGCCGAGGTCGGCGACGATGCGCTCCCGCTCGTCCAGATTGGTCGCCGGCCCCTCATAGTCGTGATAGCTGAGCCGGTTGTAAAAGCGCAGCACGTGCTGGGTCAGCGGCAACACCCCGTCTTGCAGGCACGAGACCGCCATGCCGGCCACGGTGTGGGTGTGCGCGGCGCAGATCAGGTCGTGCCGGGCCATGTGCACCGACGAGTGGATGGTGAAGCCGGCGGCGTTGACCCCGTGGCCGCCGGCGTCCAGCAGCACCTCGCCGTCCACGTCCACCTTCACCAGCGAGGACGCGGTGATCTCGGCGAACATCATGCCGAACGGGTTCAGCAGGAAATGGTCGTCCGGCCCCGGCACCCGGGCGGAGAAGTGCGTGCCGCCCAGGTCGGTATAGCCGTGCCGCGCGGCGAGGCGATAGAGCGCCGCCAGTTCGACCCGGATCTCCCATTCCTCCGGCGAGACCTGGTCCTTGACGGAGGGTGCGGGGTCGATGTCGAGATAGTCGAGGGGCATGGGATTCGGTCTCCGTTTCTTGGGTCGCCGTCATTGCGAGAAGCCGCAGGCGGCGACGCAATCCAGTTTGGCGTTCGAGCGTGGTGGAGCCTTCGGTCTGGATTGCTTCGCCCCGGATCGGGGCTCGCAATGACGCCTGATGGCGGGGGCGATCAGTGCAAAAAGCTGGGATCGGCCTTTTTTAGCAGCCGGAGGGAGCTTTCCCAGCCGTCCAGCTTGCTGCCGCCCTGCTTGTTGTGTTTCAGCGTGCGCTGGAATTGCCGGTAGGTGCTTTCCTTGATGTCGTCGGACAGCTCGACAATGGCGCCGCCGGCGGCTTCCAGCGCCACCTGCACCTGGCAGCATTTCTCCAGATTGTAGAGCAGCGCCCAGGCGCCGCGGATGGTGCGGCCGCAGGTCAGAAGCCCGTGGTTTTCCAGCACCATGGCATCGTTCTCGCCCAGGTCCCGTTGCAGCCGTGCGCATTCTTCGGGGTCGTCGGCAATGCCCTCATAGGGGTGGTAGGACAGCGCGTTGTGGAAGCGCAGCGCCTTTTGATGCACTGGGCGCAGTGTGCCCTGCACGGCCGAGAGCGCCATGCCGGAGACCGTATGGGTGTGCGCGGCGCAGACCACATCCTCGCGCCCGGCGAGCACGGCGGAATGGATGGTGAAGCCGGCCGCGTTCACCGGATAGGCGCTCTCATGCAGCACCTGGCCGTCGAAATCCACCTTCACCAGGCTGGAGGCGGTGATCTCGTCGAACAGCAGGCCATAGGGGTTCAGCAGAAAGTGCTTGCCGTCCGTTCCCGGCACCCGGGCGGAGATGTGGGTGCCGACCAGATCGTCCCAGCCATGCTGGGCGACCAGACGGTAAAAGGCCGCGAGTTCGACCCGCGTCTCCCATTCCTCGGGGCTGACCTTGCCCTTCAGGCTGGGCACGGTGGCAACGGCGGTGGCGGGCATGGTGAGGCTTCCTCTTTCTGGTTCACCTGTTCGACATCGCTTCGAGCCCCCACTTGTCGTCATTGCGAGAAGCGAAGCGACGAAGCAATCCAGTCGTTGCATCCGGAGCCTGTTGCCGGATTGCTTCGCCCCGGACCCGAGTCCGGGACTCGCAATGACGGCGGTCGGGCGATGTCCGGGGTCAATGCCGGTAGCTGTCGTCCGTCTCGTCCAGCATGCGCAGATAGGCTTCCCAATCGAAATTGGTCCTGCCCTCGGCGGCGTTCTGGAAGTTGCGGCTCATGCTCTCGACGGTCTTGTCGGCGACTTCCGGCGGCATGACCACCACGTCCTTGCCCATCGCGCGCGCCGCGGCCATGGCTTCGAGCTGCGTGCGGCAGATGCGTTCCAGCTGGTAAATCATCACCCAGGCGGCGGGGATGGTCGGGCCGGCGACCAGCAGGCCGTGGTTTTGCAGGATCAGGCCGCGATGGCTGCCCAGGTCGCGCACGATCCGCTCGCGCTCGTCCAGATTGGTGCTGATGCCTTCCCAGGCGTGATAGCCGATATGCTTGTAGAAATAGCCGGCGGTCTGGCTGATCGGCAGCAATTCGGTCTCGACGCTGGCAAAGGCCATGCCGGCGGCCGTATGGGTGTGGACGACGCACTGCACGTCCGGCCGGGCCATGTGCACGGCGGAATGGATGGTGAAGCCGGCCGGGTTCACGGGGAACGGGCTCTCCATCGCCTTTTCGCCGTTCATGTCCACCTTGACCAGGTTGGACGCGGTGACTTCCTCGTACATCAGGCCATAGGGGTTGATGAGGAAGTGATCCTCCGGCCCCGGCACACGGGCGGAAATATGGGTGGCGGCCAAGTCGGTCATGCCCTCATGGGCGACGAGGCGGTAGAGGGCGGCCAGATCGACGCGAGTCTGCCACTCGGCATCGCTGACTTGCTCGCGCACGCCCGTCCGGGTCGGCACGCTCATTGCGGTCACGCTCATGGTTCGGCGCCTTCCTCAATGCTTCCAGGTCGGATCGGCGCGGTCGAGCAGGCGCAACTGGCTTTCCCAGCCGTCCTGGCGGTAGGTGTCGTCGCCCTTGTCCCATTGGGCGGCCACCTTCTCGCAGGCGTCCTTGGGCGGCAGGCGCAGCGGCGCGCCGGAGGCCATAGCCAGCAATTGCGCCTGCATGGTCTTTTCCAGCGTGTAAAGGCGCGTCCAGCACTGCCGCACCGAGCCGGCGCAGACCATGATGCCGTGGTTTTGCAGGATCATGGTGTGGTTGTCGCTGCCGAAGTCGGCAATGATGCGCTCGCGCTCGTCCAGGTCCAGCGCCGGGCCTTCGAAGCCGTGATAGGCGGTGCGGCCATAAAAGCGCATGGATTTCTGCGTCAGCGGCAGCAGCCCTTCCTCCAGCGCCGAGACCGCCATGCCCGCGGGCGTGTGCGTGTGCGCGGCCACCTTCAGGTCGTGGCGGGCCATGTGCACCGCGGAATGGATGGTGAAGCCGGCGGCGTTCACGCTGTGGCCGTTGTCCAGCAGGATATTGCCGTCCACGTCGATCTTGACGAGGCTGGACGCCGTCACCTGATCGAAGCGCAAGCCATAGGGGTTCAGCAGGAACACGTCCGCATCGCCCGGCACGCGCGCCGAGAAATGGGTGTAGGTCAGGTCGGTCATGCCGTGCTTGGCGGCGAGCCGGTACAGCGCGGCAAGGTCGAGACGCAGTTGCCACTCTTCGGCACTGACCTGATCCTTAACCGAAGGCGTATTGCGCAGGGCGGCAGCGGTCATGGCATGAAGATCCCGTCGGTTGGTGCAATTGCGTTGCAGTCTACACGCATCCCGCAGGCGTTGCCAATCGCCGCAGTGGGTCCTTGGGCCGGGTTGTCGGTCCGGTCAGCGGCGGCCGCGACGGGTGTGGGGGCCCTGGGCCTTCAGGTCTTCCAGGCTGGGCCATGCCGGCTCGTCCGGCTGCGGTTCGGTCTTGGTCCGCGCCTCCGCTTCGGCTTTCGCCTTAGCTTCGGCCCGCGCCGCCTCTTCGCGCTCCGGCGCCAGGGCGCCCCGGATCATCTCGTCGATGGCCATGCCGTAGACCTCGTAGCGCACGCGTTCGTCCGGCCTGGCTGGGCTTTCCTGGCTCGTGGTGGTGCGCTTTCCGGTCGTTCGGTCCCGGGTCATGGTCGTTCCGCCTCGTTCGGCTCCGCTCTGACGGTCATCGTTCTTATCTAGGTATCGCCGGCGGTCCTGGGAAGCCCCTGCTCCCTTGATGAGGCGGAGCGTCGGGCCGGCGTCGGCGTGGGAACACGGGCAGCGGCGGTGTTCGAAGGATGAGGCCGGTCCCGGCGCTCGCCTCCGGCTCGGCCGGGAAACGCCGAGGGGATGCCAACAGGACCTCTCAGACCTCCATTTATTGGCCCGGGGAATAAGGCGGCGACGGACACAACCTGTCGCACTTTCGCGCCGGGCGCAAAGCTCCTCGCGAAAGGATGGCAAGCTTTGCGTGTTCACAGCATGGGGGGAACCGCCTATGTCTGCTCCAACACGTTTCATGCACCGGAGTTCCTCTCATGACCTCTGCCGCCCTCGCCGAGCGCCCGGCTGCGACCACCCGCGCCGCGCTCACCTACATCATCCGCCAGGACGAGAAGCCTTACTTCCTCAGTTCCGCCCTGACCGGCGGCGAACCGGAAGTGCATTTCCGCACCGAGCAGCACACCGTCCCCGTGCGCGACCTGCGCCCGATCGGCGCCGATGTCGACCGTGAGGGCTTCGAACTGCTGCGCGAGCCGACGGCCATCCGGGACTTCTACGACGCCGATCTGGTCGACGTGGCCTACAATGCGGAGGTCGTTGCCCTGTTGAAACGGCGTTTCGGCGCCTCCGCCGTCTATATTTTCGACCACACCCGCCGCTCGGATAGCGGCACGGGGGCGAAAAATCCGGACGGCCTGCGCGGCCCCGCGACCCGCGTCCATTGCGACTACACCGACAAGAGCGGCCCGCAGCGCGCCAGGGACGCCATGGGCGCGGCGGAGTATGACCGGGTGCTGGCGGCGGGGGGCCGCGTGGTGCAGATCAATGTCTGGCGGCCGATCACCGGCCCGGTGCGCCGCGCGCCGCTGGCGCTTGCCGCCGCCAACAGCGTGCCGAAGGCGGACCTGATCGCCACGGACCAGCGCTTTCCGGACCGTACCGGCGAGATCTACCAGCTCGCCTATGCCGAGGGCCATGACTGGTATTACGCGCCGCTCATGACCCCGGACGAGGTGCTGCTGATCAAGGGCTGGGACAGCGCCGACGGCCGCGCCAAATACACGCCGCACGGCGCCTTCCAACTGCCGGACCAGGACCCGAGCGCGCCGCCCCGCGAGAGCATCGAAACCCGCACCTTCCTGGTGATCGAGCCCGCCTGAGGCCAGCAACACCATCATCCCGTATCCCTGAGCCCGCAGCGCGGGCATCCGGGATCGCTATCGGCATCCGAACACCGCCGCCGGTGTTCGTTGAAGGATACCGGCCCCGGCTCGCCGCTCCGCAGCGGCCGGGGAACACCGCGCGCCGACCGGCTCACCGCATGGCGGCGTATTCGACCGTCTTGGTGATCCGCGCCGCTGCATCCTGCCGGGCGCGAAACCGTTTCATCAGCCGTTCGTGATTGGCATAGGCTTCCGGGCTCAACTCCGCCCCCACGCGCTCTTCCGCTGCGAAATGGCGGAAGCGGTCCTCGCCGCGCACCAGCATGGCCGAGCCCGGCGTCTCGCCCACGTCGCGCACCCGCGTCGGGATATAGCTGATGCCGAAGCCCATGCGCCGGTCCGTGGCGGCGTTCGGGTGCGAGCAGTGCACCAGCTTGGTGTGGTGCAGGCTCATCTCGCCCGCCTTCAGCGGCATCGGCACACCCTGTTCGCCCTCGAACTGCCCATAGATCGCCTGCCCGCGCAGGATCAGGTTGTTGGGGCTGGTATCGTCGTCGTGGCGGTGCCAGTCGTCCCGGTGCGTGCCCGGCAACACGCGCATGCAGCCCGCTTCCTCGCTGGCGTCCGACAGCGCCACCCAGGCGGTCACGTGCTCGGCCGGGTCCAGGTAGAAATAGGTGCCGTCCTGGTGCCACGCGATGTATTGCGGCGTGCCAGGGTCCTTGATCCACATGGTGGTGTGATAGACCAGGATGTCCGGGCCGATCAGGTCCTCGACCGCGTCCAGGATCGCCGGGTGGCGGATAAGCCGGTCGGCCCAGTCGAACAGCAGATAGGACTTGGATTTCTCCGGATAGTCGAGCGTGCGGCCGGTACGGGCCTCGAACGCCTCGATGGCGGCGCGGGCGTCGCGCACCTCCGCCGGGGTCAGCACCGGCACCGGGCAGGCGAAGCCCCGGCTTTCGTAGTCCTGAACCTGTTCTGCGGTCAGCCGTTTCGGCATGGGCGGTCTCCCGAACGGGCAGCGGCGCGACACCGCGCCGGAGAATGCTGCACCGCAGCTTGCCCGTTGACGCGGGCGTTCGCAATCCTATCTCCTATGGGTACGGGCCAGCTCTGAGGAGAGGCCGGTGGTGCGGCGCCGCATGGGGCGGGCCGCGCGGACGATGCGGCTTCCGGTGCGCCCGGAAGGCCGCCGCTTTTAGGAGATACGCCATTGTCCCGGGTATCTTTGTTCAACAGCCCGCTTTTGCTGGGATTCGACCATATCGAGCGCGTGCTCGACAGTGTCAGCAAGGCATCGGCGGACGGGTATCCCCCCTACAATATCGAGCAGATCAGCGAGACCGCGTTGCGCATCACGCTGGCGGTGGCCGGCTTTGCCGAGGATGAGCTCTCCATCACGGTGGAGGACAACCAACTCATCATCCGCGGCCGCCAGGCAGAGGACGAGCGCGAGCGCGTTTTCCTGCACCGCGGCATTGCCGGGCGCCAGTTCCAGCGGCGCTTCGTCATGGCAGAAGGCATCGAGGTGGCCGGGGCCACGATGGAACTCGGCCTGCTGCACATCGATCTCTACCGGCCCGAGCCGGCGGTCCGCTCGCGGACGATCGAGATCCAGAACGGCGCCCGCGCCGGGCGCCCTCACACCGTCGATTTGTAACAGGGGAGAGTATCGCAATGCAAAACGCACCGCACGCGACAAGTCCGTCCGAATTCGACCTGCAAAATTGGGGCCTGCAACAGGTGGCCTATCTGCGCCCCGCCGTCATCGACGGCCTGTCCGGCTATGCGATCTGTTCGGCGGCCGGCGTGGTCATCGGATTTTCCGAGAGCCGAGACAAGGCGTTGGGCGCTATTGTTCAGAACGAACTGGAACCAATGGCCCTGCACTGAGCCTGAGCCAAAGAACCCTCCCATTCCAGCGCCAGCGGGCGGTGGGATGGGCGTGTCCCGCGGGTCAGGCGGCCTTCTGGCGGTCCTGGCCCGCCGTCAGCATTTGCCAGACGGCGTGAGCGCCGGAACAGTCGCGCACGGCGGCGCAGTGCTTGTGGTCGCGCGCCAGGCGCGAAAGCTGGGCCAGCACCCGCAGGTGTTCCGAGCCGGCATTGTCCGGCGCCAGCAACAGGATGACCAGGTCGACCGGCTGGTCGTCGACAGCGTCGAACTCCACCGGATTCTCCAGGCAGGCGACCCAGCCGACCAGACGGTCCAGGCCGGAAATCTTGGCGTGGGGCAGTGCCACGCCATTGCCGATGGCGGTCGACCCCAGCCGCTCCCGCTCGTGCAGGGCGTTGAAAATCATCTTGGGGTCGAGCGACAACGCCTCGCCAGCGGCTTCCGCCAACGCCCGCAAAGCCTGGGTCTTGGTCGATGCATCGACCGCAGGAAGTACGGTGTTGGGCGCAAAAATTTCGGTCAGCTGCATGAATGCACCGTCGCTGTGAAGTCTGAACGGGTTAGGATTCGGTGGGCCCGGGACGAACGCCTAGGCTCCCTCCGGGTCGATCCAACCCACATTGCCATCGGATCGCCGGTAAACCGTGTTCAATCGACCGGACGCCCGATTGCGAAACATCAACGCTTCATGTTCGCCGAGGTCAAGATGCATGACGGCTTCGGCAACAGACATGGCCAAAACCAAGGTTTTGCTTTCGGCGATTACCGCAGCGCCCTCGGTATCGGCGGCGGTTTCGACTCCCAGGTCGGCCTCTTCTTCTTCGTCGACCGGAGCCGACAGCACATAGCGCTGGGCCGGCATGCCGGTATCGACGGGGGTGGCATGGTGGTCGCGCAGCCGCCGCTTGAAACGGCGCAGGCGTTTGGCCACCCGATCCGCCGCCTGGTCGAACGCCTGATACGGATCGGCAGAGAGCGCATGGCCCTGGACATCGATTCCCCGGCCGACATGCACGGTCACATCGCTGCGGAAATTGCCGCCGTCCCGCGAAAGCGTGACATGGGCCGAGACGGCGCGGTCGAAATACTTGGAGACCGCTCCCGTCAGATGTTCGCGCATGTGCTGCTGCAAGGCTTCGCCGACATCGACGCCTTTGCCTGCCGTTGTGATCTCCATACCGTCTCCGATCATCCTTGCCATTGCCGTTCCGGCGCCCGTTTGCGGCCGCCGGCCGGACGGAAGCGGCGGAACTTAGGCAGTGCCGCCAATGACGTCAATCCTACCATATTCCGCGGCTGGACACACCTTTAGGAGGCGGCGAGGCGCAGGACGCGGCGGCGCTGGGCGGAAGAGGGGATGTTCATCGCCTCGCGGTATTTGGCGACCGTGCGGCGCGCAAGCTCGATGCCATCGGCGCGCAGCAGCTCCACCAGATTCTCGTCGGAAAGCACGGATTTGGCCGTTTCGGCCTCGATCAACTGGCGGATGCGGTGGCGGACCGCCTCGACCGACTGGGATTCGGTCCCGCCGACCGCGCCGGCGCCGGCTGTGAAGAACGACTTCAGTTCCAGCACACCCTGGGGAGTGGCCATGTATTTGCCGTTGGAGACCCGGCTGACCGTGCTTTCGTGCACGCCCACCTCCTCCGCGACCTCGTGCATGGTCATGGGGCGCAGGCCGGTGACTCCCTCTTCCAGAAAGCGTTCCTGCTGGCGCACGATGGCGGTTGCGACCTTGAGAATGGTGTTGGCCCGTTGTTCCAGCGCCTTGGTCAGCCAGTTCGCGGCCTGCCATTGCCCGACGACAAAGTCGATATCCGCCTGGCTGCGGGCGCTGGAGCGCACGAAGGCGTAATAGTCGCGATTGGCCAGAACGCGCGGCAGCGCATCCTGGTTGAGTTCGACGATCCAGCCGCCCTTGCCGCCCCGGCGCACCAGCACATCGGGAATCACGGTGACCGCCGGCGTGTCGTCGAACCCGGCCGCCGGTCGCGGTGCGCACGACCGCAAGGTCTCGATCAGGCCGCCAAGCGCCCCCAGATCGACGCCGCAACGCCGCGCCAGCGTCTTGAAATCGCGCTTGGCGAGCAGGGGCAGATGGTTCAGCAGCGCTTCCAGTTCGGGCGACATTTCCCCGCGTTCGGCCAGTTGCAGCCGCAGGCATTCCGCCAGCGAGCGGGCGCCGATGCCCACCGGGTCGAAGCGCAAAATGCGGGAATGCACCCAGGCGACGGTGTTGGTGTCGACGCCGGTTTGCCCGGCAAGCGTTGCAAAATCGCCGGTGAAATAGCCCGCGTCGTCGAAGTCGTCGATGATGGCCGTGGCGATCATCTGCTCCACCGGGTCGGAAAACTCCAGGTGCACCTGGTTCATCAGGTGGTCGCGCAGGCTGACCGGTGTGGCGGTGAAGCTCTCCCATCCGGGCGAGTCGCCATCGCCGCCAGCGCTGCCCCCGCCGCCGCCATCGCTCCAGACCAGGCCGGACTCGCGGCCGCCGCTGCCGTCGTCCCAGACATTGGCATAGTCGGTGTCGGTCGAGTCCAGCGATTGATCGAAATTGCCGTCTTCGCGCACCACGTCCGCGGTGTCGCGCGGTGTCGCCACCGCGTCCGCCATCTGAGGGGGGGCGTCGGCGGCATCGTCGTCGTTATGACGCTCCAGCAGGGGGTTTTCCTGCAATTGCGTTTCGATGAACGCGTTCAGTTCCAGGTTGGAATACTGCAACAGCCGGATGGCCTGTTGCAGTTGCGGCGTCATCACCAGGGTCTGGCTGTGCCGCAGGTCGAGCCGCTGATTGAGTGCCATCGCCCGAAACCCTCTCGGTCAGCAACGGCCCATGCCGGACAGTGCGGCGGTCGTGCAATGCATGCGCGAGTTTGCCGCAATCAGAACCACGGAACATAGGGCCGTTTGGCTGCCTCCTGACACGAAGGGAAGGGTCTTGCTCGTCTCGGGCGAGAACCGGGTCTCTGAAAACCCGCTGGCGAATCCAACCATTTTCCAGCGATAATGTCGATTAAGCCCTTAAAGAGAAAAGGTTTCTCCCAGGTAAACCTGACGCACGCGGTCGTGGGCGACGATCTCTGCCGGCGTGCCTTCCATGAGCACATTGCCATCATGCAAGATGTATGCCCGATCGACAAGGTCCAGGGTTTCCCGGACGTTATGGTCGGTGATGAGAACGCCGATCCCGCGGTGTTTCAGGTGTGCCACCAGGGCCCGGATTTCGCCGACGGCAATGGGGTCGATGCCCGCCAGCGGCTCGTCCAGCAGGATGAAGCTGGGGCGCGCGGCCAGCGCCCGCGCGATCTCGACCCGCCGTCGCTCGCCGCCCGACAGCGCCAGCGCGGAGGTATGGCGCAGGCGCGTGATGGAGAATTCCGCCAGCAGATCGTCCAGCAGCGCTTCGCGGCGCGGTCCGCGCGGCTCCACCACTTCCAGGATCGCGCGAATGTTCGCCTCCACCGTCAGTCCGCGAAAGATCGAGGGCTCTTGCGGCAGATAGCCGATGCCCAGCCGGGCCCGGCGGTACATGGGCAGATGGGTCACGTCGCGGCCGTCCAGCAGGATACGGCCATAGTCGGGGCGGATCAGCCCGGTGATGATGTAGAAGCAGGTGGTCTTGCCGGCGCCGTTCGGGCCCAACAGGCCGACGGCCTCGCCCCGGCGCACGTTCAGGGAGACCTCGCGCAGCACCGGCCGCCGCTTGTAGCTCTTGCCGAGCCCTTCGGCCACCAGGCCGGGGGAGGCGGCCAGGACGTTGAAACGCTTGTCTTCGATGCCGACGGTATCGACCATCAGTTGGCTCCCCGCGGACGGGTGGGCGGAATGGGCGCCATGTCTCCCGCGGCCGTCGGCCGGGACCGCGGAACAGGGGCCGCCGCCGTGCCCATGGCTGGCGGATCGATCTGCGGCGATGCGGTGAGGGCCGCAACCGCTTCGGCCCGTGTCGCTGCGGCCTCCGGCGCGCTGGGTGCGGCGGCGGGCGCGGTGCTCGGCTGCGGTGTGCCCGATGGCGGTGTGCCCGATGGCGGTGTGAAAGACTGCGGCGTTAGCGGTGGCGGAGCGGGCGGCATCGCAGGCGAGAGGGTATTCGCAGGCGAGGGGGTTTTCGGGGGCGGCGGGGCCTTGATCATGGGTGGATCGGTCGGTGCCGCGCCGGCATCCTTTGCCGGTGCCGCGGGTTTCGCGGACTGGCCGGCGGCCTCTTCGCGCCGCGAGCTCAGCGGAGCCGGCGCATCCAGACCGCCGCCGCTGCCCGGGAACAGGATGGTGCGCACGCGGCCGCCCTTGCCGCCGGTGAGCCGGCTGACGCCGGTCTTCAGGTTCACGATGGCCTCTTCGCCGTTCAGCTGGTTCCGGCCGCGGCTGATCCGGACATTGCCGCTCAGGGTCGCAACCTGGCCGTCGACTTCGTAGTCGCCCCGGTCGCCCTCGATGGTCTCGGACGGGGTTTTGATGGTGACGCGGCCCCACGCGCGGATGCGGTCGACCGCCGAGGCCTCGGCCGGAAACGGCCCGGCAGCGGCGGTGTCGGGTTGCGTCTTGGCCGTCTTGCCCCGCTTGTCCTTCGGTTTCAGCAAGGCCTCGATCACATCGGCGCGCAGCGAGGTGGTGTCCTGGGTGACGACGGCGTTGCCGCGGGCGACCGCCCGGTTCTCGCCGCTCCAGAATTCCAGGCTCTCGTCGGCGCGGATGGTCTGTTTCTGCGCCTCGATCCGCATGTTCTTGCCGGACACCAGCATCAGTTGCCGCGCCAGATCATAGGTGACGTGTTCGCCGAACAGCTTCTCGCGCGCGGTGGAGATGCGCACATGGCCGACCGCATCGATACGCCGGATGCGCCGCTGCCCCTCCGGCGTATCCTCATAGGTCGCGGACAGGATGTCGGCGCGCAGCGTCACCTCGCCCTGGCGCGCCACGACATTGCCCTTGGCCACGGCCATATGCCGGTCCTGGTAGAGTTCCAGCCCGTTGTCGGCCTCGATCTCCAGCGGCGCGTTCGAACTGCCGAGGCCGGGCAGGCCCGGCTGCTGCGCCATCGCCCCGGTTCCGAGCGGCGGTAGCACCAACAGCCCCACGGCCAGGAGGGCCGCTGCGGCAGTACGGGAAAGGGGGGGCGTGCGGGTCACTTCTGCTCCGGCACTTCGGTGATGAGGAGGCGGGACTTGCCGAGAATCTTGACCGTGCGGCCCTTGTCGAGGATTTCGAAGCCCTCGCCCTGGATCTCGCCTTCGGGTCCGTTGCCGTGGATCGGCTGATGGCCGACCGCGCGGCCCGCGTCGATGTCGACCGACGCCGACTCCGACTCGAACCGGTAGCCGTCGCCGTGATGGACGGTCACGTCGCCGGACAGATCCAATTCCTTGGCCTTGCGGTCGAACACGCCCTTGGTGGCTTCCAGGTCGAGCTTGGCCCCGTCCTGCAGGGCGATCCGGCCGGCGGGATGATCCAGCAGCACGGTGTTGATGCCGTCGTCGCCCTGACGCGCTTCGGTCGCCGACAGTTCGTAGGGCTGGCCCTGTTCGTCTTCGCCGACCAGGCGGGCGGTGCGCATGCGCACCTCACGGGCGTCGTTGACGTCCAGCTTCAGACTGTCGGCGTCCGGCAGCACGGCGTGACGCAGGTCCAGGCTCGGCCACAACACCGCCAGCACCAGCAACCCGGCGGCCAGCAACGGCAACAGCAGCCGCAGCGAGCGCACGAGGCGGGAATAGCCCCGGCCGCCGGCATGGCTGCGGCGCGCGCCTCCCTCGAAAATCCGGTCGCGCCGGGCGTTGTGGTCCGCGATCGCCGTCATGAGAGGCCGGCCCGCAGGCAGTCGTGAATGTGGATGATGCCGATGGGCGCGGCACCGGCATCGGCGTCCGGCGGCAACACGAACAGGCTGGTCACCTGGCGGTCGTTCATCAGCGCCAGCGCTTCCACCGCCAGCGCCTGGGCGCGGATGGTGAGCGGGTTCGCGGTCATGATCGCGCCGGCCGGCCGTTCCAGCAGGTCGCTGCTCATATGGCGGCGCAGGTCGCCATCGGTGACGATCCCGGCCAGCGAGCCGTCGGCGGCACAGACGCCGACGCAGCCGAAGCTCTTGGCGGTCATCGCCACCAGCGCCTGGCTCATGGGCGTATCGGCCTGCACCAGCGGCAGGTCGGCGTGCATGACGTCGCGCACCAGCAGCAGGCGCCGCCCCAGCGTGCCGCCGGGATGCAGGGCGCGGAATTGTTCGGCGGAAAAGCCGCGCCGCTCCAAGAGCGCCACCGCCAGCGCGTCGCCCATCGCCATGGTCGCGGTGGTCGAGGTGGTGGGGGCGAGGCCCATCGGGCAGGCCTCCTCCGCGTTCGGCAGCAACAGGGTTTCGGTGGCGGCGTCGGCCAGGGCGGACGGCGCACGCGCGGTAATGGCGACGATGGGCAGCGCCAGCCGCTTCGCGTAGGCCAGCACATCCCCCAGTTCCGCCGTGTTGCCGGAATTGGAGAGCGCCAGCAGCGCGTCGGCGCGGGTGACCATGCCCAGATCGCCATGGCTGGCCTCGGCCGGGTGGACGAACTGGGCCGGCGTGCCGGTGGAGGCCATGGTGGCGGCGATCTTGCGGGCGATGTGGCCGCTCTTGCCCATGCCCGTCACGACCACGCGACCGCCGATTCCCCCCAGCGCCTCGACCGCGCGGGCGAAGGCATCGCCGATCTCGTCGGCCATCTGCGCCAGCGCCGCTCCTTCGGTGCGCAGCACGCGGCGGGCGGTGGTCAGAATCGCGGCGGCGTCGGCCGGGGCCTCAACTGTGGGCGAAGATGTCAACGTCACTCCAACCTTCTAGATCCAGCGCCGCACGGGTCGGCAGGAATTCGAAACAGGCCGCCGCCAGGGCGGTGCGGCCTTCGCGCGCCAGGCGCCGGTCCAATTCCGCGCGCAACCGATGCAAATGCAGCACGTCGGCCGCGGCGTAGGCGCATTGCGCGTCGCTCAGCGTCTCGGCCCCCCAGTCGGAGGACTGCTGTTCCTTCTGCAACTGCACGCCCAGCAGTTCGTTGCAGATATCCTTCAGGCCGTGCCGGTCCGTATAGGTGCGGACCAGCCTGGAGGCGATCTTGGTGCAATACACCGGCGTGCAGACGACTCCCATATAGTGTTGCACCACCGCGATATCGAAGCGGCCGTAGTGGAAAATTTTTGTCACACCGCCGTCGGTCAGCAGCCGGCGCAGGTTCGGCGCGCTGTAGTCGGGCAGGTCGGCACTGGCGGGGCGGCGGAATTGCACCAGATGGGCGTCGCCGTCGCCGGCCGACAGTTGCACGAGGCACAGCCGGTCCCGCCCCGGGATCAAGCCCATGGTCTCGGAATCGATGGCGACGGCGTCGCCCCAGTCGATGCCGTCGGGCAGATCGCCCTGATGCAGGTGAATTGTCATGGCCGGACACGGGCCTCCCTTTGCGTCCATCGTTCTCAATAGCAACGCTGACGGCGGGCGCAAAGAGAAGAAGGCCGATCCGCCGCAATCGCGGAATGCCGCGGCGTCCCGGATTAGTGGTCGCGCAACAGGCTGCCGAATCCGTCCACCCGGTCGGCAATGCCGTTCTGGCGCAGCGCCCACCAATAGGTCGCCGTGTTCACCGCCAGCACCGGCTTGTCGAGCCAGAACTCCGCCATCGGCGCGATATGCGCGAAGGCGAGGTTGGTGCCCACCTGCAAAATCGCCTCCACCCGGGGGTCGTCGACCGAGCGCACGGCGTCGCGCAGCGTCCGGGCGTCCACATGGGCGATGCCGGTGGGGCTCGGGCATTTCAGGCCGCAGATCGCCTGCACCTCGAAGCCGCAATCGGTGAAGAATTTCCGCACTTCCTCGTCGCCCACCGGCATGTAGGGCGTGACCACGCTGATGCGCTTGATGTCGCCATAGGCACACAGCGCCGCCTGGCAGGCGTCCGAGCCCATGGCCACCTCCAGGCCCGAGCGCGCCTTCAGCTTCGCCTCCAGCTCCTGCGAGCCGGCGAGCCCGCCCCAGAAGGTCTCGGACGACATGCCCATGATGAGATAGTCCGGCCGGGCGGTCATCGCGCGGTCGACCGCCTGCATCAGCTCGGCGCGGATGCGCACCATCAGTTGCTCGAAATCCGCGTCGGAGCCGAGCGGGTCGTCGGGAATGTGGATGCGGCTGAAATGGTTGGTGACGCCGTAGGGCGCCATGCGGTCGAATTCCGGCTGCACCACCGTGTTGGTGGAGGGCGCGACGACGGCGAGTTTGCGGCGATAGCCGAGGGCATCGACCATGGCATCAGGTCTCCCGGTTGCGGCCGACCACGGCGCGGAGGGCGGCGATGGCCTCCTCGGCGGTCAGCAGGTCGGCGTATTTCTGGCCCATATCGAACAGGTTCGCCTCGTGCGGCTCCAGCGCCCGGTCGCCGCAGCAGTCGGTGACGACGGCGGTGCGGTAATTGTAGCTGATGGCGTCCACCACGCTCGCCCGCACGCAGCCGGAGGTGGTGGCGCCGGTCACCAGCAGCGAGTCCACCCCCTTGGCGTTCAGCCAGGCCGCGAGCGAGGTGCCGAAAAACGCGCTGGGCCCGGTCTTGCGCACCACATACTCGCCGGGCGCGGGCGCCAGTTCCGGCACGATTTGCGAGATCGGGGCGGCATCCGTCAGCCGCTTCAGCCCCGGCACCTTCAGGCCGAACACGCCGGTGTCCGAGCCATCGTCGGCAAACACGGCGCGGGTGTAGGCGACGGGAAGGCCAAGGGCGCGGGCCTCGCGGAGCAGGGGGATGGTGGCGGCGATGGCGTCCCGGACATTGCCGCCGCCGAACACGTCCGGATCGGCAAAGCCCACCTGGAAATCGACGATCAGCAGCGCCGGCTTCCGGCCGAGCCCGACCCGGTTGCCAAAATTCTGGCGGGCATAGACGTCAGAGGACATGGGGTGAATCCCTAATGTGGCTCCACTGGTGGCATCATTGACGCCACGTGCTCCCTTATTCGATCAAGCCAATTTTTATATCGCTTATCGGATGCTTCTTCCATCAGTAGAGCATCCTTGCCTAGTCGGAACAAGATAATGCGAAGTATATCCTCGGCAATATCGCCGCAATTATTAATACCTTGAGCGACAATTTCGTCATGAGGTGATATGGCTCCGTGGAGCAAGTCAGATCGTAGCTTATATGCCGTAAGAATTTTGTTTTTGTTATCTTCCCACCCTCTGGGTCGTTTATGGTCAAATAGTAAATCTGCCGCTCTGATTGAGATAGTTTTCTCAATATGTTTTTGTCTTTCAGCGGTTAATATGCGCTCAATTGCAGCTACATACTTCACGGCTCGAGACGACAGAACATCGTCTCTTACAAGCTTCGCCGAACCACGTCGCTGCATCAAGGTAACGTTCGCACAACGGGCGTTTGATGGTTGGATCAGAGCGACATTGCAATGCAATTCCAGTAAGGCGCATCATTTCCTATATTGTCTTTCCTCAAATATTTTTGACCATCCCTCAGCGAGTCCAGCTTGCTCAAACCAACCATGTGAGCTGGAAATCTCCATCTCGCCATTTTGGTCCAGTTGAACCAAGGCGCGTCGGTCGGAGCGCAACCCAAGTCCGCCGATGCGCAGCTTTTGAGAGTATCGGTAAGATAAGATGATATGGAGGCAGTCTATTGCTGATCCAACGGCCTTGAAGGCAGCCGCCTCTGCTGTCTCTTGATCGCATCCCTTGATTTGGACCTCAGCGATCCAGTTGAAATTTCGATAATATTCGAGTGAATCACGAATCAACATTCGAGATATGCCTCGATTACTCTGGTCTGTATACTTTCTGGCATAGGCGCGCCCAGCAGTCGACAGCTTGGACCATGCTGTCTTCCGCGTCATCAGGTTCACTGGTCCGAGTGACAAACAGTTCGGTTCTTGCGTAGACGCAAACCTGATCGGGATGTAATAGGTTCTGTCCTGGCAATTTCGCTCGGCGGCCCTCGCCGCCGAAGATAGCAGGCGATTGACCTGCTGATGATTAACTGGGCGGCGCTCTTTGAAGAATCGCTTCACGAGTTCGCTTTCAAGCGGTTTCCTGACGTTCTGGAGTGAGACACGACGTTCCAAACCGTGCGCGTGCCTTGCCCTAAGTGCCAACTTAAATATTCGGTCGGAGGCTTCCCGGCCGATCGGCATCGAACCTAGCCCAGAAGGGTGGGGTAGCATGCTTAGAATTTTGATTTCATTTATTGCTGCCTCACGATCACTCTTAATCAGCGATTGGATTCGTGCACAATCTTCGATAATAGCTACGACCTGAGAGACTTCGTCTTGATCTATATTCACTGGAGTGAGGCATCCTATTTACTATCAAGGGTTTCTTCTACTCTAGGCAATAATGGAAACGGATTAGTGCGGAGAAAGCCGTCAACCCCTTACCCCACCACCGGCAGCACCATCGGCGCCAACTCGTCCGTCGTCCTCCCCGCCCAGTCGCGCTCCGGCACCTTCGCCATGGAGCGCGCCTGCGCCTCTTCCAGCGCCTGGCTCTCTGCCGCGAGGTCGATGGTCAGGCACGCGCCGTCGCGCACCACCGGCTCGCCGTCGACATACACGTCGCGCACCGCCCGGTCCTGGGCGACATAGATCAGGCTGCGGAGCGGTTCGCGTACCGGCATCATCGCCGGGTGCTTGAGGTCCACCAGCACCAGGTCCGCCCGCGCGCCCTCCGCCAGCCGGCCGATGTCATCCCGCCGCAGCGCCCGCGCGCCGCCGATGGTCGCCGCGTCGAACACATTGCCCGTGGTCAGGTCCGCCACCGAGCCCGCCACCGAGCGCGCCGTGTAGAGGGCCGTGCGCAACTCATCCAGATAGTTGTGCGGGTAGGTATCGGTGCCGATGCCCAGATTGATGCCGCGCCGGCCATACTCGCCGAACGTGTTCAGCGCGATGCCCCGGCGCACGAACACGGTCGGGCAGTGCGCGACCGTCGCCCCCCGGTCCGCCAGCAGTCCCAGGTCGGCCCGCGTCGTCCAGTGCAGCCAGGGGTGATGGTCCAGGAAAATCCCGTGGCCGATGATCGAGCGGTCGGTCAGTACGCCCAGCT
Source organism: Alphaproteobacteria bacterium (assembly GCA_020638555.1). Taxonomy (NCBI): domain Bacteria; kingdom Pseudomonadati; phylum Pseudomonadota; class Alphaproteobacteria; species Alphaproteobacteria bacterium. The sequence goes on along the minus strand of JACKII010000004.1, from coordinate 171,149 downwards.
CCGCCATACACTGGATCGGCGAGCGGCCGTGGCGGCGCTGCATCTCGTGGAATTCGGTTACGCTCTGGGCGGCGTGGATCTGGAAGGGCAGGTTGCGCTCGGCGGCGGCGTCGTGGGCGTCGCGCAGCAGGTCCGCCGTGCAGGTGTCGATCTGCGCCGGGGCGACCATGCCGGAGAGCCGGCCGCTCGGATGCTGGTTCGCCAGGTCGATCAGGCGGAGCGCGCGCTCGAAGCCCTCGCGGCCGGCGCTCGTGTCCCAGTCGTATTTCAGTTCGTGGCCGTCGTCCGTGTACCAGCGGGCGTCGCGGAACATGGGTGCTGCGACCGCGCGGATGCCGGCCCCGCCCAGCACGTCCAGCCAGCCATCGAACGGAATCGAGAGGTCCACCACCGTCGTCACGCCCGAGCGCAGCAACTCCGCCAGGGCGACGCGCATGGCCGCGACATTGCCCGGCCCGTCATTGCCGAACACGGTCAGGTATTCGTAGAGCGAGGAATGCCAGAAGCCGGGGCTCAGCGTCTCGTCGGTGATGCCCTTGCGCAACGGCTCGCTGGTCGGGTGGGTGTGGATGTTGATCATGCCCGGCAGCACCAGCCGCTCGCGGCCGTCGATCTCGGTGGCGGCCGGTCCGCGATAGTCCTTGCCGATATGGGTGATGGCGCCGCCGGCAAAGGCGACGTCCACGTCGCGGGCATAGGCGTGACGCCCGTTGGCGGCATCCCAGACCACGGCCCAGGCCGCGTTGCGGATGACCGTTGCGCTCGCAGGGGCGGTTGCGGGGGCAATCTCTGGCATGGGCGGCGTCCTCGGATCGGGGCGGGGCATGCCGGGGATTGTTTACCGGATCGGGGTGTGGGACAAGGGTGGGATGCAGTTACGACCGCCGCCGAGACAAGATCGAGGCAAGGGCGGCCGGGCCGGCCACGAGAGAGTGCAGGGCATGGGTGGGCCGGCCCGGCCTACGGACGGCCATGGGGGGGTAAGCCGTCCGATCTCGCTGTCTATTCAATACGTCAGCAGTTGGTCGCTGCTCCTTCTGCCTGCGCGATGCAGGGCGGGTCTTCGCTGCTGCACGGCCCCTGAACGGGCTCGGCGCTGCTCATGGGTTTGACGGCGACGGGCTTGGCGGGCGCTGCGGGCAGGGCCGAACCGTCGGGGCGGTAACGGATCCAATGCCAGGAACCGGCGGAGTCCGCGGGCTTGAAGCCGATGGCGATCCATTCGACCGGCGGTTCCGGCGCGGCCAACAGCGCCGCGGCATCCGCGTCCTCACTCGCGCCGTAATAGCGGGCGACGCGCACGGTGCCTTCGCGGCCGGCCACGGAGGCCGGCGCACTGGCGGAGTCGACCCACTGGCCACCCACCGCCGCGGTCTCGCGCAGCGAATCCTCCCGCACCGGCGCTGCCGTCAACTGCCGCGCGGCCGTCCACAGCGCCGATGCCGGGTCTTCCTGGGCGATGGCGTTAACGTCCGTCGGCGCCCTCGTCGGCGCGGCCCGATCCGCGGAAATCGCCATGGCAATGCCCACGGTTGCAACGGCAGTGGCCACCAGGGCGGCTACACTGTGTTTCATTGCTAAACTTCTCCATCGGACCTCGGTCACGGCCCGGCCCTCTTCGGTATTCCAACCCTGAACGTGCGGTAAATTTGGGCACGGCTCAGCCGGTTACAATAGCAGAGGCACAAAGTTTCGGCAGCAAATCATGAATCGTGTGCGTACACGATAAGCCTTGAAATGGGACTCCGAACGGCGCAGACTGATCATGGAAGACGGTCTGTTGTTCGCCCGTCTTCACGAGTCTGGACCCAGACTCCCGCCCTCCTTGCGGCCAGCGAGTGCCCCCTTCGCTGGCCGCCTTTTTTTTGGAGCGGTTGCCGGGGTGCGCTGCCGAACCCTCTAGGCAAGGACGGGCCGGGGTGTTTATGAGGCTCGCATGGTGCTAGACAACGACTTTCGCTATCAATTTCAGGCCCGCGGCCTCGCCGGCGCGCGCGGCGAACGATGGCTGTTCGACGGGCTCGATCTCGACCTGGCGCCCGGCGATGCGCTGGTCGTGACCGGCCCGAACGGCACCGGCAAAACCACGTTGTTGCGCATTCTTGCCGGACTCCTGGCCGCCGCCGAAGGTCGGGTGGACTGGAAACCCGCGCCGCCGGATGACACCGTCCGGTTGCATTATCTCGGCCATCACAATTCCGTGAAGGGCGCGTTGACGGTCGCCGCCAATCTCGCCTTCTGGCAGCGGCTCGCCGGCGGCGGCGATGCCGCGGCGCTGGAGCGGGCCAGCACCCAGTTCGCGATCGCCGACCTGCTGGACCTGCCGGCGCGGGTGTTGTCGGCCGGGCAGAAGCGGCGGCTGGCCCTGGCGCGTCTGGTGGCCATTCCGGCGCCGCTCTGGCTGCTGGACGAGCCGACGACGGCGCTGGATGCAGCCTCGACCGATGCGTTTGCCCGGGCGGTGGAGGCGCACCGTGCCATGGGCGGCATGGCGGTGATCGCCACGCATCAGGACCTGGGATTTGCGCCCACGCACCGGTTGCGCCTGGGGGAGGCGGGGTGAGCGGCTTTCTGGCGATCCTCGCACGCGACCTGAAGCTGGCCCGCGCCGAAAGCGGCGGGGCGCTGCTGGCCGTGCAGTTCTTTGCCCTGGGCGCGCTGCTGTTCCCGCTGGGCCTGGGGCCGGAGCCGGCCATGCTGTCGCGAATCGGCGGCGGCCTGCTGGCGGTGATGGCGCTGCTGGCGACGCTGCTGGCCCTGGACCGGCTGTTTCAGCAGGATCACGAGGACGGCACGCTCGATCTGTTGCTGACCGCCCCGACGCCGCTCTGGAGCCTGGTCATGGGCAAGACCCTGGCGCACTGGCTGCTGACCGGCGGCCCGATGATCGTGGCGGCACCTGTGCTGGGAATTCTGCTGCAAATGAGCTGGCCCGCCATTGCCGGGCTGGTGGTGGCGCTGGCGCTGGGCACGCCGACGCTCAGCCTGGTAGGGGCCATCGGCGCGTCCCTGACGCTCGGGGCCCGGCGCGGCGGCGTGTTGCTGGCGCTGCTGGTGTTGCCGCTCTACATCCCCGTTCTGATTTTCATGTCGGGCACGGTGACTGCGGCGGAAACGGGACTGGCATTCGGCGCGCATGTCTCCATTTTAGGGGCACTCTTGTTGCTGTCGCTGGTGCTGGCGCCCTGGGCGGCAGCGGTGGCGCTCCGGCAGACCGGCGAGTAAGGTGGACTGGTGACCGCATCGACCCCTTCGAACGAGCATTCCGGACCCACGGTGCGCGGCTCGGCCCTGCACCGTTTCGCCAATCCGGCGCGGTTCCTGCGTTTGGCCCGCGCCCTGCAACCCTGGTTGCTGGCGGTGACGCTGCCCTGTCTGGTGGCGGGGCTGTATTACGGTCTGTTCAATTCGCCCATCGACTATCAGCAGAAAGACACCGTGCGCATCATGTATGTGCACGTGCCGGCGGCGTGGACGGCGATGTTCGGCTACGCCATGCTGGCGGTCGCCAGCGCCATCGGGCTGATCTGGAAGCATCCGCTCGCCGATCTGGCCGGCAAAGCGGTGGCGCCCATCGGCGCCGGCTTCACCGCGATCGCGCTGGCCACCGGCTCGCTCTGGGGCAAGCCGACCTGGGGCACTTGGTGGGTGTGGGACGCGCGTCTGACCTCGGTCGTGGTGCTGCTGTTCCTCTATCTGGGCTATATCGCGATCTGGAACGCGTTCGAGCAGCCGCAGCGCGCGGCCAAGGCCGCGGCGGTACTGGCGCTGGTCGGCATCGTCAACCTGCCCATTATCAAATTCTCGGTGGACTGGTGGAACACGCTGCACCAGCCGGCCAGCATTACCCGCATGGGCGCCTCTGCCATCGACCCGGCCATGCTGACACCGCTCCTGCTGATGGCGGGCGCCTATATGGGCCTGTTCCTGCTGCTGTTCCTGTTGCGCATGCGCGTGGAACTGGCGGAACGACGGGTGGCGGCGCTGCAACTGGCCCGCTCGCGCGCCGGGGAGGCCCGATAATGGCCGACTTCTTCGCCATGGGCGGCTATGCCGCCTTTATCTGGCCCGCCTATGGCATCGCGGCCGGCGTCATCGTCGCCCTGTTCGTCTGGTCGTGGCGGGGGCTGGTCAAAGCGGAGCGGGCGGAGGCGGCGCTCGGCAAGCGCGAGCGGCGTCGGGCCCCGAAAGTGGAACGGACATGAAACCGAAACATCGCCGTCTTTGGATCGTCGTTCTTGCCCTGGTCGCCCTTGGCGGCGCGGCCGCGCTGGTGCTGAACGCGTTCGAGGACAATCTGGTGTTCTTCTACAGCCCCACCGACCTGGAGACCAAGCACGTCGCCGTCGGTCAGTCGATTCGCGTCGGCGGGCTGGTGGAGGAGGGCTCGGTGCAGAAGAGCGGCGTCGACGTGCATTTCCGCATCACCGACGGCGCCAAGACGATCGGCGTGGCCTATACCGGCGTTCTGCCGGACCTGTTCCGCGAGGGCCAGGGCGTCGTCACCACCGGACGGCTCGCGCCCGACGGCACCTTCCGGGCGGACGAGGTGCTGGCCAAGCACGACGAGAAATACATGCCGCCCGAAGTCGCCGACGCGCTGAAAGCCGCCGGCGAGTGGAAGCCGACCGCCACAAACTAGCAGGAAGGGCTTGCCCGCATGACCGTCGAAACCGGCCACTTCGCCCTGATCGTGGCCTTGATGCTGGCGCTGTTGCAGGCCACGGTGCCGCTCTGGGCCGCCAGCCGGGGCAATCGCGAATTGATGAGCCTCGCCCGGCACACCGCCTGGGGGCAGTTGATCTGCGTGGCGCTGGCCTTTTGCGCGTTGATGTACGCCTTTGCCCGCTCGGATTTCTCGGTGCTGGTGGTGGCGGAGAACTCGCACTCGGCCAAGCCCTTCCTTTACAAGCTGGCCGCCACCTGGGGCCATCACGAGGGCTCGCTGCTGCTCTGGATCCTGATCCTGGTGCTGTTCGGCGCCTGTGTCGCCACGTTCAACCGCGGCATGCCGGAGTCGACGCGCGCCCGGGTGCTGGCGGTGCAGGCGATGGTGGCGTCGGGGTTCCTGCTGTTCACCCTGCTGACCTCGAACCCGTTCGTGCGGCTGGCGACGCCGCCGGTCGACGGCAACAGCCTGAACCCGCTCTTGCAGGATCCCGGCCTCGTCTTCCACCCGCCGCTGCTCTATTTCGGCTATGTCGGCATGTCGACGGCCTTCTCCTTTGCCGTCGCCGCCTTGATCGAGGGCCGCGTCACCCCGGACTGGGCGCGGTGGGCGCGGTCCTGGGTGCTGATCGCTTGGTCCGGCCTGACGCTCGGCATCGCGCTCGGCTCGTGGTGGGCCTATTACGAGCTGGGCTGGGGCGGGTTCTGGTTCTGGGACCCGGTGGAAAACGCCAGCTTCATGCCCTGGCTGGTCGCCACCGCGCTGCTGCACTGCATCAGCGTCGTCATCAAGCGCGACGCCTTCAAATCCTGGACCGTGCTGCTGGCCATTCTGGGCTTCTCGCTCAGCCTGCTCGGCACCTTCATCGTGCGCAGCGGCCTCTTGACCAGCGTGCACGCGTTCGCGACCGATCCCACCCGCGGCGTGTTCGTGCTGATGCTGCTGGGCATCGCCGTCGGCGGCGCGTTGCTGCTGTTCGCGATCCGCGCCCCGGCCATGGAGGGCGGCAGCGGCTTCGCCCCGGTCAGCCGCGAAGGCGCACTGCTGCTGAACAATTTGTTGCTCGCGACCGCCGCCGGAACCGTACTGATCGGCACGCTCTACCCGCTGGTGCTGGAGGCGATCACCGGGGAAAAGGTCTCGGTCGGCCCGCCCTATTTCAACAGCACCTTCGTGCCGCTGATGCTGCCCATGCTGGGCCTGATGGCGGTCGGCCCGCTGCTCGCCTGGCGCCAGGCGGATGCGTTGCGCGCGGTGAAGCAACTGTGGCTGGCGGCCATAGCGGCCGCGATCGTTGTCGCCGTCGCGATCTGGATCGGCGGCGCCGGTGTCGCCGGCGTCATCGGCCTGGGCGTTGCGGCCTGGCTGGCGGTCGGCTCGTTCTATGGCTGGGTCCGCCGCTGGTGGGGGCCCGGTGCGCTGCGACGGCTGGTCGGCCTGCCGGCGGAGGTGCACGGCATGACGCTCGCCCATATCGCCGCCGCGGTCATCGTCGCCGGCATCACCGCCGCCAGCGTCTGGCAGGGCGAGCGGGTGCAGCTGATGAAGGTCGGCCAGACGGCGCAGTTGTCCGGCTATTCCTGGACGCTCGACCGGGTCTACGACACGCTCGGCCCCAATTACGAGGCCGTGCGCGGCCAGATGACCGTGCGCGACGACGACGGCAAGACCGTCGCCGTCCTCTACCCCGAACGCCGTTTCTATCCCGACTCGCGCCAGAACACGACCGAGGCGGCGATCCACACCACCGGCCTCGCCGACCTCTATGCCGTGATCGGCGAGGGCAGCGCCGACGAGGGCTGGGCCGTCCGCCTCTATCACAACCCGCTGGTGCCATGGATGTGGTTCGGTGCGGGGCTGATGGCGTTTGGCGGCCTCGTCTCGGCCAGCGGTCGGGTGCGCGTGCGGCGGACCCGGAAGCAAACCGCAGGTGCGGCGGAGGCATCGGCCTAGGCTCATGGCGAAACGTCTGATTTATCTGCTGCCGCTGCTGCTGTTTGCGGGCCTCGCGGTCTATCTCTGGCAGGGCCTGGGCAAGGATCCGAGCCGGCTGCCGTCCGCGCTGATCGACAAGCCGGTGCCGGAGTTCAACCTGCCGCCGCTTGCCGGGCGCGAGCCGGCAAAGCCGCTGGCGACCGCGAATCTCGGCCACGGCAAGCCGATGCTGGTGAATTTCTTCGCCTCCTGGTGCGGGCCGTGTCGGGTCGAACACCCGATCCTGAACCGCCTCGCGCGCGAGCACGGCGTGACGATCCAGGGCATCAACTACAAGGACAAGCCCGAGGACGGACTCGCCTTCCTGCGTCGCCTGGGCGACAGCTATGACCGCGTCGCCGCCGACCTGGATGGCCGGGTCGCCATCGACTTCGGCGTCTACGGCATACCGGAAACCTTCGTGATCGACGGCCAGGGCCGGGTCCGCTTCCGCAATCCGGGGCCGCTCGACGAGGAGACGGCGAAACAGGTGCTGGCGCTGGTGGAGTCCCTGCAATGAGGCTGGTCTTGCTTGCCCTGGTGGCGTGGGTGCTGGCAGCGCCGGCGGCCTGGGCCATCGCGCCCTCGGAAATGCTGAAGGACCCGGTGCTGGAGCATCGCGCCCGCGAACTCAGCAAGGAATTGCGCTGTCCCAAATGCCAGAACCAGTCGCTGGACGACTCGGAGGCGGACATCGCCCGCGACCTGCGCCGCATCGTGCGCGAGCGGATGGTAGCCGGCGACAGCAATCAGGAGATCAAGGACTATCTCGTCGCCCGCTATGGCGAGTTCGTGCTGCTGAAGCCGCCGGTGAAGGAAAGCACGTGGATTCTCTGGTTCGGGCCGCTGGGCCTGGCCGTGATCGGCGCGTTCGTGATCTGGCAGATCGCCCGCCGGGGGCGCGCGAAGCTGGCGACCGAGCCGGACCGGGGTCCGGATGACGAGGAAACAACGGGGTCGGTGACCGGATGATGTTGTCAGGACTGGGATTGGCGCTGGTTGCGCTGGTCATTGCCGGCTGGATCGCCTTTGCGCTGCGCAAGGCGGGCATGGCGGTGGCGCTGATCGGCGGCTTTGCCGTGCCGATTGCGGCCATCGTCGTCTATGCTGCACTCGGCTCGCCGAACCTGCCGGACGATCCGCTCGCCGGCCGCGCCGCCACCGAGCCGCAGGTGGCGCACGAGCAGGAAATCGCCGATTTCCGCCGCATGGTTGCCGCGCTGGCCGATCGCCTGAAGGATCAGCCGAACGACCTGGAGGGCTGGACCATGCTGGCCCGCTCCTATCGCGCGCTGAACGAATGGGGCGCCGCCGCCAGCGCCTGGGCGCGGATGATCGAGTTGAAGGGCAAGAAGGTCGAAGCCATGGACTGGGCGGAACTCGCCGACCTGCGCATCGCCGCGGCCGGCGGCCGGGTCGACGACGGCGCGTTCGATGCCGCCAAGCGCTCGCTGGCGCTCGATCCGACGGTGGCGAAGTCGCGCCATTTCCTGGCGCTCGGCCTGGCCCAGCGCGGCCAGTTCACGGAGGCGATCAGCCGCTGGAAGGCGCTGCTGGCCGATGCCCCGGCCGATGCGTCCTGGCGCGAGCCGGTGGCCCGGCAGATGACCGAGGTCGAGGACCTGCTCGCCAAGCAGGAAGGCCGCCCCGTGCCCAATCGGCCGGCACAGGCGCGTCCGGTGCCGCCCATGGCCGCCGCGGGCGGGGCCGACATTGCCCGGCCGCAGCGGGGGCCGTCCGCGGCCGACGTCGCCGCCGCGGGCCAGATGAGCGGGTCCGACCGCGCCGCCTTCATCCAGAGCATGGTGCAGCGCCTAGCCGACCGCCTGGCGGAGAATCCGGACGACCCGGCTGGCTGGCTGCGGCTCAGCCGCGCCTATGGCGTGCTGGGGCGCACTGACGATGCCAAGTCCGCCCTCGACAAGGCGGAGACGATGGCCACGGCCCGCCTGCAATCCGGCACCGGCGACACCGCGGAGATGCAATCGGTCCTGGATGGCGTCAAGGCCCTGCGCGGGCAGTAAGGGCTCTCGCGGCGTCTGGCGACCGGCCCGACCGAGGGCGCGGCATCCGAGCCCATGTTCCCCGGACGGTGCGGTGCGCCTCTGTTCCCCGGACGGTGCGGAGCGCCGATCCGGGGCCGGCCGCTCTCGCGAACACCGCGGGCGCCGGTGTTCGATGAAGGACACCGGTCCCGGCACACCGCTCCGCGGCGGCCGGGAAACACGGGCTCCTTACCCCACCGGCCTCAGCCGATGCGAGCGGCCGCGGCCGGGTGCGGAGCGGCGAGGCGGGGGCGGCCGAACAGCTTGTCGCGCAGCGTGCCCTCGCGATAGGCGGTCTTGAAACGGCCGCGGCTCTGCAATTCCGGCACCACGGAATCGACCAGGTCTTCGAACGTCTCCGGCATGATCGCATAGGCGAGGTTGAAGCCGTCGACGCCGGTGGTATCGGCCCAGGCGATCATCTGCTCCGCCACCTCGGCGCCGGTGCCGACGAACACCGGGCTGCGGCCGCCAATGCCGGCGTATTCCGCCAGCTGGCGGACGGTCCATTGCGTGTCGGCCACGCCCTTGGTCAGGCTCTCCAAAGCCGACTGGATGCCCTCGGTCTGCAATTGCTCGGGCGACAGGTCGCCCAGCGTGTCGTCGGGGCGCAGGCCGGAGAGATCGACGCCCAGCCAGCCGGATAGCAGCGCCAAAGCCCCCTCGGAGCTGACATAGCGCCGGTATTCCGCCAGCTTGTCCTCCGCCTCGGCCCGGGTGGCGCCGACGATGGGTGTCGCCAGCGAGAAGATCTTCAGGTCGTCCGCCGTGCGGCCGACCGCGACCGCGCGCTCGCGCATGTTCGCGACATAGCTCTGCGTCCCCTTTTCCGAGGGGCCGCCGATGAACAGGCACTCCGCATGCGCCGCCCCGAACTCCCGCCCCTTGGCCGAGGCGCCGGCCTGATAGAGCACCGGCGTGCGTTGCGGCGAGGGCTCGCAGATGTGGATCGCGTCCAACTGGTAGTACGGCCCGTCATGGCGCATGCGATGCACCTTGGCCGGGTCGGCAAAGACGCCGGTCTGGCGGTTTTGCACCACCGCGCCGTCCTCCCAACTGCCCTCCCACAGCTTGTAGACCACCTGCATATAGTCGGCGGCCATGTCATAGCGCAGGTCGTGGGTGGTCTGCTGCTTCTGGCCCATGCCCTGGGCGGCGCTGTTCAGATAGCCGGTGACGATGTTCCAGCCGATCCGCCCATTGGTGAGGTGATCCAGCGTCGTCATGCGGCGCGCGAACGGGTAGGGGGGCTCGAAGCTCAGCGTGCAGGTAACGCCGAAGCCCAGATGCTCCGTCGCCATCGCCATGGCCGGGATCAGCAGGCAGGGGTCGTTCACCGGCACCTGGATCGCCGCCCGCAGGGCCGCATCCGGCGTGCCGGCATAGACGTCGTAGACGCCCAGCACATCGGCCAGGAAAATGCCGTCGATCAGGCCCCGCTCCAGCGTCCGCGCCAGGTCGACCCAGTAGGCGAGCGTGTTGTAGTGGCGGGACGTGTCCCGCGGATGCGTCCACAGGCCGGGCGACTGGTGCCCGATGCAGTTCATGTGGAAGGCGTTGATCAGCAGTTCGCGAGCCATGGCAAGCCTTTCGCTCGGCCGGGTGTATCAGGAGGACCGACAGTAAAGTCCGTCGCCATGCCGACGTAAAGGCCGCGGGTCCGACGGATGGCGATTTACAGCGATACCGGTTTCGGGCAGGATACGTGTAGATACGCTTTTTCAGGAGGCCGCCATGTCATCCCGCAACGCGTCCTGCGCCATTGTCGGCGCCGGCGACTATATCGGCGCCGCCGTCGCCCGGAAATTCGCGGCCGAGGGCTATGCCGTCCATCTCGGCCGGCGCAACGGCGACCAGCTGGCACCATTGGTGGCCGAGATCGAGGCGGCGGGTGGGACCGCCTTCGGCCATACCCTCGACGCGCGCGAGGAAGACCAGGTGGTCCGCTTCTTCGAGGCCGCCCAGGCCCAAGCGCCGCTGGAAGTGGCGGTGTTCAATGTCGGCGGCAATGTCCACGCCCCGATCCTGGAGACGACCGAGCGGGTCTTCCGCAAGGTCTGGCTGATGGCCGCCTATGCCGGCTTCCTCTCCGGCCGCGAGGCGGCGCGCCATCTGGTGCCGCAGGGCAGGGGCTCGATCTTCTTCACCGGCGCGACCGCCTCGATGCGCGGCGGCTCCGGTTTTGCCGCTTTTGCCAGCGCCAAGGCCGGCCTCAGGGCACTGGCCCAGTCCATGGCGCGGGAGTTGGGGCCGCAGGGCGTCCACGTCGCCCATCTGGTCGTCGACGCCGGCGTCGACACCGCCTGGGTGCACCAGCGCCGTGCCGCCGCCGGCAAGCCCGTCGCGCCCGGCGACCTGTTGCAACCGGCCAGCATTGCCGAGACCTACTGGATGCTGCACAACCAGCCGCGGGATGCCTGGACGTTCGAACTCGACCTGCGCCCGCACAAGGAACCCTGGTAAGGACCCACCGCCATGGCCAACCCCGTTTCCGTCGAATTCCACTTCGATTTCGGCAGCCCGAACGCCTATCTCTCGCACCGGGTGATCCCGGCGATCGAGGCGCGCACCGGCACGCCGTTCCGCTATGTGCCCGTGCTGCTGGGCGGCGTGTTCAAGGCGACCGGCAACAAGTCGCCGATGGAGATGTATGGCGGTATCAAGAACAAGCCGGAATTCCTGCGCCGGGAGACCGAGCGGTTTCTGAAGCGCCACAAGATCACCAACTATGTCCGCAACCCGCATTTCCCGGTGAACACGCTGCTGATCATGCGCGGCGCCGTCGTGGCGGAGGCCGAGGCCCGGCTGGCGGACTATGTCGACGCGGTGTTCCGCTGCATGTGGGAGCAGGGGCTGAAGATGGACGACCCGGCCGTGGCCGCCGACGCGCTGACCGCCGCCGGCTTCGACGGCCCGGCGCTGCTGGCTCGCACCCAGGAGCCGGAGATGAAGGCCCGGCTGGTCGCCAACACCGAGGCCAGCGTCGCCCGCGGCACTTTCGGCAGCCCGACCTTCTTCGTCGGCGAGGAGATGTTCTTCGGCAAGGACCAGCTTCGCGACGTGGAAGAGGCGATCCTGGCGGCCAAAGGCTAGGGCCCATGCCGGCAGGGACGGTCCTGGACCGCATCGGCATCGACATCGGCCGCAAGCTGCCGGCGGAGGACGCCGTCGCCTGGGCTGCTAGCAACGGCGTCCGCTATATCGACCTTCAGTGCGATCTCGCTCCGAACGCGCTCGAGCGCTTCGACGCCGCCACCTGCACGGCCCTGCGCGAGGCCGCCGCCGGCGCCGGCCTGCATCTGGGCCTGCACACGCTGTCCGCCGTCAACGTGGCCGAGGTGGCGCCATTCCTGCGCCAGGCGGCGGACGCCTATCTCCGCGCCTATATCGACCTGGCCGCGGCGCTCGCGGCAGAGTGGGTGGTGGTGCATGGCGGCTTCCACTTCACCGACGATCGCTCCCTGCGCCGGGCCGCCGCCATCGACCGGCTGCGCCGCGCCGTCGCCTATGCGGAGGAGCGGGGCGTGTTGCTGCTGCTGGAAAACCTGAACGGCGAGCCGGACCGGGCCGAGGTCCATTACATGCCGGACACGCTCGCCGACACCCGCGCCTGGCTGGAGGCAATCCCGAGCCCGAACCTGCAATGGGCCTTCACCGTCAACCACGCTCATTACGACGCCGACGGCATTGCTGCCTGGATCGCGGGCATGGATATGCGCCGCTGCCACGAGGTGCGGCTTGCCGACAACAATGGCGAGTACGAACTGCACATGCACCCCGGCACCGGCACCATCGACTTCGTCGACCTGTTCCGGCGCCTGGAGGCCGGCGGTTTCCGCGGCCACTACATGTGCAGCTGGGGCACGCTCGACCAGATGCTGGCCGGCCGCCGCGACCTGGCCGCCTGGGCAGGGGAGGCGGGAGCAGGGGGCGGCTAATGTCGTCGCTCTTGCCGGGCGGCGATGCGCTCGGCCTGGCGCTGGGCCCGTTGCTCCTGGAACGCATCGCTGAACGCCGCCGCCAGAATGCCCGCCGGCAGCGCCACCAAGCTGACGGCAATGATCGCCGAGGCGCCGGCAATTACCTTGCCCAACCAGGTGTGCGGAACCACGTCGCCATAGCCGACCGTGGTCAGGGTCGCGACCGACCACCAGAGCGCCCGCGGAATGCTGCCGAACTGCTCCGGCTGGCCCGGCCCTTCCACCAGATACATCAACGTGGCGCTGACCAGCAGGATGATCGCCGCCAGCACGCCCGCCAGCCCCAGTTCGAATCGCCGGGCCGAAACCGCGGTGACGATGGCGGCCTCCGCCGCGGCCAGATTGCCCAGTTTCAGCAGGCGCAGGATCCGCGCCAGACGGGCAATGCGCATCAGCACGGTTTGATCCGGCAACGGCGCAAAGACGGGACTGACGGCCACCAGGTCGATCAACATGCGCAGCCGCGTGACGAAGCGCAGCCGGCCACGGATGCCGCGATATTCCGGCAGGCAGCCGGCCGCGTAGACCCGGAGGACATATTCCACCAGAAAGACGACCGAGACCGCGTTGCTGATGCGGTTGCACCACAGGCGCATCATCTCCGGCAGGGTGGGCTCGCTTTCCGCAACCGTGATGACGACGGATACGCCAATCAGGATGCTGACCACCCAATTGGTCAGGCTCAAGCCCGGCTGGCGACGTCCCTCGGGAAACAGTTGCTGGAACAGAAAATCTTGCATGGAGCGGGGCCGCTGGAGGGAGTGATCGGGGCGAACTCTAGCAATTGCCCGTCCTTCCGGGAATTACCGCATGGTGGATGACCGGACATGACGGGCAGGTTGTCGGGTTGACGGTTTGTCGCAAGGCTGCGCACCATTTCGGCTCAAGCCGGTATCCACAGAACCGAGACCGAAAAGGGAGTTGCGCCAATGAAGTTTGTGACCCGTTTGGCCCTGGCTGCGGCAGGCGCCGCGTTCGCCGCTTCGGCGGCGCTGGCCGATGACTACCCTTCCAAGACCATCGAGGTCATCACCCATGCCGGCGCGGGCGGCGGCACCGACGTCAACACCCGCATGATGATGCTGCGCACGCGGCGCGAACTGGGCGTCGACATGGTCGTCGTCAACAAGCGCGGCGGCAATGGCGCGCTCTCCATGGAGTATTTCAAGTCGCAGCCCGCCGACGGCTACACCGTCCTGGCCTTCACCAACGGCCATGCGCTGACCATGGCGCTCGGCAAGACCGACCTGAAGCTGGAGGACATGCGGCCGCTCGCGCGCGGCACCAATGACCCGCAAATCCTGATGGTGAACTGCAAGACCAGCCCCTACAAGACGTCCGACGAATTCCTGGAGGGCGTGCGCAAGACCAAGCTGAAATTCGGCACCACCAATATCGGCGGCCTCGACCACATCACCGCCTATGTCTTCGCCAAGAAGGCGGGCGCGATCCAGCCGGATATCGTGCCGTTCAAGGGCGGCGGCGAACTGGCGACGCAGTTGGTGGCGGGCTCCATCGACGTCGGCGTGCTCAATCTCTCGGAGGCCTCGGCCCAGATCGAGGCGGGCGACATCTGCCCGATGGTGGTGCTGGCCGATGCCCGCATGGCGCCGATTCCCGATGCCAAGACGGCCAAGGAAATGGGCGTGGACGTGGAATTCGCCACCGTCCGCGGTTTCGTCACCCACGCAGCCGTGCCGGACGACCGCGCCAAAAAGCTGGAAGACGCGATGCTGAAGGCGATGCACAACAGCGTCTACCAAGCCTATCTGGCATCCTCCGGCCTCGACAACTCGTCGGTGCTGGGCGCGGACGACTGGGGCAAGCAGATGAAGAAGCTGCTGGAAGACCTTGTGCCCGCTGCCAAAGAAATGGGCCTGGTGAAATAGCCGGCCGCGCGGTAAGGACACTCCCATGCACATCGACGGCCAGTGCTTTTGTGGCCATGTCGCCTATGAGGCGGAAGCGGACCCGGCGCGGACGGTGGTCTGCCACTGCACAGACTGCCAGACCCATTCCGCCTCGGCCTTTGGCGTCGTCGTGCCGGTGCGGGTCGCCGATTTCCGCCTGACCGCCGGCACGCTCAAGACCTGGGTCAAGACGGCGGAGAGCGGCAACCGCCGCGCGCTGACCTTCTGCCCGGAGTGCGGCACCCGCATCCATGGCGGGCCGGAGCAACCGGCGGCCGGGGATGTCTTTAGCCTGCGCGTCGGCACCATCCGCCAGCGCGCGGCATTCGTGCCGCAACGTCAGGTCTGGTGCCGTTCGCGCCAGCCCTGGACCCTCGACCTCGCCGCCATCCCCGGCACCGAGCGGCAGGGCGCGCGATGACCGCTCCCTCCCGGCATCCCCCGGACCTGCCGTCGGCGGAGACGCCCGCGCGCGGCGTCGGCTGGGGCGATTATGGCGTGCCGGTGGTGGTGTTCGCCTTCTGCGGCCTCGTCACCCATTTCTCGCTGCAAATGGAGGAGGCGCTGCCGATCATCATCGGCCATTCCATGCAGCCGCGGGTATTTCCCATCTTCCTGATGGGCGTGATTGCCGTGCTCAATCTGGGCCTGATCGCGCAGATCCTGATGAGCCCGGTCAGCCGCCGCGACTGGGAGCCCTACCAGACCTGGGCGACGGCGGTGCTGCTGGGGGTGTTCTACCTGCTGGCGGTCGAGGTCGACCTGATCCTGGCCATGGCCGCGGTCATGTTCGCCCTGTCGCTGCTCTGGGGGCAGCGGCGCTGGTGGGTGGCGGCGCTGACGGCGCTGCTGACCACCGGGGTCATCTTCTTCACCTTCGACCTGCTGCTGGAGGTGCGCTTTCCGCGCGGCCTCTTCACCGACTGGTATTACGGATAGCCGCCCATGGTCGCCGACGCCGTCTTCGCCATGGTCGCCGTGCTGGGCGACCCCTACCTGATGGGGCTGATCTTCATCACCACGGTCGGCGGCGTGCTGATCGGCGCCATGCCGGGGCTGGGCGCCACCACCGGCGCGGCGCTGCTGTTGCCGTTCACGCTCACCATGGAGCCGGTGCCGGCCATCGCGGTGATGACGACCATCTATGTCTCTGCCACCTTTGCCGGCGCCATTACCGCCATTTTGATTAACACGCCCGGCACGCCCGCCGCCGCCGCCACCTGCCTGGACGGCTTTCCGCTGGCGCAGCGGGGCGAGGCGGGGCGGGCGCTGGGCGTGGCCGTTGTCGCCTCCACCATCGGCGGGATTTTTTCGGTGATCGTGCTGGCCATCGCCGCGCCCATGCTGGCCCGCGTCGCCTACGAGTTCCGCCCGCCGGAGTATTTCGCGCTCACCGTGTTCGGCCTTTCCATGCTGGCCTCGATCAGCGAGGGCGGGGCGATCCGCAACCTGATGGGCGGCATGTTCGGCGTCTGGCTCGCCACCATCGGCGCCGACGCCACCACCGGGGTCGAGCGCTTCATGTTCGGCCATTACGAACTCTATGAGGGCCTGAACTTCATCCCCGTTCTGGTCGGCATGTTCGCCCTCAGCGAGTTGCTGGTGCAGTCGCGGAGCCTGAACCAGGTGGTGGAGCGCATCTCCATGAAGGCGGTCAAGCTGCCGACCCTGGCGGACTACCGCAAGATCTGGCGGGCGGTGCTGCGCTCGTCCGGCATCGGCACTTTCATCGGCATCCTGCCGGCCGAGGGCGCGACGGTGGCCAGCATGATCGGCTATTCCGAGGCCAAGCGCTGGAGCCGCACGCCGGAGGAATTCGGCAAGGGCGCGGTCGAGGGCATTGCCGGGGCGGAGGCCGCGAACAACGCCGCTACCGGCGGCGCCATGGTGCCGACCATGGTCCTCGGCATTCCCGGCAGCGGCACGACGGCGGTGATCCTGGTGGGCCTGCTGGTGCACGGCCTCCGCCCCGGCCCGCACCTGTTCACGGAGCAGATCGACAAGGTCTACGCCATTTTCGGCACCATGCTGGTGGCGAATGTGATGTTCTTTTTCCTGGGCTTGTTCGCTGCCAAGCTGTTCGCCCGCGTGACGCTGATCCCGCGCAGCGTGCTCTGGCCGATCGTGTTCGCATTTTCGATCGTCGGCAGCTATTCGCTCGACCAGTCGATGCTGGACGTTACGGTCTGCCTGGTGTTCGGCGTGATCGGCTATCTGTTCCGCCGCTTCGGCTTCGCCATCGCCCCCGTCGCCATCGGCCTGATCCTGGGCGAGATGGTGGAGACCAACCTGCAAAACTCGCTGAAAATGTTCGACGGCGACTGGACCCGGATTTTCGTGCAGCCCCTGGCGGCGCTGTTCCTGGTGCTGGCCGTCCTCGGTATCAGCCAGCCCTATCTGGTGAGCTGGTTCAAACGCCGCAAAGCCGGCCGCATGGCCGAGGGCTCGCCGGAATAGGCGAGGGGGCGTTTGAGAGTGTGAATACCCCGGCCGGCCTCGGGCCGAGTGTTCCCCGGACGGCCCCCGGCCGATCCGGGGCCGCTAGCCTCAGGGGAAAGCCCTTTCCACTCCACCCTCCCATTTTGCGCTGGCACCCCCTACCCAACGGTGCGACACTCTCCGCATGGTTGAGGTTGCCGACATCCGAGATCCAGAGAGCTTTCGCGCGTGGTTGGAGGAAACCCGTCAGCCGCAGCAGATTCGCGTTGCACTTGCGGCGCGCGCGGCGGCGCGGGTGCTGCCGGCGGTGTGGGCGATATTGGCTAGAAACAACACATTCTCGTCGCTGCCCTTTGTACGTGCCAATTTGATTGCGAATGTTGCCGGGTTAGCACCAACGGGGATGATGACAGATTCGGGGTACGTTAGCGCGTTGCGAGGGTCCGCCTACGCTGCCTACGCCGTGGCTGACGACGCAGCCTACGCCGTCGCCTATGACGCCGTCTTCCCAGCCCGCGCCGCAGCTTACGCCGTCTTCGCCGCCACCGCCGCTGACGCCGCCTTCGCCGCCACCGCCGCCTTCGCCTACGCCGACGCCGCCGCCACCGCCGCCGCTTGGTCGGTTCTTCGCTCCGATTGTATGGCTGTTACTGAGGGGACACCGTTGCGGTCGGCGCCTCTGTTTCCCGATCGAGCGTCCGCGCCTCTGGCAATCGCTTGGCGAGAGGTGCAACGCCACTACGGCAGCGATGCAGCCTGGCATTTCTGGCTCGACTGGTACCGTCGTTTCCTGACCGGCCGCCGTCAGAATTGGCCCCTACTGCTCGAAATCGCCCTCCAGGACAACGATTTCTGGCATGGCTCCGACGCCGAAATCAACGCCCGCATCGCGGAGATCGCTGCCCGATTCGAAGCAGAAGACCCGGTCGACCCACCGCAAGGCGATTCCATCGCCACTGCCCTGCCGCAGGCCATCGAGAACTCCTACAACGCCGAACGCATCGTCGAACGAGACGACCGGTTTGACGTCGAACCAATCACCGAAATTGACGCGGACGCGTTTCAACTAGGCCTGCAGCGCGCAACCATTCTCTTAGAGGACATTGCCGAGGCGGTGGCGGACCGACCGCAACCGCTTTCCGCATTGCCAGAGGCCATTCGGCCCTTGGTGAAAGCATTGGCCGAAACCGGCGAATTTCCTTATCTCGTCTACCATGCCTTGCTGCGATCCGCCCATCGCATCAAGATCATGTGCCAGCGTGAAGAATTGCCGTCCAATGACTATGCGGTGGAGGATTTTCGCCAGCAGCTCCGCAGCATCGCGCTCGATATTTTGGCGAATGACCCTCAAGTCAAGAAAGCCCTCGATGCCCGCATCGACTTCCATCTCGAGGAACTGACAGCCGCCGAGCAGGCGGATATGCGGAAACTGGGCAAAGGGCTTGCTGAAGTTTCCGTTCCTCGCCTCGGCGACCAAATGGTTGAGGACAGCGAGACCGCGACCAATCCGGACGAACCGGACGCTCAAGCCCGGAGAGGCGCCTTCTTCCAGTTCGCCAGTCGCTTTTTCCGTATGTTGGATCGCAACCGCTCCAAGGTCGATGCGATTGCCATTGCTGTCGGGGCTGGCGGCATCGTCGTAACGATCATTGGTATGTTCGCGTGATGCCAGAGTCGCTCGCGTGAACGAACACTCAGAAGAGGAAATGACCGGTATTTCCCCGATGTGGTTTCCCGCCGTCATTGCGAGAAGCCCCGGGCTTGATCCGGGGCGACGAAGCAATCCAGACCGCGCCTTCCGTTCCGCCGTCCCCCAACCCGCGCACGCCCTTCCTCGGACCGGCCCCTGGATCGCCACGGGGCTTCGCCCCTCGCGATGACGCCGCAGGGGAGGGGCGGTGTCGCCTCATGTTAGGGTTTGTTCAGGTTTGGCCACTTTTGCTAAGGTTGGATAGCGCCGCTCGCCGGCGGCAGCCCATATTTCGGTACGCGAAGGATTCGCCCCCATGCAATTCGGCCTGATGACCCGAGGCCAGTTCCCCTATGGCGACGACATGCAGAGGCGGTTCGCCGAACTGATGGAGCAGGCGCGCCTCGCCGACCGGCTGGGCTTTGCCTCGCTGACCAAGGGCAGCCATTATTCGGCCCATCCCTACCAGGATTTCCAGCAGCTTCCCTATCTGGCCCGCGTCTCGGCGGAGGCGCCGAACCTGCGCATCAATGCCGGCATCGTGCTGGTGCCGCTGCACAAGCCGCTCGACCTGGCCGAGCAGCTGGCGACCCTCGACGTCATGACCGGCGGCAAGCTGATCTTCGGCGCCGGCCTCGGCTACCGCGACGTGGAGTTCAAGGCGTTCGGCACCGCCGCGCGCCAGAAGGTCCGCCGCTTCGAGGAGACGCTGGAGGCGGTCAAGCGCCTCTGGTCGGAAGAAACCGTGGACATGGTCGGCAGCCATTTCGAACTGGCCGGCGCCTCCTGCCCGTTGAAGCCGGTGCAGCAGCCGCACCCGCCGATCTGGATCGGCGCCAACGCCGACAAGGCCATCGAGCGGGCGGCGCGGATCGGCACCTGCTGGTACATCAACCCCCACAACACGATCAGCACGATCAAGCGCCAGCTCGACGTCTACAAGGCGGCGCTCGACAAGCTGGGCAAGCCCTTCCCGGACGAATTGCCGATCCGGCGCGAGGTGTTCGTCGCCGAAACCCGCGAGCGGGCGCTGGAGATCTGCCGGCCCTATCTGGCCGACAAGTACGAGACCTACAACGCCTGGGGCCAGTCCAAGGCCATGCCGGAAGGCGACAACGACCTGGGCCAGGAACTGGACGACCTGCTGAAAGACCGCTTCCTGATCGGCTCCGCCGACGAGGTGGCGGAGCGGCTGGTGACGCTGGCACAGGAGACCGGCGTCAACCATGTGGTCATGAGCGTGCAATGGCCGGGCATGCCCCAGGGCCTGGTGCTCGACACCATGTGCCGCCTGGGCGAGGAAGTGTTCCCGAAGGTGCGTGCCGCCCTCGGTGTCGCCTGAGGGGAAGCGACCCGTGCCGAGCGGCGAGCGCTACGCCATCTACTACGCCCCCGCCGCGGACTCGGCGCTCTGGCGCTTCGGCATCGGCTGGCTGGGCCGCGACCCCGTGGGCGGCGAAGCGCTGCCGCAGCCGGCGGTGCCCGGCCTCTCCGCCGCGGCGCTGGCAGCCGCCACCGGGTCGCCCCGCAACTATGGCTTCCACGCTACGCTGAAGCCGCCCTTCCATCTGGCCGACGGCACCGACGCCGCGGCGCTGCTGGCCGCCGCCCGGTCATTCGCCGCGGGCCGTCCGGCCTTCGACGCGCCGCCGGTCGGGCTGCGGCGGATCGGGCGGTTCCAGGCCCTGGGCCTGACCGCGCCCTGCCCGGCGATGGAGGCGCTGGCCGCCGACTGCGTCCGGTCCTTCGACGCCTTCCGCGCGCCGCCATCGGCGGATGAACTGGCGCAGCGGCGCGCCCGCGGTCTCTCCGAACCGCAGGAGGCCAACCTGCAACGCTGGGGCTATCCCTATGTGATGGAGGAGTTCCGCTTCCACATGACCCTGACCGACTCCATCCGCGACGACGCTGTGCACGCCGCCATCGCTGCCTATCTGGAGCCCCGGCTGTCCCCGTTCGCCGCCGCGCCGCTGCCGGTGGATGCCATCTGCGTCTACCGCCAGGAGACACGGGCGGCGCCGTTCCTGTTGGTGCAGCGCTTTCCGTTCCAGGGCTAGGCCGCCGGAAAACAAGCCTCTCGCTTCGCAGGCGCGAACGACCATATAGTCAGGTGCCATGACCGACTCGTACCGCTCGCCGTTCCTTCTGGATGTGGTGCTCTATCCGCACCGCTCGCTGCCGCCGCAGGGGTTTTTCACCCTGATGCTGGCGGTGGCGGTGGTGAGCTTTGCCGCGGGCATCCTGTTCGTCACCATCGGCGCCTGGCCGATATTCGTGTTTTTCGGGCTCGACGTGCTGTTGCTCTACTGGGCGTTTCGCCTGTCCTACCGCAGCGGCCGCCTGTGCGAGGTGGTGCGGGTGACCCGGCACCAGTTGACCGTGCAACGGGTGCAGCCGAACGGCAAGCGCCAGACCTGGAGCTTCCAGCCCGCCTGGGCGCGGGTCGAACTGCTGAAGCCGGAGGATCACGACTGCACCCTGCTCCTGGCCAGCGGCCGCGAGCGGCTGGTGATCGGCGCCTTCCTGCCGCCGGAGGAGCGGGTGGAGTTTGCCGGCGTGCTGAAGGAGGCGTTGCGCGCCGCCCGCACTTGGCCGACCGACAGCGGGGTGGCCGCCGGCAGCGAGGCTATGGCTGGCGGCGGTGGCGATGGCGGCGGCGGCCTCGCCGAAACCGGGGCCTAAAGGTCCAGTCCCAGCACGTCTTTCATGGTGTAGAGCCCGGGCGCCTTGCCGCCGGACCAGAGCGCGGCGCGGACGCCACCGCGGGCAAATAACTGGCGGTCGGTGCAGCGGTGGCTGATCTCCAGGCGCTCGCCCGGGGCTGCGAACATCACCGTGTGCTCGCCGACCACGTCGCCGCCGCGGAGCGTGGCAAAGCCGATATCGCCCGCCCGGCGGGCACCGGTATGGCCCTCGCGGCTCCACTGCGCGACGGCGTCGAGGTCCACCTGGCGGCCGCGTGCTGCCGCCTGGCCCAGGCCGACCGCGGTGCCAGAGGGCGCGTCGATCTTGTGCTTGTGGTGCATTTCGACGATTTCGATGTCGTATTCCGGCCCCAGGAGCCCGGCCACCTTCTCTACCAACGCGAACATCAGGTTGACGACGACGCTCATGTTCGGGGCGTAGACGACGGCGGTCTTGGCGGCGACCTCGCGCAGCACCGCCTCGTCGTCGGCCGAAAGGCCGGTGGTGCCGATCACATGGGCGGAGCCATGCCTGGCGGCCATGCGCGCATGCTCCACCGTGGCGGCGGGGACAGAGAATTCCATGACCGCGTCGGCGGCCCGGAACACCGCCTCGGCATCGTCGCCGATGACCACGCCCAGCTCGCCGACCCCCGCCAGCACGCCGGCATCCTGGCCCAGCACCGGGCTGCCCGGCCGCTCGCAGGCGGCGGCGAGGCTGGCGCCCTCGGTCTCGGTCACGGTCTGCACCAGCATGCGGCCCATCCGGCCGCCGGCGCCGATTACGCCCAGTTTCATGGCAAGCATCCTCCCAGGATCAGCGGTCTGTTGGCGGGCACTTTAGGCGCTAGACCGTCGGGACGCCATGGGCATGGGGGTCGAGAATGCGCGCGCTGACACCCTCCTTCGCGAGGGCGGCCAGCAGCCGGTCGCCATGGGCGGCGTCGCGGACTTCCAGGACGAAGTCGATTTCGGTCAGCTTGATCGGCACGTCGAAGAACAGCCGGTTGTGCTCCACCTCCAGCACGTTGGCGCCGGCCTCGGCGATGATGCGGGTGGCCTGGGCGAGGCCGCCGGGGGCGTCCGACACCTCGACGCGCAGGCGCACCAGGCGTTTGTGGCGCACCAGGCTGCGCATCAGGCAGGAGGCCAGCATGGTGGCGTCGATATTGCCGCCGGAAATCACCAGACCCACCTTCAGGCCGCGGAAGGCTTCCGGCTTGGTCAGCAGCGCGGCGAGCGGGGCGGCGCCGGCGCCTTCGGCCACCACCTTGCCGACGGTGGCGAGTTCCTGCACGCCGTATTCCAGCTCTGCCTCGTTCAGGACGATGATGTCCTCCACATGGTCGCGGATGATCGGCAGGGTGCGCTTGCCGGGGTGTTTGACGGCAATGCCCTCGGCGATGGTGGGCTTGCCGGGCGGGGCGGGCGTGCCGGCTAGCGCGCAGGCCATGCTGGGAAAGGCCGCGGCCTCGACGCCGATCAGGCGGATATCCGGCTTGATCGCCTTGGCCGCGACCGCAATGCCGGCCATGAGACCGCCGCCGCCGATGGGGGCAACGATCATGTCGAGGTCCGGGGCGGAATCGAGCATTTCCAGGCCGACCGTGCCCTGGCCTGCGATGATGCGCTCGTCGTCATAGGGGTGGATCAGGGTCAGCCCCTCCTTCGCCACCAAATCCGCCGCCAGGGCTTCCAGGTCGGCAATATCGTTGCCCTCCTGGATGACGCGGGCGCCGAAGCTCTCGGTGCGGGCGACCTTGGCGAAGGGGGTGCCTTTCGGCATGGCAATGGTCGCCGGAATGCCCAGCCGGCCCGCATGGTAGGCAACGCCCTGGGCGTGATTGCCGGCGGAGATGGCGATCACACCCAGGCTGCGCTCCAACTCGGTCAGGGCCTGGATGCGGTAGAGCGCGCCGCGGTCCTTGAACGAGGCGGTGAATTGCAGATTTTCCAGCTTCAGCCACACTTCTGCGCCGGTGAGTGCCGAAATCGAGGGGGAGGGGCGCATCGGCGTGCGCACCACATGGCCGGCGATGGCTTCGGCTGCGGCCTGGATATCCGAGAAGGCGACCGCCATGGCGGGGTTCCCCTGTCGCTGGACGAGAGGCGGAGTGTAAGCATGGCGGATCGTGGAGGCCAGTGCGGTGCAACCCATGGCTCAGACCAGAACCGGCTGGCGGGCGGCATCCTCGCGCACATAGCGGAGCAGGGCGCGGGCGTCGTCGGTGTAGAGTTCCATCCCCTCGAACCAGGGCTCGCCGATGGCCCGTTGTAGCAACAGCGCGTCTGTGCCCATCCAGCGCGGCAGCAGGGCGCCGAACCAGAAGCCGGCGGCGCGCAGGGCCGCGACGGCGGCGTCGGTGCAGGGCGAATCGAGCGCCAGCACAACCTGCACCATGGTGCGGCCGTTCCGGCGCGCAAAGGCGACGGTGTCGGCGACCCGGCGCTCCAGATCGTGGCCGACACGGCGGATGTTGAGGCGCACCAGGTCGAAGCGGGGCAGGTCCACGGTCTCGATCCGGCTGCGCCCCGCCTGGTCCAAGGGCCGGTCGGCGGTGGCGAAGGCGCGGGTCAGATGCAATTGGTCGTATAGGGCCAGCATCAGGTCGCTATAGGCCGAAGGCAGGTAGGCCACTTGGCGCGGCGCGTCGTCGAGGGCGCGGTATTGCAGCACGGTCGCGGTCGGCCCGGCACCGGTCGCCTCGATCTGCATCATGCGGGCGGGGACATAGCCGATCTCGAAGCCGACATCGACGAAGTCGGCGCGCCAGAGCGCCCGCTGCGAGAACACATGGTTGGTGAGCGCCGCGCCGAACAGGCCGCAGCAGCCGGGGTCGCGGTCGGCGATGGCGATGCAGGTGTCGATCATCTGGCCCAGCAGGCCCTGGGTGCGGTGGCCGGGGTCGACCACGCCTTGCCCCAGTTCGCGCACGCCCGGATGTGCCGCGGACTTCAGGATGCCGAGATGGCCGACCGGCGCGCCGCCCGGCCCGCGGGCGACGAGGGAGTGACAGGTGCCGTCCGCATTGGCGCGGCGGTAGGCCTGCGGATCGTAGACATCGGCGGAGAGATAATGGTCGCCATAGATGCGGCGGAACAGGTCCGGCAGGCGGTCTGCATCCTGGGGGGCAAAACCGTCAATAATGTACGTGGTTTGTTCTTTTTGCGACGATGCGGTGGCAAGGCTTTTCATGGTGTGACCCTATGCTTGGCGTGGGCGGGGCTGGGGTTGAAAATTGAAGCCCATCGTTGACACGCAAATTATGATTGTAGAATGGTCAACAAATAATGAACATATGGTTGCGAATGGGGAATTTTTCCCCGAGCGGTGAGGTATGGTTCGCGGCGTGGCGGCGTGGCCCCGCGACAGGATTTGTCGGCTAGGCTAGCATGGCGCCGTTTTCACAACTGAACCGTAAAATCCTGTGTGGGAGTGCCCGATGAGTGACAGCAACCTGACCCTGGGCTTTGTCGGCCTGGGGGTGATGGGCGAGCCGATGTGCCGGAACCTGGCCCGGAAGAGCGGCAAGCCGGTGCTGGCCTTCGACCTGCGGCCGGAGCCGTTGCAGCGCGCCTCCGAAGACGGCGTCGAGGCGGCGGCGTCGCTGGCCGACCTGGCGGCGCGGGCCGACATCGTCTTTCTCAGCCTGCCGGGCGAGCCGCAGGTGCGCGCGGTGGTGCAGGGGCCGGACGGGCTGCTGTCGCACATGCGCAAGGGCCAGACCCTGGTCGACACCAGCACCTGCCCGGTGTCGCTCGCTCGCGAGATCGGCGCGGAGTGCGAGGCCAAGGGCGTGGACTTCGCCGACGCGCCGGTCGCCCGCACCGCCCAGGCGGCGCGCGACGGCACGCTCAGCATCATGGTGGGCGGCACCGAGCCGGTGTTCAAGCGGATAGAGCCGCTGCTGTATTGCATGGGTGAGGCCATCACCCATTGCGGGCCCGTGGGCGCCGGCGAGGCGGTCAAGCTGATGAACAACATGGTCGTGGTTCAGACGGTGCACGCCATCGCCGAGGCGCTGGCGGTGGCGCGGGCGAGCGGTGCCGTCGATGGTCGCGTTTTGTTCGAAACGCTGGCCAAAAGCTCGGCCGACAGTTTCGTGCTGCGCAATCACGGCCTGAACTCCATGCTGCCGGACACGCACCCGCGGCAAGCCTTCCCGGTCGACTACATCATCAAGGACCTGTCCTACGCCATTCGTCTGGCGGAGGAGAGCGGGGTGAAGATGGAGGCGGCCTACGCGACCCGCGACGTGCTGGAGCGGGCGGCGCAGCAGGGCCATGGCGACCGCTACTACACCATCATGATCAAGGCGATCGAAGGCTCGCCGGAGCCGGCCTGACATCAGGTCACCTCGGCCTGCCAGACCAGGGCCTCGGCGAGGGCGGCGGTGTCCGGCTCGATGCCGAGGCCCGGTCCCGGCGGCAGGCGGAACAGGCCGTCGCGGACCGCGACGGTCTCCGGCACCAGCGCGGTGCGGAGTGGGTTCGGGTTGGCGTCGATCTCCAGCCGCCCGCTGCCGCCGACCGCGGCCAGGACATGGGCGGAGCCGATCAGGCCGATGCCGCCGGAGAGCCAGTGCGGGCAATAGCGCTTGCCGGCGGCCACTGCCCGGCGCCCGATCTCGTAGGCGCAGGTGAGGCCGCCCCATTTGCCCACATCCGGCTGGATCACGTCGAGCCAGGCGCCGGCCGTGTCGAACTCCGACAGGCCGCGGATGTTCTCGCCGCCGGCGAGCGGCATTGGCAGGGCGGCACGCAGGCGCTGCCAGGCGGCGGCGGACTCGTCGACGGGCATCGGTTCTTCCAGCCATTCCAGATCGAATTGGGCGAGGGCGCAGGCCATGTCAGCCGCTTCCACCGGGCTCCAGGCCTGGTTGGCGTCGGTCAGGAGTGCCTCGCCGGCTTCTAAGGCATCCCGCGCGGCGGAGAGCGCCTGAAGGTCCCGCTCGCGGCCAAAGCCGATCTTGACCTTGAAGGCGCGATAGCCTTCGGCCCGGCAGCGGGCGATGGTCTCGGCCGCGCCGCCGGGATTGATGCCGCTGGCATAGCAGGGCACGGCGGCGGTCTCGCTGGCCGGATTGAGCAGGCGATGCACCGGCAGGCCGGCCTTGCGCCCGGCCAGATCCCAGAGGGCGGCGTCAACGGCGCAGCAGATGGCCGCGAACGGCCCCGGCTCCGCGCTTTGCAGGGCGAGCAGGCGGGTTTCCGCCTCCAGCGTGGCGAAGAAGGCGCGGATGTCGGTCACGGTCCGGCCGATGAGGCGCGGCAGCACCACCTCCGCCGCCAGACGCGCGCGGTAGTCGGGGGTGGGGGCCGGGAAATTGCCCCAGATATCGCCCCAGCCATGGGCGCCGTCCGCATCCTCCAGCCGGATGCTGGCGGTGGCACGGGCGGCCTGGCTGCCGAACGCGTTCTGCACCGGCTCGGCGATGGCGACGCGCCAGACGAACACCTCGAACCGGGCGATGCGAATCGGGGGGTGGGCAGGGGTTTCGGCAGGCTGGGACATGATGGGCAATCCTCTCTGATGCTGGCACAGCCCGGACGGTGACAGGGATTCGGCCCCAGGCGTAGCAAGCACGATGGTAGCTATAATAGGAATTAAGGCACAGGAACAAATTGTCAACTTGAAAGTTGTCATGATACTCTACCGTAAGTCGCGGTCGTGCGGCGGGCGTGTCGCGTTGACTCCGTTGAGGGGGCTGTTTCTGTTGGCGGGATGACATATCCAGCTGGCGAGGTGTGATGGCGCGGGTCTTGCGGTGGTTCGGCCGCGGGGTCTTGGCCCTGTTGGTGCTTGTGTTGCTGGCGGCCGCGGGATTGCTGTTGTGGTTGCGCACGTCCCTGCCGCACCTGGATGGCGAACGGACACTGGCGGGGCTGCAAGCATCCGTGACGGTGGCCCGCGACGCGCATGGCATTCCCCACATTCGCGCCGCCTCGCTGGCGGACGCGCATCGGGCGCTCGGCTATCTGCACGCCCAGGACCGGCTGTTTCAGATGGAGGCCATGCGCCGCATCGCCCGCGGTCGCCTGGCCGAAGTGGCGGGTGACAGCGTGCTGGGGCTGGACCGGCAGATGCGGGTATTCGGCCTGGCGCGTCTGGCCGATGCGGATGCCAAGCGCCTGCCGCCGGACGTGCGGGTGCTGTTCCAGGCCTATGCCGATGGCGTGAACGCCTTCCTGGAGACCCGCACCGGCGCGCTGCCGCCGGAGTTCCTGGCCTTTCCGGACGAGCCGGCACCCTGGACCGTGGCGGACTCACTGCTGTGGCTGAAGCTGATGGGCCTGCGCCTCACCGGCGACTGGGGCAAGGAGCTGGAGCGGGCCGCGGTGGCACCGGGCCTGAGCCCGCAGCAACTGCGCGAACTCTACCCGGAATTGCCGGGGCCGGTCAGCTATGCCGCGCTTGCGCCGGCCTCCGCCGTGGACCGGGCGCTGGCCATGGCCGACGGTGCGGTGGAGCCGGGGGCGGGTTCGAACCTGTGGGGGTTCACCGGCGCCCGCACGGACACCGGCAAGCCGATCCTGGAGAACGACCCGCATCTGGGCTTCACCGTGCCGAATGTCTGGTATCTGGTGCGGATCGACACGCCGGAAGGCGCGCTGGCGGGGGCGACGGCGCCGGGGTTTCCGCTGTTGGTGCTGGGGCACAATGGCCATGTCGCCTGGGCGCTGACCAACGGTTATGGCGACACCGCGGACGTGTTCGTCGAGCGCACCGATCCCGCCGACCCCGCTCGCTACCAGACGCCGGAAGGGTTCGTGCCGTTCCGGACCCGCCAGGAGCATATCGCCGTCCGGTTCGGCGATACCGAGACCCTGACCGTGCGCGAGACCCGGCACGGGCCGGTGATCTCGGATGCGCCGGGGCAGGGCGCCATGCCGGGGCTCGGCGCGGGCGAGGTGCTGGCGCTGGCCCATACCGGCCTCAGGCCCGGCGACACGACGCCCGCCGCCCTGCTCGGCGCCCAGCGGGCCGGTTCGGTGGCCGAGGCGATGGCGGCCATGCGCGAGATGCGCGGGCCGCAGCAGAATATCGCGATGGCGGACACGGCCGGCGGCCTGGGCCTGATCGCGGCGGGGCAGGTGCCGATCCGCAAGGCACCGCCCTCGGCGCTGCCGGTGCCGGGCTGGGACGGCCGCCATGACTGGACCGGCTATATTCCCTTTGCCGCCTTGCCGCGCGTCGTCGACCCCGTCTCCGGGCAGGTGATGAACGCCAACAACCGGCAGGTCGGCCCGGACTATCCCTATGAGCTGGGCCATGCCTATGCCTCGCCGCTGCGGGCGGAGGCGATTGCGGCGGCACTGGCGGCACACGACCCGCAGACCGTGGCGGACCAGACCGCGGTGCAGATCGATGCGACCTCGCTCGCGGCAAGGCGCCTGCTGGGGCTGGTGGACTGGCCCTCGGTCGGGGATGCCCTGCCGGCGGACCTGACCCGCGCGCTGCGGGACTGGGACGCGGTAATGCGGCGCGACCGGCCGGAGCCGCTGGTCTATTACGCCTTTCTGCGCGCGCTGGTGCGCGACCTCTATGCGGACGAACTTGGCGAGCGCTTCGAGCGGCTGAATTCCGACGATGTCGACCGGGTGCTGTACACACTGACCGAGGCGCCGCACTGGTGCGACGACCGCAGCACGCCGGCCACCGAGGATTGCGCGGCGACGGTGCGCCGGGCCTTCGCCGATGCGATGGGGCTGTTGCGGCAGCGGTTTGGCGAGGACTGGCACCAATGGCGCTGGGGCGATGCGCACCGGGCGCATTTCCGGCACATGCTGTTCGGCTTCATCCCGGTGCTGCGCGACCTGTTCGACGTCGAGGTGCCGCACGACGGCGGACGCAACTCGCCGAATGCCGGCTATGTCAGCTTCGACCCCAAAACCCTGTTCCGGCAGGTGCACGGTGCCGGCTATCGGGCGGTGTACGATCTGGCGGACCTGGATCGCTCGCGTTTCATGCAGGCGCTGGGCCAGTCCGGTAACATCTTCTCGCCCTATTACGCGGACCTGCTGCCGCTCTGGGCGGAGGGCCAGACGCTGCCGCTGGCACCGCTCGGCGCTGGCAATGCGGCCCATGTGCTGATGCTGTTGCCGGCTGCCGAGGAGTAGGGCGATGACGGAGCGAATGGACGGCAAGACCGTGATGGTGACCGGCGCCACCGATGGCATCGGCCTGGTGACGGCGCGGGAGTTGGCGGCGCGCGGCGCGCGGGTGCTGCTGGTGGGGCGCAACGAGGCGAAGGGCCAGCGGGCGCTGGCGGCGATCCGCGAGCGGGCCGGTGGCGCCGACCTGGCCTTTCACCGGGCCGATCTCAGCCGGATGGCCGACATCCGCCGGCTTGCCATGACCATCGCCGAGACCGAGCCACACCTCGACGTGCTGGTGAACAATGCCGGCGGCATTTTCGGCGAGCGCCACGAAACCGAGGACGGGTTCGAGCGCACCTTCGCGCTCAACCACCTGAACTATTTCCTGCTGACCAATCTGTTGCTGGAGACGCTGCGCGCCGCGCCGGCGGGCCGCGTGGTGAATGTCGCGAGCCGGGCGCACGAGGGCGGGAGGATCGCCTTCGACGATCCGCACCTGACCCGCGGCTACAAGGCCTGGCGCGCCTACAGGCAGTCGAAGCTGGCCAACATTCTGTTCACCAGCGCGCTGGCCCGGCGGTTGCAGGGCTCGGGCGTGACCGCCAATGCCTTGCATCCGGGATTCGTGCGCACCCGCTTCGGCGGCGACAACCCCACGTGGTTTCGCACCGGCGTGCGCCTCGCCATGGCGGCGATGGCGATCAGCGTCGAGGAGGGGGCGAAGACGTCGATCTTCCTGGCCGCCTCGCCGGCGGTCGAGGGCCAAAGCGGCGGCTATTACGTGAAATCCGCCGCGGCAAAGCCCTCTCCGGCGGCCCGTGACGATGCGGCGGCGGAGCGGCTCTGGGCGATCAGCGAGGCCATGGTGCAGGGGCGCTGATCCCTCGCCATCGGATGCCGGCCCTTAACATCCGGCTCGCAACCGCCTAACACCGACGGGACGACCGAAGCCGAATAGCCGGAGCGCGCCCCCGATGCAGACCCTTCCCGAATTCGACTATGTCATTGTCGGCGGCGGTTCCGCCGGCTGCGTTCTGGCGAACCGGCTGTCGGAGGACCCGGCGACCAAGGTCCTGCTGCTGGAGGCCGGCGGCAACGACAACTATGTCTGGATCCGAATTCCGGTCGGCTATCTCTATTGCATCGGCAATCCGCGTACCGACTGGCTGTTCCAGACCGCGCCGGAAAAGGGCCTGAACGGGCGCAGGCTGGGCTATCCGCGCGGCAAGGTGATCGGTGGCTGCTCTTCCATCAACGGCATGATCTACATGCGCGGCCAGGCGCGCGACTACGACCACTGGCGCCAGCTTGGCAATGCCGGCTGGGGTTGGGACGACTGCCTGCCGTATTTCCGCAAGTCGGAGGATCATTTCAGCGGCCAGACCGACCTGCACGGCGCCGGTGGCGAATGGCGGGTGGAGCCGGCGCGCATTTCCTGGGAAATTCTCGACGCGTTTGCCGAGGCCTGCGTCGCCTATGGCATTCCGCGCACCGACGACTTCAACCGCGGCAACAATGAGGGCGTCGGCTATTTCCAGGTGAACCAGCGCTCCGGCTGGCGCTGGAACACGGCCAGCGCCTTCCTGAAGCCGGTCAGGAGCCGCGGCAATCTTCAGGTCATGACGGGCGCAGAGGCCGACCGGGTGCTGTTCGACGGCCAGCGAGCCACCGGCGTCGCCTTCACTCGCGGCGGTGAGGCCCATCGGGTGAGCGCGAGGGCCGAGGTGATCCTGGCGGCGGGCGCCATTGGCTCGCCGCATCTGTTGCAGGTCTCCGGCGTCGGGCCGGGCGCGGTGTTGCAGGAGCATGGCGTTGCGGTCCTGCACGACATCCCCGGTGTCGGCGAGAACCTGCAGGACCATCTGCAATTGCGCTGCGCCTACAAGGTGCAAGGGGTGAAGACGCTGAACCAGTCCTCTCAAGGATTGCTCAACAAGGCCCTGATCGGGCTGGAATATCTCGCCACCCGCCGCGGCCCGATGTCGATGGCGCCGAGCCAGCTGGGCGCGTTCACCAAGTCCGACCCCGCGCTGGAGACGCCGGACCTGGAATACCACGTCCAGCCGCTCAGCCTGAACAAGTTCGGGGAGCCGCTGGACCCGTTCCCGGCCTTCACCGCCAGCGTCTGCAATCTGCGGCCGGAGAGCCGCGGCCATGTGCGTCTGAGCGGGCCGGACGCGCGGCAGGCGCCGGAGATCGCGCCGAACTATCTGGCCACCGAAGGCGACCGGGCGGTGGCGGCGCGTGCCATCCGCATCACGCGGGAGATCGTGGAACAGCCGGCTCTGGCCAAGTACCGGCCGGAGGAGTTCCGTCCCGGTCCGAGCTTTCAGAGCGAGGAGGAACTGCATGCGGCGGCCGGCGACATCGGCACCACCATCTTCCATCCGGTCGGCACGGCGAAGATGGGGCCGGAGGGCGACCGCATGGCGGTGGTCGATACCGAATGCCGGGTGCGGGGCCTGGACGGGCTGCGCGTGATCGACGCGAGCGTCATGCCGACCATCACCTCCGGCAACACCAACTCGCCCACCATCATGATCGCGGAGAAGACCGCCGCCGCGATGAAGCGGACGACGAGGGGGTAGGGGCGTTTGGAGTGGCGGGGGCCGGGGAACACCGAACCTCAGGCATTGTGTTCCCTGGAGGTGGCGGAGCCGCCATCCGGGGTCGCTCGCGGCGTGCGAACACGGGCGGGGGCGGTGTGCGAAGGAAGAGGCCGGCCCCGGATCGGCGCTCCGCACCGTCCGGGGAACACGGGCGCTCCGCACCGTCCGGGGAACGGCTATCCCTTTTTCGGCGCGGCGATGATGCCGTAGTGTTGCGGCTGGCGGTGCAGGGCGAAGTCGAAGACGTTGTCCTTGATCTCCTTGCAGAGATCCAGGTCGCAGCGGGCGACGATCACCTCATCATCCAGCGACGCGGTCTGGGCGACGATCTCGCCCGTCGGCGCGATGATGCAGGACTGGCCCAACAGCATGCAGCCTTCCTCCACCCCGGCCTTGGCGACGCCCACCACATAGGCGCCGTTCTGGTAGGCGCCCGCCTGCATCGACAGATGGCTGTGGAAGCTCTGCAAATGGTCGTGCTGCGGCACCGGCGCGTAGATGGTCGGCGTGTTGTAGCCAAGCAGGATCAGTTCCGCGCCCTGAAGCCCCATGACGCGGTAGGTCTCCGGCCAGCGGCGGTCGTTGCAGATGCACATGCCCATGGTGGCGCCCATGGTGTCCCAGACCGGAAAGCCCAGGTCGCCCGGCTCGAAATAGCGCTTTTCCAGATGCTGGAATGGCCGCCAGGGCTCGTGCTCCGAATGGCCGGGCAGGTGGACCTTGCGGTATTTGCCGGCGATCTTGCCGGCCTTGTCCACCAGGATCGAGGTGTTGAAGCGCCGGCCGTCCGGCGTCAGCTCGGCATAGCCCAGATAAAAGCCGATGCCCGCCGCCCTGGCGGCGTCGAACAGCGGCTGGGTCGCGGCGTTCGGCATGTCGGTTTCGTAGAAGGGCAGCAGGTCCGCCTCGTCCTCGAAATACCAGCGCGGGAAAAACGTGGTGAGCGCCAGTTCCGGGAACACCACCAGGTCGGCGCCACGGTCGCCGGCTTCCTCCAGCAGCGCGAGGAGGCGGCGGACCACGGCCTTCCGCGGCTCGTCGCGGGCGATGGGGCCGAGTTGGGCCGCGGCGACGTACAGAACGCGTTTGCTCATTGCATCAGGCCCCGGGCCTCGACGGTGAACACCCGCTCGACCTGGCCGTCGGCGATGCCGTGCACCTGGTTGAACAGGTTGGAGACGACGCAGGCATGGTTCGGCACCACCCGCACCCGCTCGCCCACCGCCGGCTTGGCGCCGGTGCAGGCGGAGAGATCGACGACCGCGTGTTCCTCGCTGAGGCTGTGGATGACGGCGTCGGGATACTCGCGGATATAGCCATGGCCGGTGAGGCCGCCGAGGTCGCTGGAAAACGCCTTCGA
The DNA here is from genome assembly GCA_020638555.1 of Alphaproteobacteria bacterium. Lineage (NCBI taxonomy): Bacteria > Pseudomonadati > Pseudomonadota > Alphaproteobacteria > Alphaproteobacteria bacterium. Next base: position 137,689 of record JACKII010000004.1, on the reverse strand, counting down.
GCCGCCGTCCAGCACCGCCCGCGTCTCGGTGGGGCGGCTGACGACCGTGGTCAGCACGGAGAGGGCGCAGTCGTCCCAGGTGGCCGCGCCCGCATCCACCATCATGCGGTCGTTGTAGATATAGGTGCCGGCCCGGTGCTCGGTCGCCGCGCTGACCTCGTGCGCGCGCCAGATGTCCGGGGTGCCGCCGCTGGAGACCGTCTCGCAGGCGATGCCGGCGCGCTGGAAGGTGTGCATGGCGTCGGCCAGCCAGTCCCGCACCACCTCGATCCGTCGCTTCGGCGGGTAGGTCATCAGGCCGCCAAAGCGCAGGCCGTTTGCGCGCTCGATCCACTGGGCGAGCTTGACCGCGTCGCCGGGGGTCTGCACGCCGCAGCGGCCGCCGCCGGAATCGCACTCCACCAGCACGGTGAGCGGCGGGCCGCCGGCAAAGGTCTCGGACAGGCCCTGCAACACCACCTCGTTGTCGGCCACGACCGAGAGCGTGCAGTGCTCCGCCAGGGTTTTCAGCCGGGCCAGCTTGGACGCGCCCAGAATATTGTAAGTCAGCAGCACGTTGCGGATGCCGGAGGCGACCATCACCTCGGCCTCGCCGATTTTCTGGCAGGTGATGCCGGTGGCGCCCAGATCGACCTGCCGGTGCGCGAAGTCCGGCAGTTTGTGGGTTTTGATGTGCGGGCGGGCCTTGAGCCCATGCGCATTGCAGTAGGTCTGGAAGCGGGAAAGATTGGCCTCGACCGTCGGCAGGTCGATCAGGACGGCAGGGGTTTCGATGGCGTCGATCCGAGTCATGGGGCCGCTGTCTTTTGGGGAACGAATGGGGTGCAAGCGCGACTCTAGGAATACGGTGGAGCCATGTAAAAGGAATTGTGCGCCGCGCACCGGGCTATGGGATTCCGGCCGGGTGGCTTGCGATTTCCCCTCGACGCGGTGCGTTGGGCAGCGTATGCGAGGCGCTTGCAATCGGCGGAGCCCGCCAATCCCGAATACGCAGGACCCGAGCCAATCAGCATGTCGGATTATTCCTACATCCCGAAATTGTACGACGTCGAGTACGAGTCCCCCGAAACAAGCCGGCAGTCGGACGAGTTTTTCTGGGCGACGGTCGACGGCCGACGCCAGCGGTTCAACATCCATGACTATGCCACGCTCTATCGCGTGCCATGGCTCTATGACATCGCCCTCTATCATAATCTGGTCTGCCGCACCCCGACCGAGATGTCGGCCGCCATCGACCGGGTCTGGGCCGAGGCGGGTGTCGACCGCTCCGGCCTGCGGGCGCTGGAACTGGGCGCCGGCAGCGGCGCTTTCGGCCACGAATTGCGCTACACCCTGGGCATCCCGCACCTGGAGGCCATCGACATCTGCCCGGAAGCGGCAGAGGCGGCGACCCGCGACCGGGCGGGGCTCTACAACGCCTATCACGTCGACGACCTGACCAATCTGCGGCCGGAAACGGAACGGGCGCTGCGGCGGGCGGAGTTCAACGTGGTGGCGATGGCGTCGGCGACCGGCTGGGGCAATCACATCCCGCTGGCGGGGTTCGAGACCAGTTTCGACCTGCTGGTGCCGGGCGGGTGGTACATCTTCCACGTGAAGCCGAACGACCCGGACCCGGAATGCATCCAGCTTTGCGACTGGGTGGCGGCCAAGGTGGAGAGCGGTGCGCTGGAACAGACCTATCGCGGCTCGCACTTCCACCGCAAAAGCTCGAACGGCAGCGACATCTATTACGACGTGGTTGTCGGCCTGAAGCGCTGAATCCGCGGTGCGCCGGGTTCGCTTTCCAGGGAAGCCGGCGCCGAAACAGGACAACAGCCCCGCAAAGCCGGGGCTGTTGGAAGCGGACCGGGCCGATCCGTCGCGTGGGCGGATGGCCTCCGTCAGGCCTTGCGGCGAGCCAGCACCGTAATACCGGCCAAGCCACCCAAAATCAAAGCCAGACCGGCGGGTGCGGGCACCTGCTGGGCCGGCAGGATGCGCCGCCGTATGCGTATGGTGGTCGCCGCATACGGGCGGACCTCGGCATTCTGATCCAGGTTGTACGAGACCAGCGTGCCGAAAATGCCGCCGCCGTTTTGGACGACGTTGGCAAACGGCGCCAGGATCGAATAATTGAAGGCCGTATTGATCGTCAAAGTCGAGGCTTCATAGAAGTTGACCAATACATCCGACCCAACTGGTTGGCGTTGATGCCAATGGTAGCCGGTGCCGGCGACATTGACGATCGTCCGTCACACCGGCTGGCGCCGTGATCCCCTGTCAGGGTGCCGCCGGCCAGCACCGAGCCGGAGATGTTGAAGAACTGAATTCCGTCTGCATCGCCCGAGCCGCTGACGAAGTTGACATTGTTCGGGTCGGTGGTGTTGGCGGTGCCGCCAGGGTATCGGGGTTGCTCGCCAGGTCGGTCGACAGGTTCTGGAGCAGGCTGGTGATGTCGGCGGTCGGAATGCCGGCAACCCCGACCTGCATGGCGCCTGAGCCGTTGCTGTTCAGCGTTCCGTTAACCGCACCGCCGATCTGCGCACTGCCATTGTTGAGGTTAACGACAGCGTTGATGTCGCCACCGACAACCAGGAACCGGCGATGCCGCTGCCCAGATCGAAATCGGGCATGCCGTCGGGGTTCACGCTGCCGCCCGAGCCATTGTGTTGTTTCCGACATAGACCGTGCCTTGCGTTTCGCACTTAGCATCCAAATCGTTCAGAACGATGTTGTTGATGCCGTGCAGCAGGCTCTCTGCCGTATAAGCCGAGGCTGCACTCGGTGTGGCCAGGGCGACCAACGCCACTGCCAGAATCTTTCTCATGAAGTTCGCTTCCATCTCAAACGCACGTTTGGCATTGCCGCTACACCGTAAGGCACAAATTGCATAAATTGTTATGGCAGTCTATCGATAAATTGATGAATTTGCGGGCTCTGGCAACTCACGGGCCCATTAATCGATTGGCCCGCTTCCTGCGAATTTCGTTGCGGCGCCGGGGATGCGAGCTGCTTTTGGTTGGGATTTCGGCTATATAGCGGGGCATACCGGGTGAGTTTCGCCCGGTATGCATGAGGCATGCGCAATGGGGCGGGATTGTGCGGTGGAGAGGCGCGGGCTGCGGTCCGGATTGCGTCAAGACCGCGACCGCACCCGGTTTGACCATAGCGAGCGCGCGGCGTCAGGCCGGCGCGAAGCGTTCGGCGGCGTCGGCGCGCAGTTCGACCTTGCGGATCTTGCCGGACGCGGTCATGGGGAAGGCGTCCAGGAAGACCACATGGCGGGGGATTTTGAAGCTCGCGACCTTGCCGCGGCAATGGCCGATCACGTCTTCCTCGCTGACCGTTCCGCCGGGCACGCGCTCGACATAGGCCACGGCGACCTCCGACAGCTTTTCGTCCGGGCAGCCGACGACGGCGACCTGGTGCACGCCCGGATGGTCGAGCAGCAGACCTTCCACCTCCATCGGGTCGACATTCTCGCCGCCGACCTTCAGCATATCCTTGTGGCGGCCGACAAAGCGGAACACGCCATCGGTGCGCCACTTGGCGGTGTCGCCGGTCTTGAACCAGCCGTCCGCGGTATAGGACTCGGCGGTTTCCTTCGGTTTCTTGTAATAGCCCTGCATCAGGAACCGGCCGCGCACCTGCAACTCGCCTTCCTGGCCGACCGGGCAGAGTTCGCCGGTCTCCAGGTCCTGAATCCGCACGTCGAAGCCCAGGCCCGGATAGCCGGAGGCCTCATGGCGCAGTTCCGTGCTGTCGTCGAGGGCGGAAAGGCCGACGCCGATCCAGGTCTCGGTCATGCCATGGCCCGAAACCGAATGGATCGGCGCCAGCAGGCGCTCCATCTTGCGCAGCACCGGCGTCGCACTGAGCTGACCGCCCGCCATCACGCCCGTGCGCAGGGTCGAGACGTCGCGCGGGCGGCGTTCCTGCTCGTTGGCGAGCGCCAGCGCGTGCGCCTCGAACCCGTGGACGATGGAAGCGCCCTCGCGCTCCACCAGATCCATCACCTCGGCCGGGTCGAAGGTCTCGGTCACGATCTGGCAGGCGCCGGTGATGATCGACATCAGCAGGCATTCCGAAAAGCCGAAGGCGTGGAACAGGGGCAGGTACGACATGATCTTGTCGTTGCGCGTGATGCCCATGCGGAAGCCGCGTTCGGTCACGTTGCGGATGATGTTGTGGGTGTGCATGGCTCCCTTGGGGAAGCCGGTGGTGCCGCTGGTGTATTTGATCAGCGCGATGTCGGTCGGCTGGATCGAATTCGCCCGCTCCGCCAGCGCCGTGTCGCCGATGCGGGCGCCCGCTTCGAGCGCGGCGTCCCAGGACAGGGTGCCGGCATGCGCCGCGTCGTCGAGGATCAGGACCTTGCGCAGGATGGGGAAGTTCGGGTCGTCGATGGCATCGCCCGTCGCCGGCAGCTTCACCACCTCGCGCACCATGTCCAGATAGCCGATCGGGCCGCTGGTGTTGTGGGTGAGGAGCATGCTGCTGTCCGACTGGCGCAGCACGTATTCCAGGTCGTTGGTGCGGAAGCGGGTGTTGATCGGCACCAGCACCGCGCCGGCTTTCAACAGCCCCAGGACGATGAACACGAACCGGTCGCTGTTTTGCAGCCAGACCGCCACATGGTCGCCCTTGCGCACCCCCGCCGCCATGGCCGCGCGGGCGGCCCGGTCGACCTGCTCGGAAATCTGGTTGAAGGTGTGGCGCCGGTCCTGAAACACCAGGCCCTCATGGTCGCCGAACTTGCGGGCGGCCTCTGCCGCCAGATCGCCGAAGCGGTTCACGTCCTGCCAGGGGTTCATGAGCGTCCTCCTTTCACGTGCGGGGCCACGTCTTCCATGAAGGCGCGGAGCGCATCCAGCCGGGCCGGCACGCCGCCGCGCGCCACGGGGTCGAGCAGCAAGTGGCCGACGCCGATGTCTTGCAGCCGGGCGATGGTTTCCAGCATCTCGTCCTTGTGGCCGCCGATGGATTTCTCCTTCTGCATCGCCTGGGCCGGGTCCAGATAGATGCGCAGCGACAGGGTCAGGCCGGAGGCGTCCCGCCCGATGGCGTCGCACTCGCGCCGCACCTGGTCCCAGGCATGGCTGACCTCGTCCCGCGGCTGGAAGGCGGCGTGGAACGCCTGGCCGTAGCGGGCGACGCGCCGGAAGGCGACCGGCGTCGAGCCGCCGACCCAGATCGGAAACGGCGATTGCACGGGCTTCGGCTCGAAGCCGACGCGCGGAAACTGGTAGAACTCGCCGTGGAACGAGGGTTCCTTGTCCGTGAACAGGCGGTGGAAGATTTCCAACTGCTCATCCGAGCGTTTGCCGCGCCGGTCCCAGGGCATGCCCAGGACCGCGGCCTCCTCCGCCATCCAGCCGACGCCGACGCCCAGAATGGCCCGGCCGCCGCTGACCACGTCCAGCGTCGCCACCTGCTTGGCGGTCTGCACCGGCATGCGGTAGGGCAGGATCAGGACGGTGGTGCCGAGGCGCAGCGTCTCGGTACAGCCGGCGACGAACAGCAGCGTGCCCAGCGGGTCGAGCCAGCCCATGTCGGGGGCCGGCTGGAACGAGCCGTCGTCGGTATAAGGGTATTTCGACGCGATGTCGGCGGGCCAGCAGACATGGTCGCTGACCCAGCCGGAATGGCATCCCAGCCGCTCGGCTTCCCGGGCGAACCCCATCACGGTGTGACGGTCGACGGCCCGGCCGAGATGCGGCAGGTGAACTCCCCATTGCATGGCGGTTTCCCAATCTTTGTCGTTCCCGACAGGATCGGTCATCGCGCCGGCTTGTCAAGAGAGCGCACCGGACAGTCAGGTCGCGCGCCGGCCGTTGCGGATGCGGCCGACCAGTGCCAGCCCGACAACGCAGAGCACCCCCAGCCCGGCAAAACCCGCCGTCGCCGGCACCACGGCGTCATAGCCGCCGGCCTGCCAGATCAGCGAGCCCACATAGGGCGCGAAGGCAAAGCCGACCAGATAGGGCAGGGCCAGCCAGCCGGCGATGGCGCCGAAGCCGGTGCGGCCCAGGAATTCCACCGTGACCGACGGTTTGAGAATGCTGGTCAGGCCATAGGAGGCGCCCTGCAACGCCGCGAAGGCGAAGGCAAACGCGGGTGAGGTGCCGGCCTGCATCAGTAGCAGCGCGGCGCAGACCACGCCGCAGAACGCCATGGCCGTCATGGCAAGCGTGCTCACCCGCTTCTCCACCAGCATCAGCGCCACCCGTCCGGCCACCTGCATCGGCCCGATGGTGGAAGCGACCAGCACGGCGGTCGCCTGCGGGATCTGGCGTTCGGTCAACAGCGGCATGATGTGGTTCAGCAAAATGCCGTGGTTGAGCGCCATCATCGGAAAGGCGAGGGCGATCATCCAGAACTGCGGCTTTTGCAGCGCCGCGACCAGAGCGGCCCGGTTTTCCGCCCGCGGCGCCGGCCGCACCAACTCGCCGGCGGCTTCCTCCAGCAGGGTGGCGCCGCAATAGAGCAGGGGGGCGGCCAGGCCTGCCGCGGCGACGGCAAACACGAGCACGGTCGTGCGCCAGTCGCTCACGCCCACCAGGGCCGCCGCTGACAGGAAACTCACCGTCGAGGCAAAGCCCGCCATCAGGGTGATGCGGGTGATGGCCGGCCGGGCATGGGCGCCCTTGGCCCGGGTGACGACGGAAAAGCAGGGCTCGTACAGACAAAAGGCCTGAGACGCGCCGATCACCGCCCAGGTGGCCAGATAGGCGGGGACGCTCTGCACCTGCGAGAGTGCGGCCAGTGCCGCCGCGCCGGTCAGCGCACCGAGACCCAGCACCCGCCGGCCGTGTCCGGCATCGATCAGCCGCCCGGCCACCGGCGAGGCCAGGGCCGCGGCCAGGATCGCCACGGTCAGGCCCAGGGTCAGGTCGCCCTTGCCCCAGCCCAGCTCCGCCTCCCAGGTCAGCAGCAACGCCGCGAAGACATAGAAAATACAGGCCCAGATGATCGTCTCGCCCAGGCCCAGCAACCAGACTCCCAGCGCGGCGGCCCGGTCGGGCCGTCCTGCCGCAAACGCGGCCATGCCCATGGCCGGGCGCCTAGGCCGGCTGGAACATGGGCAGCGTCACCTCGTCGGTCACGTCGTCGTAGCAGACCGTGACCGCCATGCCGATGCGCACGCTTTCCGGGTCGCAGTTGACGATATTGGTCATCATGCGCGGCCCCTCCGCAAGTTCGACCAAGGCGAGCACGAACGGCGTCTTCGCGGCAAAGCCCGGATGGCCGGCGCGATAGTTCACGGAATAGGAATAGACCGTGGCCTTGCCACTTGCTTCCCGCCACTCCAGATCGCTGGAAAGGCAATGGCTGCAAACGCCGCGGGGATAGAACTGGTGCTCGCCGCAATCCCGGCATTTCTGGACGACGAAGCGGTGGTCTTTCGCCGCCTGCCAGTATTCGGCCGTGTCCTGGTAGGGGGTCGGTAGCGGTATCTGGCTCATGACTATTCCCTCCCGAGGATGATGGTGCCGGTGGACGACAGCACGCCGCCGGTGCCATTGGCGAGCGCCAGTTCGGCATTCGGCACCTGCCTGGGCCCGCATTCGCCGCGCAACTGCCGCACCGCCTCAATCACGGTGAAGATGCCGAACATGCCCGGGTGGGTGTAGCTGAGCGCCCCGCCCTGGGTGTTCATGGGAAAATCGCCGCCGGGCGCCGTGCGCTGGCCGGAGACGAAGGCGCCGCCTTCGCCCTTCTTGCAGAAGCCCAGGCTCTCCAGCGTCAGCAGCACGGTGATGGTGAAGCTGTCATAGATCTCGGCGACGTCGATGTCGGCATGACTGACGCCCGCCCGCTCGAACGCCAGCCGCCCGCTGATCTTGGCCGCGGTCTCGGTCAGGTCCGGCATCTGGCTGATCATGCGGTGGGTGGTGGCCTCGCCGGTGCCAAGCACGCTCACCGGGCGCTTTTTCAGGTCGCGCGCCCGCTCCATCGAGGTCAGCACGACGGCGCCGCCGGCATCCGTCACCAGGCAACAGTCGAGCAGGTGCAGCGGCGAGGCGATCATGCGCGAGTTCAGCACGTCCTCGATGGTGATCGGGTCGCGCATGCGCGCCAGCGGGTTCATGCTGGCCCATTTCCGCGTCGCCACGGCGATTTCCGCCAGTTGCTCGGACGTGGTGCCGTATTCGTGCATGTGCCGCTGCGCCGCCAGCGCATAGCTGCCGACGGTGGAGACGCCATAGGGCTCCTCGAACTGGGCCGGGCCGAACACGTGGCTGGCGCCCGAGACCGGGCCGGCGCGGCCGCCGCGGTCGGAGATATTGGTGGAGCCATGGCAGATCAGCGCCACCTCGCAGAGCCCGGTGGCGATCGCCATCGCCGCGTGCTCGACATAGGCGACGAAGGACGAGCCGCCGATGGAGGTGCTGTCGGTGTAGCGCGGCCGGATGCCCATATACTCCGCCATCAGCATGGAGGAGAACTGGCCGCCCTCGGTGATGATGGTGGTGAAGACGCCGTCGACGTCGTCCTTGGTGAGCCCGGCCTCGTCCAGCGCCTTTTTGCTGGCTTCGGCGGAGAGTTGGAACTTGCTCTTGTGGGGCACGCGGCCGATGTCGCTCTCGGCGACACCGACGATGGCCACCTTGCGGTGGAGATCGTTGGGGTCCAAGGCGGGCGATCCTTCCTGCGGTTTGGTTGGCCGCCCGCGCGTTTGCGGGGCGGCAACGGTTCGCCGGTCAGTCTACGCCATCATCGGACCAATGCCAGCGCGTTTCAGCGCCGGCGGAACAGCAGCAGCAGGATCAGCCCGAGGCCCGCCAGCGTCGCCATGGCCGGCCAGAGCAGGACGGTCAGCATGCCGGGGTCCCAGATTTCCGGCAGCAGATAGCGCTGCACCACGGCCTGCACCAGATTGATGCTGTCCGGTGCCAGCGTGTACCAGAGTTCGCCGCCTTTGGTGAACGGGTACGCGCCGGTCTGATACCAGGTCAGCCCGTCGCGCAGGCCGACGATCACACCGGCCAGGACCAAGACCCAGCCAACCAGACGCCCGATCAACATGATTTGTCACCCTTTTTGCCCGGTCGGGCCGAATGTTCCCAAGACTGCGACACCGTGGCGGGGGATTCCGTCGCGAACAATAGGGCACGGCGTTGCACCGGGGCGGCATCGTCGCTATGGTGCGCGCCTCGTTCCTGAAGGGGAGGTGGCCGAGTGGTTGAAGGCGCACGCCTGGAACGCGTGTATACGGTAACCCCGTATCGAGGGTTCGAATCCCTCCCTCTCCGCCATTATGTCCATCGCAAACCCGACATAAGGTCCCTGACGGGGCCTTTTTTCATGTTGTTTCAATGGGACTTAGCGAGGGCAACCGACGTTCGGAGACAGGCATTCTTCCCCGGGCCGGCTCATTAAACGCCCCGTGCTTTTCTCCATCCGCCCTTCACTCAAATCGAGATGAATTCAAAAGCAACGTTGTATTAGTGGCTTGCTCGCCGATCCACGCCGCAGTTGAAGCAGGTTCGTCTCGCCGTCGGTAAAGCAGGTTACCCGAAGGCTGCGGCGCTTCGCAAAATCTCATAGGACTGCGTGAAGCCATTGGTGACAAACAGACTTTTGCCTCAGTAGCCTGGCGTTATGTCGAACAGGCCTTGGTCAGATGCGGAAAACGACCGGATCGTCGCGGATTACTTCGCGATGCTGGCCGACGATATCACCGAGGCGGCTTCGCAAAGCCGAGCATGCCGCGCGCTGCTGCTGCACGTTGAACAGCCGATCTGAGGGTTCTGTCGAGTTCAAGCACCAGAACATCAGCGCTATCCTCAAAGGCTCGGAGAGGACTGGATACAGGGCTACAAGCCGGCGTTCAATTTCGAGATGACGCTCGTGGATGCTGTGGCGCGGTGGCTGGCGCTAAACCCGGCCTGGCTCGGATGTCAGCTCGGTGTGCGTCCTTCGGGCGGCGTGCGCGAGGCGGCGCAGATTTGGTCGGGCCGCCGCCGACATTCAAACCAGCCGCCCAGAACTGACCAGATGCGCGCATCGCCCGCAAGTTCGATGGGCAGGCCGGGACGAGCCGTAATCGCGCGCTTGGGCGTCAGGAGAGGAGCGCGTGTTGGAGCATGAACGGACGGCGCTGCGATCGCGGGTCGCGAAGATCGCCCGCAAGGTGCGCCTGGGTATCAGAAGAGGACGGTGCGGCGCGGCTATGATATGCGAGCTTTGAGCCGAATGGCCGGCTGCGGCTGATTGAGGTTAAGACAACGAACGGTTGGGAGCGTACGCCTTCGCATCACCGCAATGAACTCGGCCGTGGCCGAAGAAGACAAACGGAATGGTGCCTGTTCCGGCTCTGGAATTTGCGCGAGCCAGGCGTTCAATTGACACCGCCCTCAACGCCCATCTCGCTGACGGCGACCACGTTTCAGGCGAGATCCATGTGAACGTCTTTGACCGCACGTCCCATGATGGTTCGCGCCTAAGACCGGACATCCGGCGGGTCGGGAACCGTCCGTACAATCGGGAGGAAATTCTGCCCCCGCCATCGACGGTCACGTCCGCTCAAACGCCGAATTGCACTCTTTGTGCAAGGCGCGAAAGGCGCTCTCGATCCCCCGTCGCAAATCCCCTGTCCCGGGCGCTTCGCGTTGCAGGTCATAGGGTTATGAGAGCCAAGATGGTACCCGGAGCGAGACTCGAACTCGCAAGGCCTAAGGCCGGCGGATTTTGAGTCCGCTGCGTCTACCAATTCCGCCATCCGGGCACGCGGTAGAGGCGGGAATGTAGCGTCTCGTGCGCGATTTGCAACTGCCTGCGTTGCCCGAAAGCCTGCGTCTCTAGGAGCCCTTGTGTCGCGGGGCCGGTCCGGGCGAAAACCGCCGCGTTCCCGACCGCCGCCCGAGGGCTTCGCCGCTTGCTCCGCCGTCTCTACGATCAGACCATGGCACTCGCCATGACGCCCTATGCCACCTGGGCGCTGGTGGCGGTGGCGTTTGCCGAGAGCTCGTTCTTTCCCATTCCGCCCGACGTGGTGCTGATCCCGATGATCCTGGCCGCGCGCGACCGGGCGTTTCACTACGTGGCGATTGCCACCATCGCCTCGGTCGTCGGCGGCCTGGCCGGCTATGGCATCGGCTGGGGATTGTGGGAGGTGGTCGGCGCGCCGATCCTCGACTTCTACGGCGCCATGGGCAAGTTCGAGGAATTTCGCGCCGGCTATAACGAGCACGGCGCGCTGATCGTGTTCATCGCCGGCCTCACGCCCTTTCCCTATAAGGTCATCACAATCGCCAGCGGGGCGTTTGGCCTGGACCTGATGTCCTTCATGGTGGCGTCGGTCCTGGCGCGGGGCGGGCGGTTTCTCATTGTCGGCCTGCTGCTCTGGCGCTTCGGCGAGCCGATCCGCACCTTCATCGAGCGGTATTTGGGCGTGCTGACGGTGGTGTTCTGCATTCTTCTGGTCGGCGGATTCGTGGTGTTGAAATATGCGGTTTGACCTTCGCCTCTTGGCCTTGCTGCTGTCGCTGGCGGGGATCGCCGTGCTGCTGGCCGCCTTCGGTTTCCAGCATCTGGGCGGCCTCGATCCGTGCGTGCTGTGCGTCTACCAGCGCTGGCCCTGGGTGGCGGCGATCGTGCTGGGCGCACTGGCCTTTGGGCTGGGCGGCCATCGCGGCCTGTTGGCGCTTGCGGCGCTGGCCCTGGCGGTCGGCGCCGGCATCGCGGCCTTTCATGTGGGCGTGGAGCAACATTGGTGGGCCGGTACCTCCGAATGCGGCGGCACCGTGGGCGCTGCCACGACCGTCGAGGAGTTGAAGCGGCAATTGCTGGCGACCCCGGTCACCCGCTGCGACGAGATCGCGTGGTCGCTGTTCGGTATCTCCATGGCCGGCTACAATTTCCTTTTGTCGGCCGGCCTCGCCATCGGGGTCGGTGGCGCTTTGGTTCGGAACCGCAGGAGGATGGCGTGATGGCTGCCGCTCCCGGACGCCGCTTGCCCGGCGATCTCTCCCGTGCGCAGGAACTGGCGCGCATGCTGCGGGTCGATCATGCCGGCGAGTATGGCGCGACCCGCATCTATGAGGGCCAGCTGGCCGTGCTGGGCCACCGCCCGGTCGGCCGCACCATCCGCCACATGGCGGCGCAGGAGGAGGAGCACAAGGCCGCGTTCGACAAGCTGCTGGTCGAGCGGGGCGTCCGCCCCACCGCGCTGGCGCCGTTCTGGACCGTGGCCGGTTTCGCGCTCGGCGCCGGCACCGCGCTGCTGGGCGAGCGGGCGGCCATGGCCTGCACGGTCGCGGTCGAGGAGGTGATCGGCGAGCACTACGCCCACCAGATCGACCGGCTGGAGGCGCTGAACGAGGAGGCCGGCGACCGGGATCTGTCCGACATGCTGACCCGGTTCCGCGACGACGAGTTGGAGCACCGCGACACCGGCCTTCAGCACGACGCCGAGGGGGCGCCGGCCTATGCGCTGCTCTCGGCGCTGATCAAGCGCGGCACGCGCACGGCGATCTGGCTGGCCGAACGCTTCTAGCGTCTTGACGGTGGCGGAACCGCGCCGCCAGTTTATCGAACCCAAAGGGAGGAGGATCAGAGCCATGTCCGAGGGCGTGACGGTATTGTTGATCGGTTGCGGCAAGATGGGCGGCGCCATGCTGGCCGGCTGGCGCACCTGGCCGGGTTTCCGGGCCGCCGTGGTCGAACCCAAGGCGCCGGTCCAGACCGACAGCGCGGTCACGCTCTATATGGAGGGCGCGGACCTGCCGGCGGACTTCCAGCCCGATGCGGTCGTGGTTGCGGTTAAGCCGCAGGAAATGGACAAGGCCGCACCGGTCTACAAGCGCTTTGTGCGGCCCGAGACGGTGTTTCTCTCGATCGCAGCCGGCAAGACCATCGGCTCGTTCGAGGGCTATTGGGGCCAGCAGGCCGCCATTGTCCGCGCCATGCCGAACACGCCCGCCGCCGTCGGCCGGGGGGTCACCGTGCTGGTGGCGAACGACCGGGTCTCCGCCGATCAGCGCGCGCTCTGCCAGCGGCTGTTGGAGGCGGTCGGCAGCGTCGAATGGGTCGAGGACGAGGGGCTTCTGGATGCGGTGACGGCGGTCAGCGGCGGCGGCCCGGCCTATGTGTTCCTGCTGATCGAGGCGCTGGCCGATGCCGGAGTCGCCTCCGGTCTGCCGCGCGACCTCTCCGAGGCCATCGCCCGGGCGACGGTGGAGGGTTCGGGCGAACTCTCGCGCCAGTCGCCGGACAAGCCGGAGACGCTGCGCAAGAACGTCATGTCGCCCGGCGGCACGACGGCGGAGGCGGTGGCGGTGCTGGATGCCGCCGACGGCATCCGCCCGCTATTCGAACGGGCGATCGCCGCGGCGACCAAGCGCTCGCGCGAACTGGCCTGAGCGCTTCTTATTCCACTTCCCCCGCGCAGGCGGGGGCCCATGCCCGAGCGCGTCTCACAAAGTCCGGACTTTGTGGAGAAGTTCCGGCACGGCCCCCGTGTCGAGCACGGGGCGGCGGACGAACCGGGCCCAGGATCGAAGCCTCTTTCCGTCGCCTTCCGTCGTCATTGCGAGGCGCCCGCAGGGCAACGAAGCAATCCAGACGTGGCTATGACGTAGCCGGGCGCTGCTGGATTGCTTCGTCCGCTCCGCAGACCCGCAATGACGCCGGTGAGAGGGCCGCCAGGGCGAGACGCCCTCGGCCTCAGAGCGGGGGCCGGCGGACGCCCAGGTTCAGTTCCTGCTCCACCGCCCAGGCGACGCGGAAGCACATGGCCTCGTCGAAGGCGCGGCCGACGATTTGCAGTGCCAGCGGCAGGCCGTTGGAATGGAAGCCCGACGGGATGGCGATGGCCGGGTTGCCGATCAGGTTGAACGGCGCGCGGGCCTGGCGACCATAGGTGCGCTCCACCTCCTGCATGTCGGCCATGCTGACCGGCGGCTCCATGCTGGAGGCGGTGACGGCGGCGTCCAGGCCCTCCATGGCCTCGTTGAAGGCGGCGACCAGTTTCTCGCGCATGCGGAGTGCGTTGACATAGTCGGCGCCGCTCACGAAGGCGCCCGGCAGCAGCCGGCGGCGCGTGCTGGCGGCATAGTCGCCGGCACGGGTCTGCAAATCCTTCTGGTGGATGGCATAGGCCTCCGCCAGCAGGATCACCCGGTTGCAGGCCGCGTATTGCGAGAGCGGCGGCAGGCGGATTTCCCGCACCTCCGCCCCCAGGCTTTCCAGCAGGCGGGCCGTGGCCTCGATGCTCTCGGCCATTTCGGGGTCGGCTTGCAGGTCCTCGTTGTAGAAATGGCGGATCAGGCCGATTTTCAAGCCCTTGACGCCAGCGCGCAGGCGGGCGGTGTAGTCGTCCACCGGCCGCTTGTCGCTGGCCGGGTCGCGCGGGTCGTGGCCGGCAATGGCCGCCAGCATCAGGGCGTTGTCCTCCACCGTCCGTGTCAGCGGGCCGACATTGTCGAGGCTGAACGACAGGGGGATGACGCCGGCGCGGGAGACGCGGCCATAGGTGGGTTTGATGCCGACAATGCCGCAGCAGGAGGCCGGGTTGCGGACGCTGCCCCCGGTGTCCGAGCCCAGCGCAACCGGCACCATGCCGGCGGCAACGCTGCTGCCGGCGCCCGACGACGAGCCGCCCGGATGGTGCTCCGGGTTCCAGGGATTGCGCGCGGGCGGGAAGGGCAGGTCGAACGCGGGGCCGCCGATGGCGAATTCGTGGGTCGACAGCTTGCCGGTGATGACGCAGCCCGCCTCTTTCAGCCTCGCCGTGACGAAAGCGTCGGAGGTCGCGACATTGTCCAGCAGCAGCTTGGAGTGGGCGGTGGTGCGCACGCCTTTCAGATCGATAATGTCCTTCAGCGCGACCGGCACGCCGTGCAGCGGCCCCTTGATTTCGCCCTTGGCAACCGCGTCGTCGGCCGCCCTGGCCGACGCGCGCGCCGCATCGCCCAGCACTTCGATATAGGCGTTGAGCCTGCCGTCCAGGGCTTCGGTCCGGGCCAGCAGGGCGTCGGTCAGTTCGGCGGACGAAAGCTGTTTCGCCGCGATCTTCCGCCCGGCTTCGGCGGCACTCATGAAGCAGAGGTCGTCGCTCATCCCTTGTTCTCCAGCGCGCGGGCGGCCTGGAATACGTGGGCAGGCTCGTCGGCATAGGCGGGGTCCGCCTTCATGCGCTCGACCAGGCCGAGGGCGGAGGCCAGTGCCTCGCGCACGTCGTCCGGGAATTCCTGATAGGTCTTTTCCAGGCCGGTGCGAGCCAGGATGCTCGGCCATTCGTCGGTCATGGCAGTCTCAAGTCCCTTGATGCGGAATGGAAACAGGCGCTTCCCTGGCAAGCATTCTCGGACGCAAGGTCGCGGTTGGCCAACGGTCTTATCATCCGGAACGTTCTCCTTTAGTCTAAGCGGCAGATTTCTGCCCAAACGGACCAAGGACCGCTTCATGTCCCTCAATCACATGCGCTTCGGTATTTTTCTCGCGCCCTTCCATCCCATGGACGAGAACCCGACCCTCTGCATCGACCGCGACATGGCGTTGGTCCAGCATCTCGACCAGCTGGCTTACGACGAAGCCTGGATCGGCGAGCACCATTCCGGCGGTTTCGAGATCATTTCCAGCCCGGAAATCTTCTGTGCCATGGCGGCCGAGCGCACGCGGCACATCAAGCTGGGCTCCGGCGTGATCTCGCTGCCCTATCACAACCCGTTCATGGTGGCGAACCGGGTGGCGCAGCTCGACCATATGATGCGCGGCCGCTTCCTGTTCGGCTTCGGACCCGGCGCGCTGGCGGGCGACGCCTATCGCATGGGCGTCGACCCGGAACAGCAGCGGCGCATGATGCACGAGTCCATCGACGTGATCATGCCGCTGTTGCGCGGCGAGTTGGTGAACGCGGAGACCGACTGGTTTAAACTGCAGGACGCGCGCCTGCAACTGCCGATGTTCTCGGAGGGCGGACCGGATATCGCGGTGGCCTCCAGCCGCTCGCCGACCGGAGCGCTGGCCGCGGGCCGGCATGGCGTCGGCATGCTCTCCATCGGCGGCACGTCGGATGCGGCCCTGGCAGCCCACGCCAAGAACTGGGAGACCTGCGAGGAAACCGCCAAGGCCAACGGCCAGCAGGTCAGCCGGGACAACTGGCGCATGGTCACCCTGATGCACATCGCCGAGACGCGGCAGAAGGCGCGGGACAATGTGGCGTTCGGCCTGAAGAAATGGACCCAGTATTTCACCGACGTCGCCACCTTCCCGATCATCCCGCCGGGCGTGGACGATCCGATCGAATACCTGATCGAGACCAAGTCGGCCTGCATCGGCACGCCGGACGACGCGTGCGAGTTCATCGAGCACCTGCAGCGCGGGTCCGGCGGCTTCGGTGCGCTGATGCAGTTGGCGCACAACTGGGCCGATTGGGAGCAGACCAAGCGCTCCTACGAGATGATCGCGCGCTATGTCGCCCCGCATTTCCGCAACAGCAACTTCCTGCGCCAGTTCTCCTATGACTATTCGACGGACAATCGCGAGAAGTTCGTGAACGCGGCGGCGAAGAGCGTCGAGGACGCGATCAAGAACTACGAGGCCCAGACCGGCAAGGAATGGACCAACCCGCGCGGCCAGAAAAGCCAGGCGGCCGAGTAGGGCCTCGGTTCCCGGGATCGGTCGCTCTCGCGAACACCGTTGGCGGCGGTGTTCGCACATTCCGGCCGGCCCCGGATGGCGGCTACGCCACCTCCGGGGAACAATGGCGGCTATGCCACCTCCGGGGGACACCGGCCTTGATGCCGATTGCGGAGCCTCGCGCCCAATCGCAGCGCGTGCTTTTATTTGCCGCTCTTGTCTCCGGCGGTCTTTGACGACATATCTGCGCCAGGACACCACAACTCCTCCTCCAAGGACTGCCCCATGACCGTTGCGCTTGCCGAGCAGGTTGCGCGCCGGCGCACGTTTGCGATCATCGCGCACCCGGACGCCGGCAAGACCACGCTCACCGAAAAACTGTTGCTGTTCGGCGGCGCGATCCAGGCCGCGGGCGCCGTCAAGGCGCGCGGCGAGCAGCGGCGGGCGCGCTCGGACTGGATGAAGGTGGAGCGCGAGCGCGGCATCTCCGTCGCCTCCTCGGTCATGACGTATGAGCATGACGGCTGCACCTTCAACCTGCTCGACACCCCCGGCCACGAGGATTTTTCGGAAGACACCTACCGCACGCTGACCGCGGTCGATTCGGCGATCATGGTGCTGGATGCCGCCAAGGGCATCGAGCCGCAGACGCTGAAACTGTTCGAGGTCTGCCGCCTGCGCGACATCCCGATCATCACCTTCATCAACAAGTTTGACCGGGAAGCGCTGGACCCATTCGAACTGATCGACCAGATCGAACAGACCCTGGCGCTGGACGTGACGCCGGCCAGCTGGCCGATCGGCATGGGGCGGGACTTTCTCGGCTGTTACGACCTGATGCGCGACAGCCTGCACCTGGTTGCCCGCTCCCGCGATGGTCTGCCCGATCCGGGCGAGCGCTGCGAGGGCATTGACGACCCGAAGCTCGACGCCGTGCTGCCGGCCGACAAGGTGGCGCAGTTGCGCGAAGAGGTGGAGATGGCGCGGGAACTCTGCCCCGCCTTCGACATGGAGATGTTTCGCCAGGGCCATATGACCCCGGTCTTTTTCGGCAGCGCCATCAACAGTTTCGGCGTGCACGAATTGCAGGAAGGGCTGACCGCGCTGGCGCCGCCGCCCCGCACCCAGCCGGCCGAAAGCCGAGGCGTCCAGCCGTGCGAGGACAAGGTCTCTGCCTTCGTCTTTAAGATCCAGGCGAACATGGACCCGAAGCATCGCGACCGCATCGCCTTCGTGCGGCTATGCTCCGGCCAGTTCAAGCGCGGCATGAAGCTGAAACATGTGCGCAGCGGCAAGACCATGGCCATTCCCGCGCCGCTCATGTTCCTGGCCCAGGATCGCGAGGTGGCGGAGGAAGCCTTTCCCGGCGACATTCTCGGCATTCCGAACCACGGCAATCTGCGCATCGGCGACGCGCTGACCGAGGGCGAGGACCTGCGCTTCACCGGCATTCCGAGCTTCGCGCCGGAATACCTGAAGCGCGCCATGGCCGGCGATCCGCTGAAGGCCAAGCATCTGGGCAAGGCATTGTTCGAACTGGCGGAAGAAGGCGTCGCGCGCGTGTTCCGTCCGCTGATGGACCCGTACTGGATCGTCGGCGTTGTCGGTGCGTTGCAGTTCGACGTCCTCGCCGACCGGATTCGCACGGAATACGGAATCCCGGTGCGGTTCGAGTCGGCCAATCTCTACACCGCCCGGTGGATTGGCGCGAAAACCGAACGGGAGTTGAAGCTGTTTCAGGATCAGAACCGCGCCGCATTTGCGGAAGATCATGACGGGTCGCCTGTGTTCCTTGCCCGAAATTCCTGGCATTTGACCCATACGGGGGAACAATTTCCGAATCTGGAATTCCGGAATACGAAAGAATGAGGGACGATTGTTGCGCACGGCAAAGCGTATGGTTGTAAGAACAAGGCTCCCATGGTGTATTGGCTGAGTGTCACCCGCCCAAACGACAAGAAGGCGGTCTATCAACAGTTGGTCGGAATCTTTGAATGACGATGGAATCCAAACAGATTACCGCTTTGGCGCAGGCCCTGGAAAAGTGTTCGTGCAGCGGGCTGCGCCGGACGATGCGTTTGGTGACGAATCTGTTCGATCAGGCATTTGAGCCCATCGGGCTGCGTTGCACCCAGATGACCGTGTTGATGGCCGTCGCCGTGCACGAGCCGGCCACGATCCGCTACCTGTCGGATGTGGTGGTTCTGGATGCGTCCTCTCTCTCTCGGGCGCTGGATCCGCTGGAGCGGGACGGCCTGATCGTGCGCGAGGTCGGACAGTCGCGGCGCAGCCGGGAAATCCGGATTACGCCGGCGGGAATGGAAAAAATCCGCCAGGCGGCGCCGCTGTGGATGGAGGCGCAACAAGTCTTCCTGTCCATTCTGGGCAAGGAGAATATCAGCGTGTTCGAGGACCTCCTGGAGCGGACCGCCCGCATTAAGGACATCGACCTCGACCAGGCGAAGAAGTCGCAGCAAGCGGCGGCGTGACGGTTCCGCCTTCGGCGCCTTTGCGCGAGCAATGGCAGCGCTCGGGTCGAGTGTCGGACGATGGGATGGCGAGGCGGCAAATGGCCCCTGTGTTCGACAATCTGCGTGGCCGCTCGGACAGCCGGCCGGACGCCATTCGGAAGCTGTATGACGAATGGGCGGACGATTACGACGCAACGCTCACCGCCTGGGGCTATGAAGCGCCGACCATAGCCGCCGGGCGGCTTGCGGAACTGGTGCCGGCGGAAACGCTTGTCCTGGATGCGGGATGCGGCACCGGACTTTCCGGGCAGGCGTTGTATCGGGCCGGGTTTCATACCCTGGTTGGCGTCGATTTCTCCGCGGAATCGCTGGTGTTGGCGGCGCGGCGCCGTGTCTACCGCGACCTGCTGGCCGTCGATCTCACCCAACCGCCCTTGCCCTTCGCCGATGGCGCATTCGGGGCGGTGGTGTGCGTCGGCGTGCTCAGCTATTTGCCCGAGGTCGAAGCCATCTGCCGCGACTTCTGCCGTCTGACCCGGCCGGGTGGGGCCATCGTCCTGACCCAGCGCAGCGACCTGTTCGGCCCGCGCGGGACCCAACAGGCCTTCGACCGGCTGGTCGGCGAAGGGCTTTGGCAGCCGATTGAGGTCACGGGCCCCGAGCCCTATCTGCCGGGCAATCCCGAATTCGAGGGCATCGGTGTCCGCTACGGAGTCTTCCGCCGCGCCTAATGGTAGGTGGGCGACATCTGCGCCACCTGTTCCACATCCACCACGCCGCGCACGGCCTTGAGCATGGCCGCCATCTGCGGCGTGACGCTGTAGCGGCCCGGCAGGTCGATTTCCACCTCCCGCTGCGGGTCCAGGCCCAGCACGATCGAGACCTGGCCACGCCCGCCTTCCTCGCCGCCCAGCATTTTCCGGATCGAGGGCAGGGGGGCGGTGTCGGTGACGAACACCTTGATGGCCTCGGTCCGGGTCGCGGCCACCTTTTCCAGGTCGTCCACCGCGTTGGCGGTGATTTTGACACTGTCGCCGTCGAGCCGGACTTCGACCGTCATCAGCACCGGATGGCCGGAGTCCAGCACCGGTCGGGCCGTGGCCAGCACCTCGCTGAACAGGGTGATCTCGACCATGCCGGTCGAGTCCGACAACTGGACGAAGGCATAGCGGTTGCCGCGGGCGTTCGAGCGCTCCTGCCGGCCGAGCACGACGCCGGCGATCTTGGCGTGGCCGTCGCTGCGCGCACGGTCGGCCAGGCTGGCGATGCGGGTGACGCGCAGCCGTTTCAGCAGTTCGCCATACTCGTCCAGCGGATGGGCGGAGAGGTAGAAGCCGATGGCGTCGCGCTCGCGTTCCAGCGTGGTCAGCAGATCCCAGGCCGGCACGTCGGGCAGGGGCGGCAGGGTGGTTTCGTCCTCCACGTCGCCGAACAGGTTCACCTGGGCCGACGCCGCTTCCTCCTGCGCCAGATGGCCATGGCGCAACGCCAGGTCCAGGCCGGCGAACAGGCGCGCCCGGTCCTTGAAGAAGATGTCGAAGGCGCCCGCCTGGCACAATTGCTCCATGGCCCGCTTGTTCAGCGCCCGCGCCTCCAGGCGGCGGGTGAAGGCAAAGATGTCGGCGAAGGGACCGCCGGCGGCGCGCTCGCGCACGATGGCCTCGCAGGTGGGGCGGCCCAGATTCTTGATCGCGCCCAGGGCATAGCGGATGGCCCGGACCGGCTCCTCGCCCTCGCCCGGCACCTGTTCGACCGCGAACATGACATCGGAATGGTTGACGCTCGGCGGCAGCAATTCGATGCCGAGCCGGTCCAGGTCGCGCTTGAACTGGGCCAGCTTGTCGGTGTTGCCCATGTCGAGCGTCATCAGCGCTGCCATGAACTCCACCGGATAGTTGGCCTTGAGATAGGCGGTCTGGTAGGCGACCAGGGCATAGGCGGCGGCGTGAGACTTGTTGAAGCCATAGCCCGCGAACTTGTCGACCAGGTCGAAAATGTCGGAGGCCTGTTGCTTGTCGACACCGCGACCGACCGCGCCGGAGACAAAGATCTCCCGCTGCTTCGCCATTTCCTCCTTGATCTTCTTGCCCATGGCCCGGCGCAGCAAATCGGCGCCGCCGAGGGAATATCCCGCCAGGATCTGGGCGATCTGCATCACCTGTTCCTGGTAGATGATGATGCCATAGGTCTCCTTCAGCACCGGCTCCAGCAGCGGGTGCAGATAGTCCGGCTTTTCCTGGCCATGCTTGCGGGCGATGTAGGAGGGGATGTTCTCCATCGGCCCCGGCCGGTAGAGCGAGACGACGGCGATGATGTCCTCGAACTCGGTCGGCTTCAGCTTGCGCAGCATGTCGCGCATGCCGCTGCCTTCCAGCTGGAACACACCCGCGGTCTCGCCGGAGCCGAGCAGCCGGAAGGTCGCCTTGTCGTCCAGCGGCAGTTTCAACAGGTCGATGTCGATGCCGCGCTTGGCGATGAACTCCACCGCCTTCTGCAACACGGTCAGGGTTTTGAGGCCGAGAAAGTCGAACTTCACCAGCCCCGCGGTCTCGACATACTTCATGTTGAACTGGGTCACCGGCATGTCCGAGCGCGGATCGCGGTAGAGCGGCACCAGTTCGTGCAGCGGCCGGTCGCCGATCACCACGCCGGCCGCGTGGGTGGAGGCGTGGCGGTAAAGGCCCTCCAACTGCAGGGCCACGTCGATCAGGCGGCTGACCTCCTCGTCCTCGCGCCGCGCCTGCTGGAGTTGCGGCTCGCCGTCGATGGCCTGTTGCAGGGTGACCGGGTTGGCGGGGTTGTTCGGCACCAGCTTGCAGATTTTGTCCACCTGGCCATAGGGCATGCCGAGCACACGGCCGACATCCCGCAACGCCGCGCGGGCCTGAAGCTTACCGAAGGTGATGATCTGGGCGACCCGGTCCTCGCCGTATTTGCGGCGCACATGCTCGATGACTTCGTCGCGCCGGTCCTGGCAGAAATCGACGTCGAAGTCCGGCATCGACACGCGCTCGGGGTTGAGGAAGCGCTCGAACAGCAGCCCCCATTTCAGCGGATCGAGGTCGGTGATCTTCAGCGCATAGGCCACCAGCGAGCCGGCGCCGGAGCCGCGACCGGGGCCGACCGGAATATCCCGCTCCTTCGCCCATTTGATGAACTCGGACACGATCAGGAAATAGCCGGGAAAGCCCATCTGGGTGATGACGCCCAGCTCGAACTCCAGCCGCTCACGATAGGGGGTGGCGATCTCCGCCTTTTGCGCATCCGTGGCGTCGGTGGGATAGACGTGGGAGGCGAGGCGTTGTTCCAGGCCCTCTTCGGCCTGGGCGCGCAGTTCGGCGGGCTCGTCTCGCCCCTCTTCGGCGCTGAAGGCCGGCAGGATCGGCTTGTGCGGCAACGGCATGTGGGCGCAGCGCCGGGCGACGACCAGGGTGTTGTCGACCGCTTCCGGCAGGTCGGCGAACAGCGCCCGCATTTCCTGCGGCGACTTGAGATAGTGTTCCGGCGTCAGGCGGCGGCGGTCGGTCTCGTCCAGCTTCTTGCCGGCGGCGATGCAGATCAGGGCGTCATGGCCCTCGTGATGCTCGCGTTCCGGGAAGAACACATCGTTGGTGGCAACCAGCGGCAGGTCGCGGTCATAGGCCAGTTTCAGGAAGGCCGGCTCGGTACGCTGCTGCTGCGGCAGGCCGTGGCGTTGCAACTCCACATAGAGGCGGCCGGGAAACAGCCGTTCCAGCCGCTCGACCAGGGCGGCGGCAGCCTTGCCCTGGCCCGCCAGCAGCAGCCGGCCGAGCGGCCCGTCGGCGCCGCCGGTGAAGGCGATGACGTCGTCGGTGTGGCCGTCCAGATCGTCCCAGGCGAGGCGCGCTTCGCCCTCGACCGCGCTTTCCAGAAACGCGCGGCTGACCAGCGCCATCAGGTTCTCATAACCCCTGGCGCTCTGGGCATAGGCGGGCAGGTAGGCGACGGCGCGGTGGTCCGGCTCCAGCATCGGCAGCAGCGTGCCGACGACCGGCTGCACGCCCGCATCGGCGGCGGCTAGGGCGAATTCCAGCGCGCCGAACAGGTTGGCGGTGTCGGTGACGGCAACCGCCGGCGCATTCGCGGCGGCGGTGCGTTTCACCAGATCCTTCAGATGCACCGCACCTTCGGAGAGCGAATAGGCGGAGTGCACGCGCAGATGGACGAAATCGGCATAGCTCATGGGTACCAATAGGGCCGGGATTCGGGTCTGGAATCGAGATGGTCAGAACGGGAACGCTGTGCAAGCCTGTGGGCGGTTCTGTGGCTAAGCCGGGAACGGGTTGCGGAGCGCGGTGCCCTCTATGGTCAGGCCGTGGTGCATATCCTCCGAATAGAGGGTGTCGCAGCCGGCGAGGATCGCCGCCGCCCAGATATTGGCGTCGTAGATGTGGAGCCTGTACCGCTCGGCGATTTCCAACGCCTTTTCATGCGTCGCTTCCGTCACTGGCACCACCTCACACAGCGACCGAAGCCAAGCCGACTGGTCCTGCAACTCCGACCAATCCAATGTCGTTTTGCGCCGCAATACAGCAGCGAATTCGTTCAACACCTGAACGCTGACAACTGCGCGTCGGCTTAGAAGGTCTTGGGCAATCGCTGCTTTTTCGGGAACGCTGCTATGTGCGTAAAGCGGTATATTGGAATCGAGGAAAACTAGTATCGCTGCGTTCCCTCATAAGCATCCGCGCGTGAAAACTCGTAGTCATCCGGCAGGAGTTTGCCATTCTCCCGCAGCCACTTGATGCGATCCTCTACCGACATCGGCAAATCGATTACAATCTTGTTCGGCCCTTGCCGCGACACCCCGACCTCGTCCCCTTCTTTCAGGCCGAGTTCTTCGACGATTTCGGCAGGAATGCGAACGGCGAGGCTGTTGCCCCATTTGGAGACGCGCATGGCCAATGGCTCCTTGTCACAGGGCCGTCACGTATATCATTTTGGGCGAAAATTCAATGAAAGGATATCCGGTCCGGCGCTTCCGGCCCGGATATCCAATTTCGCTATCACACCGGCCGGTCGCCCTGCACCATGGTGCGGTAGAGCTTGCGGCGCTCGCTCATGTCGTAGTCCGAGCCGGCCTTGTGCAGGGCCGAGCGGTTGTCGACGATGAGCAGGTCGCCGATGCTCCAATTGTGGGTGTAGGTGATATCATCCTGGATGATCTCAGCCAGCAGCGCCGTCAGATAGTCCTGGGTCTGGAACGGGTCCATGCCGGTGAGGGTCTCGGTCTTGCCCTGGTGGAACCAGATCGCCTTGGTGCCGCGGTCCGGATGGGTGCGCACCAGCGGGTGGACCATCAGCGGCTCGGCGAGGCGTTGCTGGTCGGCCAGCGAATCCGGGTTGGCGACCGCCAGGCGCGCGGAACTGATGCGTTGGTTTGCGCTCTGCAACCGGTCGAGCTCCGCCCGCCGCTCTGGCGTCAGTGCCTCATAGGCGGCGTTCATGTTCGCAACCGAGGTGCCGCCGCCCTTGCTCGGAATCATCTCCGCATAGAGGAAGGTGAATTTCGGTGGCCGTTCCTTGTTGGTGTGGTCGGTGTGCCAGGTGGCGTTTTTCGGTACCTTGGCCTGGTTGCCTTTGCTGTCCTTCTCGAAATTGTCGAGAATGCTGACCATCGGCACGTCCTGGACCAGATTGGTCTTGATCTGGTCCTCCATCAACTCGCCGAACAGTTCTGCGGCGGCCGCGAATTGCGCCGGCGTCAGCTTCTGGTTCTTGATGACGACGGCGATGTTGTCGACAACGGCGTCATAGAGCGCCTGGCGGGTGTTCTCGTCCACCGGCCGGGTCAGGTCGATGCCGGTGATTTCCGCGCCGATTTTCGGCTTGATCGGCGTCACGGTGAACGATTGTTTGGCTTGCGGCTTGGTCATAACGCCCATGGGTCGGGTCCTCCTGGAGGGGGTCAGGGCTGCTGAGCGGTCCTATTCCGCGGCGCGCAGGTGCACGTCCGGCACGGTGAGGCCTTCCTGCTCGCAACTGTTGGCGCGGTCCTGCACGGTGGCGCGCTGCACGTCGCGGCGGAAGCGCAGGTCGTCGAAGGGCAGGCCGCGGTGCAGGGTGCAGCGGTTGTCCCATATCACCAGGTCGCCGACGCGCCAGCGGTGCACATGGGTGAACTGGCGCTGGGTGGCGAAGTCCAGCACCCAGTCGATCAGCGGTTTCGCCTCGGCATCGTCCATGCCGACGATATGGCCGGCGTGGGAGGCGACGAACAGGTTTTTGCGTCCGGTCTCGGGCACAGTGCGCACCATGGCCTGCGGCACGGCGTCGACCGCCTGCCGTTCGCCCTCCTGCCAGTCGGTATAGCCCAGGCGCTCGCGCGAGTAGACCAGCGAGTGCTCTGCGACGAGGCCGGAAAGGCGGGTCCGCTTGGCGTCGTCGAGCGCATCATAGGCGGCGCGCAGGTCGGCAAAGGCGGTCTGGCCGCCGACCGGCGGGATTTCCCTGGCATACAGCAACGAGGCCAGCGCCGGCACGTATTTGAACGAACTGTCCGTGTGCCAGAGCCGGTTGCCCAGTTGCAGCCGGCGCAGCCGATTGCTTTCCTCCAGGATCCGGTTGTCCGCGCTGAGATTGGAGACATCGGCGATGTCCTCGCGGATGCGAAGCTTCTGGTCGGACACGGCCTTTTTGATCACGGTGTGATCCATCGGGCCGAATTCTCCGGCAAAGGCGACGTGCTGATCCTGGCTCAGCGTCTGGCCGGGGAAGACCAGCACGGCATAGCGCCAGAAGGCGGCCTTGATCTCGTCGATCTGGCCCGGCGCCGGATCCGCCAGGTCGACGTCGTAGATCTCGGCGACGAAGTCGTCGTGTACGGGGCTGACCGTGATGGCCATGGCGGTTCCTCCGGTTGTGGTCCGGTTGATTGCCGCCAGTGTATCCTATTCGCCGAAAGTCGAAAGGGCCTACCAACCGGCCGCCAGCCGCTCCAGCTTGATGCGTTGGACATAGGCGGCAAGGTTGCCCAGCTTGTCGAGGTCGCGCTTGAGACTGGCCTCGCGCGGCGGCAGTTGCACGCCAAGGTCGGCGACCAGCGCGCCATAGTCTGCCTGAAGCGCTGTCGAGCGGTTGCGGATGTCGAGCAGCAGCAATTCGGCTCCCGCCGAGCCCGGACCGGCTGCGAGGGCCGCCGCGGCCAGGGTTTTCAGGCCGTTGAGACCGGCCACCAGGGCGCCGAAGCGGATGGCGGCGTCGCCGGTGAGTGCGGCGCCCGCCTGTTCCTTCAGCACGTCGAATTCGGCCGCGAACCCGCCGAAACGGGCGCCCAGGTTGGCCAGGTCCTCGTGGTCGCGCATCGGTTTGCCCAGCAGGTCATAGCCCTCACCCAGCGGGCCGAGCAACGCTTCCGGACCCACATATACGCCATTTAGCTTAAGCCCACAGTGCGAGGACGGCTTCAGGTAGTCGACATTGCCGCCGGGCACGTATTCCAGCCCGTCCGCGCCCCTGGGCACCAGGAAGATGCTGTAGCGCTTGACGCCGTTTTCGATGCCGGTGATGGCCAGCACGGCGATGAGCGTCGCCTGCGGGCCTTGGGTCAGGTAGCTTTTCTCGCCGGTGATGCGCCAGCCGTCGCCGTCCCGCTCCGCCCGTGTGGTCAGGTGTTTGGGGTGGGCGCCGACCTTGGGCTCGGAGATCGAGACCGCCATCCGGGCCTCGCCGCGAGCCAGCGCCGGCAGATGGCGCCGGCGTTGCGCGTCATTGCCCAGGCGGTTGATGACGAAGCCGGCATTGTGCAAATGCCCCTGCCAGATCGAGCCGACGCCGACATTCCGCGCCGCCCGCACGAAACCCTCGACGGCGGCGATCTGCGTGGCCGGGTCGATGGGCGTGCCGCCGAATTCCTCGGGTGCGGAGAGCGCCAGCAAGCCTTCATCGGCCATGGCCTGCCAGATGGAATCCGGCAGGGCGTCGAGCGTGTGGATGTCGGCGAGGGGGGCGAGATATTGCTCTGCGAAGGCTTTGGCGCGGGCGGGCCAGTCGGCGGTCATGGTGTCGTTTCACTTTCTGATGTGTCCCGACCGAGCCGGAGGCGAGGGCCGGGATCGGTCGCTCTCGCGAGGACGGGCCGGACGGTAGTCGCACGCTGCGGCCGGCCCCGGATGGCGGCTCTGCCACCTCCGGGGTACACCGTGGGTTTGGTTCCTCCAACCTCGCCCCCGGTGTGTCCCGGCCGCTGCGGAGCGGCGAGCCGGGACCGAGCGCGGCTCAGATCCGCGCTTCGATCAGGTTCGGCCCCGGCGTCGCCATGGCCCGCTTCATCGCATCGGCCAGGCCCTCGCAGGTGTCGACCTTCACTCCGGGCACACCGAAGCCCTTGGCAATCGAGACCCAGTCCATGGGCGGATTGTCCAACTGCGTCAGCGCCATGGAGTGCGGCCCCGGCTGGTTCAGGCCGGCGCGGGTCATCTCGCCCTGGAGAATGGCATAGCGCTGGTTCGAGCAGATGACCGTCGTCACGTTCGCGCCCTCGCGCGCCTGGCTCCAGAAGGCCTGGGGCAGATAGGCGCCGGAGCCATCCGCCTGCAGGTTCAGTACCGGCCGGTCCGGGCAGGCGAGCGCCGCGCCCAGGGCCAGGCCGGGGCCTTCGCCGATGGCGCCGCCGCAAAGGCTGATCTGGGTGTGCCGCGGCAGCTTGGTCGACATCGGGCCGTAGAGCCGGCCGGTGGTCACCGCCGTCGGCACGATCACCGCGTTTTCCGGCTGCATTGCCGTGAACACCTGGCAGAGCAGGTCCGGCGTCAGTGCGCCGGTCGGCACGCCCGGCACCTCCAGGCGGGTGACGGACGGGGTCGCGCCGGCCGCGCCCGTGCCCTGCACCAGCGCGTCCAGCGCCGTCACCGCGTCGTCGACCTGGTCGGCCACATGCAGGACGCCATCGCGGCCGCGCAGATACTGGCTCGGCGCGTCCGGCCAGCCAAAAAAGCTGACCGGCAGCTTGGTGCCGATGACGATGACCTGTTCGTAGGAGTCCATCAGCGCCTGGGCCGGTTCCGGCGGGTAGGGCATGCGGATATGGTCCGGCAGGCCCGCGCCGCATTCCATCAGCGAGAACGAGCCCTCGATCACCAGGTCGCAGCCATGGGCGGCCTTCAGCTTCGCTGCCAGCATCAGGCCGGCCTCTTTCAGCGCGGTGCCGCCCAGCAGCAGCGCGGTCTTCTTGCCGTTCTTCAGCATGGCCGCCGCCCGATCCACCAGCGCGCCGTCGATGGCGCCCAGCGGTTCCGGCGTGCCCAGAACCGGGTCGGCCTGGACGTCGGCCATCTGGTGGTCGTGCGGAAAGCTGAGCGAGGCGATGCGGCCACGCTGGCCGAGCGCGAAGGTGATGCCGTCGACAATGTCCTGGGCCACGGTTTCCGGCCCCTTGGTCTCGCGCACCCAGCCCGAGACGGTGCCGGCCAGTCCCAGGATATCCATGGCCAGCGGCGCGTCGGCGTCATAGTGCCAGGTCGAATGCTGGCCGATGACGTTGAAGATCGGCGAGAAGGCGCGCCGCGCATTGTGCTGGTTGGCACAGGAATTGGCGAAGCCCGGCCCCAGATGGGTGATGGTCATGGCGGGCTTGCCGGCCAGACGGCCATAGGCGTCGGCGGCGGCACTGCACACATTCTCGTGCAGCGCCAGAACGGGCCGGATGCCGGGCGCCGAGTCCATGGCCATGACCATCGGCATTTCGGTCGTGCCGGGGTTGGCGAAACAGATTTCGGTCCCGGCTTGTTTGGCAACGGACATCAGGGCTTCGGCGCCGTTCATGGAAGGGTCCTCTCGTATGGGGTAGGGCGGCAGTGTCGTGGCGTGGTAGCGGCTGTCAAGCGATTCGCCGTGTTTATTCATCCTTAATCATAAGACTGCTACCCGGAGGGGGCGAATCGATACTAACGAAGACCATGCTGACACTCGTACACGACCGGGATTGTCCCAATCGGGAAGGCCGAGATGGCCGCGAGCAGCGACCATCGCAGGTTGTGGTGCTGCCGCCGGCCGGCGGCGCGCTCGCGCATTTGCCGGGGCCGGTGGTCTGGGTGTCGGATGCGGGCCGGGTGGTCGATGCCAACCTTGCCGCCCTCGATGTTCTGCTGGACGTGGGTGAGGCGGCCGCGCCATTGCGGGACGCCATTCTGGGAACCCTGCGCGATCACGCCCCGCGCCAGGTGCAACTGCAACTTCGGGGCGACGTCTATCTGTTCCAGGTCGCGGTGTCGGCGACGGTTGCCGAGCCGCACCGTCTGTGCGTCATTGCCGTCGGGCAATCGCTGGGAAAAGCCGGCTAGGCGGACGCTCAGCCCCGGTCCGGCACCAGAATCGGCTTCAGCGCCTCGCCGGCCAGGATCAGGTCGAAGCCGCGGGCGCTTTCCGACAGAGGCAGCACGTGGCTGACCAGCGGCGAGATGTCGACCTTGCCGGCGGCCAGCAGGTCCTGCCCCAGCACCCAATCTCCCCAGAGCCGCCGCCCATGCACCGCGTGCACGGTGACGGCCTTGTAGATCCACTGGGCGAAGGTGACGGCGTGGGGCTCCGGCGGGCCGCCGACCAGACGGAATTCGCCGCCCTTGCGCAAGGACGTGGTGCAGGCCTCGAAGCCGGCGGGGGTGCCGGAATACTCGATCGCGACGTCGATGCCATAGCCGCCGGTCATGTCGAGGCAGACCCTGGCCACGTCCTCTTCCATCGGGTCGAGGGTGCGGTCGGCGCCCATTTGAGCTGCCATGGCGCGGCGTTTCGGATTCGGGTCGACCGCCAGCACCCGCGCCGCGCCCAGTGCGCGGGCGGTGGCGACATTCATCATGCCGATCGGGCCGCAGCCGTTCACCAGCACGCTCTGGCCGGCAACGCCGGTGCCGACGGCGCTGGCATAGACGCTGATGCCGTAGGGCTCCAGCATGGCGGCGATATAGGGGTCGAGATCCGGCGGGTTCACCCAGCAAATCTGCTCCGGCACCACGCACCACTCGGCAAAGCCGCCGTCGATGGAAATGCCGGGATAGCCCAGATTCTGACAGACATGCGCCTGGCCCGCGCGGCACTGGCGACAATGGCCGCAAAAGATGTGGCTTTCCAGAGAGACGAAATCGCCCGGCTTCAGCCGCGTGACGCCCTCGCCGACGGCGTGGATATGGCCCGCCATCTCATGCCCCAGAATGCGCGGCACCTGCACGCGGGCGCGCATGCGCGGCGCCCATTTGTAGATCTGCATGTCGGTGCCGCAAATGCCCGCGGCCTGCATCCGGATGAGCACTTCGCCGGGACCGGGCGAGGGCTCGGGATAGTGGCCGACGGCAACGCCGCCTTCTTCCGGCGCGATCTTGGCGAGGGCTAGCATGGCAGGGGCTTTGACCTTTGGGGCTCTGACCTTTGGGGCTCAGACATTGTAGACATCCAGCGGCACGTCGACCTTGTCGTTCAGGAAGACGACCTTCTTGGCGGCGATCTTCAACGCATCGTCGCGCCGTTCCAACCGGTATTCGTAGCGGCCGCCATGGACGCGCCCGCCCTTGTGCATGTGGTAGAGGTGCACGGTCCAGCTGGCCGCCACGGTCAGGGCATCGGCGGTTCCGTCCAGGATCAGCACATTGCCGACCACGTGGCACGAACGCGGCATCGGCGTCGAGGCATAGCTGTCGCGGCTGAGAATGCGGTAGACGCGGTCGTCGAGGCCGGTCTTGTCCGGCATGTACATCAGCGCCAGTTCGACTTCGGGGTCCCGGGTCAGTTCGGTTTCGTTGGCCCAGGCGGGCATCCAGAAGCTGGCGTCGTCCCAATAGCAGCCGAGCCAGCCCTGCCAGTCGCGCGTATCCAGGCAATAGGCCTCGCGGTAGAGCAGGCGCTCGACTTCGAGTTGGAGGGTGGGGGAGGGGAAGGGGGTCATGCGCCGGACCTCCCGCCCCGCACGCCGCCGTCATTGCGAGAAGCGGAGCGACGAGGCAATCCAGGCCAACGGCCCGACGAGACGGGGACGCTCATCTGGATTGCCACGCCTCCGGCTCGCAATGACGGCGGGTGGGAGGGTGTCACCGCGACCTCACCCATCGCTCATCAACTCCCGCCAGCGGCGATACTGGCCGACATAATGGGTTTCCGGGTCCCAGCGGCTGTTGGAGGCGACCGGGTTCAGGCCCAACGCCTTCGCCTCCTCGTCCGGGCCTTGCGAATAGCCGTCCCAGCCGCGCCGGAACACGTTCCAGGGCTCGGCGCTGGCATGGGCGCCGGACTGGGTGTCCTCCAGCGCCGCGGAATCGTCGGTGGTGGCGAGGCCCGAGCCGAGGAAAAAGTCGCGGAACTTGTTGAGCCGCGCCGCCCGCGCCGCCCGGCTCTCCCCCTTGCGGGCGAGGCAATAGACCTTCACCTCGGTCCGGCTGGGCGAGAGCGGGATCAACACCCGGATTTGCGTCGACGACTGGTCCATCAGGAACAGGTTCGGGAACAGGAACAGGTTGCGGCCGCGCCCGCACATCCAATCCCACTTCACCGGCCCCACTTTCGGCTCGATCTCGTCCTTCGCTTCCCACAGCGGTGCGGCGGCGGGGTCGCCGCGCATGGTCCAGATGACGGTGTGCCCATGGCCGAGGTCGTAGGTGCCGTTCTTCAACGCACCGGAAAAGCGGCCGACATCGGTCGACTTCAGGCCCTTGTGGCCCAGCAACTGGTCGCGCCGCTTGACCGTGTTGGCGAAATTCCGGTGCACGGTGGTCACGTGATAGGCGTCGACGCCGTTTTCCGCCTGGAGCTTCCAATTGCCGTCGACGATGTAGGACGAGACGCCCGGCAGCACCTCCATGCCCTCGCCCGACTGGTCGGCCAGCAGGTCGATGATGGTGGCGGCCGCACCCAGATGCTCGGCCAGCGGCGGAGCCTGCTCGTTCAGCGTGGCGAAGACGAAGCCCTTGTAACTCTCCACCCGCGGGACTTTCCGCAGGGCATAGCAGGCCGGGTCCTCGCCGGAGGCATCCTTGATGCGGACGCAGCGGCCGTCATTGGCGGAGAAGCTCCAGCCATGATAGCGGCAGACCAGCACCCGGGAATTGCCGCGCTGGGTCGGGTTCAGCAGCGCGCCGCGATGGGCGCAGGCGTTGAGCAGGCCGCCGACCGAACCGTCGTCGCGGCGGTTGATCAGCACCGGCTCCCGCCCCAGCTTGGTCGCGTAGTAATCGCCCGCCTTCGGGATTTGCGACTCGTGGCAGACATAGGTCCAGGACTGCTCGAAAATCCGCTCCATCTCGGCCGCGAACACGTCCTCGCCCGTGTAGATGCGGCGGTGTACCCGGAACAGATTGTCTTCGGGGCGGTCGTCGACCAGGCCGGCGAAGTTGCTTTGTAACATGGGCAAGCGCTCCTCTGCCGCGCTATCCTAACCCTGCCGATTGCCGAAGCCCAGAGAGACTCCCGCCCCATGGCCGTCCCATCCAGCGCCATCGACGACCTCCTCGCCACCATGGCCAAGCTGCGCGACCCGGACGGCGGCTGCCCCTGGGATCGGGAGCAGGATTTCGCCAGCATCAAGCCCTACACGATCGAGGAAGCCTACGAGGTCGCCGACGCCATCGACCGGGCCGATTTGGACGACCTGAAAGGGGAGTTGGGCGACCTGCTGCTACAGGTCGTCTACCACGCGCAGATGGCGAACGAGGAAGGCGCGTTCGCCTTCGAGGACGTGGCCCGCGCCATCAACGACAAGATGATCGCCCGTCACCCGCACGTGTTCGGCGATGCGGAGGTGCGCACCGCCGCCGCCCAGACCGATGCCTGGGAGCGGCAGAAGGCGCGGGAACGGGCGGAGAAAGCCGCGCGCGCCGGCCGCGAGCCGAGCGTGCTGGATGACGTGCCGCTCGCCCTGCCGGCGCTGATGCGGGCGGAGAAGCTGGGCAAGCGCGCCGCCCGCACCGGCTTCGACTGGCCGGACACCGCCGGCGTGCTCGACAAGCTGCGCGAGGAAATGGCGGAGATCGAGGAGGCGCTCGCCGCCGGCGATCCGGAAGCAGTGCGGGAGGAAATCGGCGATCTGTTGTTCGCCGCCGCCCAACTCGCCCGCAAGGCCGGGGCGGACGCCGAAGAGGCGCTGCGCCTCGCCAACCGCAAATTCT
The DNA here is from genome assembly GCA_020638555.1 of Alphaproteobacteria bacterium. Taxonomy (NCBI): domain Bacteria; kingdom Pseudomonadati; phylum Pseudomonadota; class Alphaproteobacteria; species Alphaproteobacteria bacterium. Next base: position 104,541 of record JACKII010000004.1, on the reverse strand, counting down.
CCGGGCGCTTCCAGGCGATGGAGGCCGCCGCCCGCGCCGAAGGCTCCGACCTGCGGGCGGAGGACATGGAGCGGCTGGAAGCGCGCTGGGTGGCCGCCAAGGCCGGAGGGTAGGAAGCGAGCCGTTCAGGCGTCCAGCCATTCCCGCATCTGGTCCTGCGGCGGCAGGGTATTGACGGCGCCGGCGGCGGCGAAGGTTGGGTCGCCCGAAAACACGAGCGCGGCCAGATCCGCCACCTTGGCCGTGTCCACGGCCTCGACCCGCGCGACGATCTCCTCGACCTCGCGCCGGCGGCCGAAGGCGAGCAATTGCGTTGCCGCCTGTTCCGCGCGCTGCCCGGTGCTCTCGCGCGCCATCAGGATTTGCGCCTTGAGCTGTGCCCGTGCCCGAGCGACCTCTTCCTCCGTCACCGAGCCGGAGAGATTGCGGCACTCGCGCGTGACGATTTCGCAGACCTCGTGCGCGGTCTCGGGGCCGCTGCCGGCATAGATGCCGAACACGCCGTGGTCGAGCATGCCACTGGCGAAGGAATAGATCGAATAGACCAGGCCGCGCTTCTCCCGCACCTCCTGGAACAGGCGGCTGGACATGCCGCCGCCGAACAGGGTGGAGAGCACCTGCAACCCGTAGAAATCCTCGTGGAGGTAGGACAGCGCCGGGAAGCCCAAAATCATGTGGGCCTGCTCGCCCTCGCGCGCGACCTTGGCATAGCCGCCCTTGTAGCGTGCGGGCTCCGGCGCCTCGCTTTCCCCCGGCTGCCAGTGGCCGAACTGGGCCTCGACCGCGCGCACGAAGGCGTCGTGGTCCACCTTGCCGGCCGCCGCCAGCACGAGGCGGGAGGGGCGATAGCGGGCATGCATGTAGGCGATCATGTCGGCGCGCGGCAGGTTCCGCACCACCTGCGGGTCGCCCAGCACGGTGCGGCCGGCCGCCTGGTCGGGATAGGCGATGGCCTGGAACGTGTCGAACGCCACATCCTCCGGCATATCCGCCGCCTGGCCGATTTCCTGGAGGATGACCTGGCGCTCGCGCTCCAGTTCATCCTCCGGAAACGTGCTGTTGCAGATGATGTCGCCGATCACATCCAGCGCCAGCGGGGCGTCGTCCGCCAGCACCTTGGCATAGTAGGCGGTCTGCTCGCGGCTGGTATAGGCGTTGATGATGCCGCCGACATTTTCGATGGCGATGGCGATTTCGGCCGGATTGCGCCGTGCCGTGCCCTTGAAGGCCATGTGTTCCAGCAGGTGCGAGACGCCGTTCACGGCTTCGGTTTCGTGCCGTGTGCCGGCGCCGACCCAGACCCCGAGGGAGGCGGTCTCCACATGGTCCATCCGGTCGGTAACGATGCGCAGGCCGTTGGAGAGGGTGGAGACGGTGGTGGTCATATGGGGCGAGGGTCCTTCACTCTGTCAGGCGTGGATGATGGCGGGCATTTTGCGGATGCCGCGGATGAAATTGCTCTTCAGGCGCACGGGCTCTTCCAGCACTTCGATCCGCAGGTCCCGTTTCAGGATCTCTTCCCACAGGATCGACAATTGCAGGTCCGCCAGCCGGTCGCCGACGCAACGGTGGATGCCGGCGCCATAGCTTAGATGTTGCCGCGGCTTCGCCCGGTCAACGATGAATTTGTCGGCGTCCGGAATCACCTCTTCATCGCGGTTGCCGGAGACATACCACATGACCACCTTGTCGCCCTTGCGGATCTGCTTGCCGCCCAGTTCGGTGTCTTTCAGCGCCGTGCGGCGCATGTGGATCACCGGGGTCTGGTAGCGGATGGTCTCGGCCACCAGCTTCGGCACCAGCCCGTGGTCGGCGCGGGCCTTGGCGTATTCGTCCGGGAATTTGTTCAGGTAATAGAGGCCGCCGCTCATGCTGTTGCGCGTCGTGTCGTTGCCGCCGACAATCAACAGGCCCAGATTGCCGATGAATTCCCGCAGCGACATCTCCTTGGTTTCCTGGCCGTGGGCCAGCATGGAGATCAGGTCGAAGCGCGGCTCCTGCTCCCGCCGCTCGTCCCAGAGGGCGCGGAAATACTCGGCCATTTTCTTCAGTTCCTCGAACCGCTCTTCCTCGGAGCGGACGAGGGCGTCGGGCGCACCGTAATCGGTGAAGGTGGCCACGTCCGACCAGTAGGTGAGCTTGCGGCGCTCCTCCCACGGGAAGTCGAACAGCGTCGCCAGCATCATGGTGGTGAGTTCGATCGAGACCATGTCGACCCAGTCGAACGCCTCGTTCTTCGGCAGGCTGTCGAGCACGTAATTGGTGCGGTCGCGGATGATCGGCGTGAAGTTCTTCAGGTTGAAGGGCGCGACGATCGGCGCGACGGTCTTGCGCTCGATCGTGTGCCGCGGCGGGTCCATGCGGATGAAGCTTTCGGTCTCCAGCCCCGGCTTGGGGTCGCGCACCTGGATGCCGCCGACCTGATTGGAATAGGTGTCGTGCGCCAGTTCCACCTGCATGATGTCGTTGTATTTGGTGACCGACCAGTAGGGGCCGAAGGCGCTCTCCGGGCAGAAGTGCACCGGGTCCTCGCGCCGCAGCAAGGCGAACGGCTCGTACCAGGTGTCGGTGCGGTACAGTTCGTCGTCCGCGACGTCGAGCGTGGCGAGGTCGAGGGAGGGAAGCGGGGCGTTCATGGGGCAGGGACCTCCGGTCTGTTCTTGGCTTTGATTGGACGTTTAGCATAACGGGCGGGCGATGGCTGAGAAGCCCCGAACCGCACTCCGAACTTCCCCCGATGCCACAATTCAAACGCCCCCGGAAACCGCACCCCGAACTTCCCCGGAAGCGCGGAGCGCTGTCCGGGGTCTCTTGCGGCCTTTGCTCCGCCTCGGAAAGGGGTCCCGGACAGGCCTGCGGCCTTCCGGGAAAGCTCGGGAATGGGCCGAGTCCGAGGGGCCAGGGGCGGTGTCAAGGAATGCGCGTTGTCGCTGAGACGCAAACGACTGCGGCCAGGGATGCCGGACCGTTGCGGAAAGCCCCGAAGCCACCTTCCGAGGCTCCCTCGGAAGCCACCCTCCAAGCCTACCTGGGGGGGGGCATGCTCCAAGCTTACCAGGAAGCCACCCTCCGAGCTTCCCCGGAAGCGCGGAGCGCTGTCCGGGGTCTCTTGTGGCTTTCGCTCCGCCTCGGAAAGGGGTCCCGGACAGGCCTGCGGCCTTCCGGGAAAGCTCGGGAGGAGGGGCCGACTACGCTGCAATCCTCACCGGCATGCTCTTGATGCCGCGGATGAAGTTGGAGACCGACCGGGTCGGGCGGTCCAGCACCTCGATCTGCAAGCCGCGCTTCAGGATTTCCTCCCAGAGGATCTGCAATTGCAGGTCCGCCAGCCGGTCGCCGACGCAACGGTGGATGCCCGCGCCATAGCTCAGATGCTGGCGGTGCTTGCGGCGGTCGACGATGAAGCGGTCGGCGTCCTCGATCACCTCCTCGTCGCGATTGCCGGAAATGTACCACATGATGACCTTGTCGCCGGCCTTGATCTTGCGGCCGGCCAGGTCCGCGTCGCGGGTGGCGGTGCGGCGCATGTGGATGATCGGCGACTGGTAGCGGATGGTCTCGGCCACCAGCTTTGGCACCAGGCCGTGGTCGGCACGGACCTTGGCGAATTCCTCCGGGTTCTGGCTCAGATACCACAGGCCGCCGCTCATGGAATTGCGCGTCGTGTCGTTGCCGCCGACGATCAGCAGGGTCAACTGGCCCATGAATTTCTTCAGGTCCATTTCCTGCGTTGCCGGCGAGTGGGCCAGCATGGAGATCAGGTCGAAGCGCGGCGGCTGGTCCTTGCGCTCGTCCCAGAGGCGGCCGAAATAGGCGGCCATGTCCTTCAGCTTCTCGAACTTGTCGAACTCGTCGGTGGCGAGCGCGTCCGGTGCGCCATAGTCGGTGAAGGTGGAAAGGTCCGACCAGTAGGTGAGCTTGCGCCGCTCCTCCCACGGGAAGTCGAACAGCGTTGCCAGCATCATGGTGGTGAGCTCGATCGAGACCTGATCGACCCAGTCGAATTCCTGCCCGCGCGGCAGGCCGTCCAGCACGAATTGCGTGCGCTGGCGGATGGTGTCGGTCATGTTCTTCAGGTTCGTCGGGGCGACGATGGGGGCGACGGTCTTGCGCTCCGCGGTGTGCTGGGGCGGGTCCATCTGGATGAAGCTCTTGCGCCGCACCACGTCCGGCGTGTCGCGGATGGTGATGCCGGGCTCCGAGGAATAGGTGCCGGGGTCCAGCTCCACCGTCATAATGTCGTTGTATTTGGTCACCGACCAATAGGGGCCGAATTCGCTTTCCGGCACGTATTGCACCGGGTCTTCGGCGCGCAGCCTGGCGAACAGCGGCTGCCAGGTGTCGGCGCGATAGAGTTCCGGATCGCTGACGTCGATCGGGGCAAGGCCCGTCTGTCCCATATGCGCATTCATCCGGCGTTCTCCTGATTGTTGAAGTCTCAGGCAGGTAATCTAGCGCCGCTTTCGCAACAGGAACAACGTCGGAATCAAGGGTCCCAGGGCCACGAGCGTCAGGAAGAAGAATCCGTCCTGAAAACCCAGCATGTTGGCCTGTGCCGTCACGACGCTGTTGAGGTAATGCATGGCAATGCCCTGCTGCACCGCGTCGGGCATGCCGGTGCCGGCCAACTGGCCGGCGACCTTACCCAGCATCTCCACGGTCGTGCTGTTCGCGGCGGTCTGCGTGGCGCCCAGCTGGTTGGCGTGGAACTCGATCCGCATTTCCAGCAGCACCACATAGATGCTGATGCCGGTCGACCCGCCCAGCATCAGCGACAGGTTGGTGACGCCGGCGCCGCGGCGCATCTGTTGCGGGGTCAGCGCGCCGATGGCCGTGGTGTTGAGGGCGGGTGAGACAAAGGCGGAGCCGACCCGGCCGATCAACAGCGAAATCGCAACATACCAGAACACGGTGTTGGCATCGGCGCCGGTCAGCATGGAAACGCTGGCAACGATGATCACCGAGCCGAACACCATCACGATCGGCGCCGGGACCTTGTCCGAAACCCGGCCGGCAAGGGGAAGGATGGCCGCCGCGAAAAAGCTGCCCGGCAGCAGCATCGAGCCCGCAATCGTGGGCGTGAAGCCCTGGACGATCTGGCCGAAAATCGAAAACGAATAGACGCTGGCAAAGTTGCCGAAGCCGAAAAAGAACGAGCAGGCCAGCGCATTGACGAACCGGCCGTTCGAAAACAGGCTCAGATCCAGCAGCGAGGCGTTCTTGCGCTTTTGCGACGCAATGAAGGCGATGCCCGCGGCCAGCGTTATGGCCAGCAGGATCATCAGGTCATCGGAACTCCAGCCCCATTTCTGGCCGTTGCCCAGGTACGTGAACCAGCCGAAGACAAAGGTGTTGATCAGCACGAACCCCAGCACGTCGAACCGGCCGGCCTCCGCCCGGTGATCCTCCGCCGGCAGGAACAGCATGCCGAGAAAACCGGCAATCAGGCAGGCCGGGATCGGGATCAGGAAGATCGACCGCCAGCTGATCGCATCAATGGTGACGCCGCCGAGCGCCGGCCCCATGCCGAGGGCGACGGTCACGCCCATGCTGAACATGCCCATGGCGAGGCCGCGTTTTTCCAGCGGAAACACCTGAAACAGCACCAGCATGACCAGCGGTTGCAGCAATCCGGCGGCAAACCCCTGGAACACCCGCGCGACGATCATGATCTCCAGCGTCGGCGCCAGAAAGGCCAGCACGCTGGCGCCTGCAAACACCGACATGACCAGGAAAAAGGTGTTCCGCTGGCCGATCTTGGCCAGCGTCCAGGAACTGGCGAGCAGGCCGGTGGTGTTCATGGCCAGGAACGCGGTCGAGAGAAACTGCGCCTGGCTCTGCCCAACGCCGAACGCGCCCATCACGTGCGGGATCGCCACATTCGTCATGGAACTGGTGAAGATCGACGTGAAAAACGCCGCCAGCGCCGCCGCGGTCGCGAGCCAGCGCTCGGCGGTGCTGAAGGAAGAGACGGTGGTCGGTTGTCCGGCGGCGGCCGTCATGGGTCCATGTCGGGTCTTCGGCATGGCGGGCTGGAGGTCATGGCCTCTTTGCCCGCGGGGGGATTCAGTAGCACGCTATCGATCATGGGTGCAACCAACCGGCAATGGCCCAATCGGGTCGCCTTGGCGTATAGCCCTTTCATCCGCCGCTCTTCGTTTCGGCCGTGCGCGCTCGGCCCCGGAGCCCCCGATGCCAGTCTTCCTCCTTGCATTCGCCCTTGCGCTGCTGGCGCTGACCGGCGCTACGTCGGTGATGGCCCAGGTCCTGACCGTGGTCTCGTTCAACGTCGAATCCGACGACGACACCCAGCCGGCTCGCGTGGCCGAGGACATTGCGGCGATCAGCAAGGCCGGCGCGGTGGACCTGTTCGGTCTCGCCGAGGTTCAGAACGCGGCGGACCTGAACGTTTATGCGCGGGCCGCCAGCCGGCCCGGCGCCGCGTTCAAGCCGATCCTGGCGCGCAACGGCAACGAGGACCGGGTGGCGATCCTCTACAACGCGGCCACGCTGGCGCTGGACGATGTGCGCGAACTCGACCGGTTTCCCGGTTCGCGCAAGGCGTTGGTGGCGCAGTTCGCGTATCGCGCGAAACGCCTCGATTTCCTGTTCATCGTCAATCACTTCAACCGAGGGGATGCGGAGCGGCGAAACCGGCAGGCCCGCCTGATCCGCGACTGGGTGCTGGCGCAGGACCGGCCGGCGATCCTGGTGGGCGACTACAATTTCGATTACGACCCGCGCAAGCGCCGCGGCAACGAGGCGTTCGAGATCTTCACCGCCGATCCGGGCCTGGTCTGGCTTCCGGTGCCTTGCATTGCCAAGGGACGCTGCCCGGCGACCGGGACACAGTGCGACCGGCGGTTCAATTCGATCATGGATTTCGTGTTCGTCGCCGACCGGGGCCGCGGCTGGCGCGGGCGGTCCGCCATTCTGATGCAGCAGAACGGCTATTGCGAGCGCGAGCGGCGCGGGTATTCCGACCACCGGCCAGTGGCGGCCCGCATTCTGCTCCGCTAAAGCCATTTCAAGTGCAATGGACTCATTGCATGACTAGGATAATTGCGTCCAATCAATGAGATAGAGCAGCCCCCCGTGAGCCAAGGCGAACGGAAACTGCTCTAGCCGGTCACGCCGCCGCGGCTTCCACCAGCAATCGCGACACGGCGGCGGCCTGTTCCTGCTGCACCCAGTGGCCGGCGCCGGGCAGCAAATGGGCGCTGCGGAAGTCGGTACAGGCGCGGGCCTGCATCGCCTCGAACGCGCCGGGCGATTGGTGTGTGCCCCAGTCGCTGGCTCCGGCGATGAACCAGGTCGGCACGTCGATGGTCCGCGCGGCAAACACCTGCTCCCGCGCCCGGAACCGCGGCTCGATCCGGCAGCGATACCAGTTCAACCCGCCCTGAAAGCCCAGGCGCCGGTATTCCGCGGCATAGACGGCCAACTCGTCCTCCGGCAGCCATGCGCAGGCGGCAATCTCCGCCGGCGGGGGCATTTCGTGCGCCACCGTTTCCGGCATGGTCTCGTGCAGGTCCATAACGTAATAGGTGGGAAGTTTCGCCAGTTCCGCGGCGGTCCACGCCGCCAGCGGCTGCGGCCGGTTGGCGGCCCAATCGGCGCTTTTCTGGTGGAAATAGGCGCGCAGGAAGGCCTGCATCCCCTGCGGCGCGCCCTGCATGTCGCCGTTGGCAAGGCGGGAGCAATAGTACCACTGATAGTGTTTGCGCGGCCGTTCCAGCGCGGCGAGGTCGGCGTGCACGTCGCGCGCCGGTTGCGGCAGCGACAGGCCGGGCGGGCCGGAGAAAGGGGCGCTCATCAGCACGCAGCGCCGGAACACGTCCGGGCGCACCAGCGCGGACCAGGCCGCGACCATGGCGCCGAAATCGTGCCCCACCACCATCCGCACCTCGCGCCGGCCGAGCGCATGCAGCAGCCCCAGCACGTCCCGCACCAGGTTCAGCGCGTGGAAGGAGCCGAGATCGCCGTCATAGCCCGGGTCCCAGCCCAGCGTGCGGCCATAGCCGCGCTGGTCCGGTGCGATCACATGATAGCCGGCCGCCGCCAGTGCCGGCATCACCTTGCGCCAGCTATAGGCCAGTTCCGGAAAGCCGTGCAGCAACAGCACCAGCGGCTTGTCGGCGGCGTCCTGCCAGCCCGCCTCCAGATAGTGCAGGGTCAGGCCGTTGCCGTTGTCGGCGAAGCGCGAGCGGATGCCCGCGGCGGCGGGGGCGTTGGGGTAGGCGAGGGCGGGCATCGCAGAGCGCCTTACAGAAACACGGTGCCGCCATCGACCATGATGGTCTGGCCGGTCACGAACTTGCTGGCGTCGCTCGCCAGATAGACGATGGTGCCGACCAGATCGTCCGCTTCCAGGCTGCGTTGCAACGCCTGGTTGCCGGCGATGACGCCGGCGGCCTTGTCGAGGCGCTCGCCGAAAAACTCCTTCGTGCCCTCGGTCATCACCGCGGACGGGGCGACGGCGTTGACGCGGATGAAGTCGCGCCCGATCTCGCGGGCCATGGCGCGGGTCATGCCAATCACCGCGCCCTTGCTCATGGCGTAGTGGACGCCGAACGGGAAGCCGTAGACCGCGGCCAGCGACGAGATGTTGATGATCGAGCCACTTTTCTGCTTGCGCATCGGCTCGATCACCGCCTTGCAGCAATGCCACATGCCGGTGACGTTCACGTCCAGCATTTTCTGCCATTCCGCCGGTTCGAGCTGGTCGAACTTGCCGCCCTTCATGTTGGCGTAGAGCGCCGCGTTGTTCACCAGCACGTCGACGCGGCCATAGCGCTCCAGCGCCAGGTCGGCCATGGCCTGGCAGGCGGCCATGTCGGTCACGTCGCAGGTAGCGGCCACCGCCTTGCCGCCGGCGCGGACGATGCCGGCCACCGTGTCGTCGCAATAGCGGACGTCGGCGCAGACCACCGCCGCGCCCTCGCGGGCCAGACCTTCCGCATAGGCGCGGCCGAGGCCGCGGAACGCGCCGGTGACGATGGCGACCTTGCCGTCGAGGGATGGGCTCATTGGGGTGTCCTCCGCTGGGATGTTGGGGCGTTTCTCTTGGGCCGACCATGCTATAGGCGCGTGCGCCGTTTCGGAATAGGATCGCGGCAACCCACGCAAAAAGGACACGCCCGCCATGCGCCCCTCCGAGAACGCCGCCTGGCTCGACCTCACCCAAGAGGAGACGCTGGAGCCGGACCTGCCGATCATCGACCCGCACCATCATCTGTGGGATGCGCGCGGCGGCCATTACGTGCAAAAGCGCTATCTGCTGGACGAGATGCTGGCGGACGTCTCCAGCGGCCACACCATCGTCTCCACCGTCTTCATCGAATGCGGCGCCATGTTCCGGGCGGACGGGCCGGAGCACATGCGCTGCGTCGGCGAGACCGAGTTCGTGAACGGCATCGCCGCCATGTGTGCCTCCGGCGCCTATGGCAAGACGCGGATCGCGGCGGGGATTGTCGGCACGGCGCCGCTCCGCCAGGGCGACAAGCCCTCGGGCGAGGCGCTGGACGCGCAGATCGCCGCCGGCAATGGCCGCTTCCGCGGTATCCGCGTCGGCGCGACCTGGGACGCCTCGCCGGCGGTGGAGAACCATCGCACCAACCCGCCGCAAGGCATGTATGGCGACGCCACCTTCCGTGCCGGCTTCCGGCATCTGGCGCCGCGCGGTCTGACCTTCGAGGCCTGGTGCTATCACACCCAGATCCCGGAACTGACGGACCTGGCCAAGGCCTTTCCCGACACCACCATCATCCTGGACCATTTCGGCGGCCCCATCGGCGTCGGCCCCTATGCTGGCCGGGAAGAGGAGGTGTTCGCGGCCTGGCGCGCCAACATCGACAAGCTGGCCGAATGCCCGAACGTGATGGCAAAGCTGGGCGGGCTGGTCATGCCGGTGAATGGCTTTGCCTGGCAGGATCGCCCCAAGCCGCCGTCCTCGCAGGAGCTGATGGAGCGGACCCGGCGCTATTACGAACACACGATCGGAATTTTCGGGGTCGAGCGCTGCATGTTCGAAAGCAATTTCCCGGTCGACAAGGTGGCGTGCAGCTACAACGTGCTCTGGAACTCGTTCAAGCGGCTGACGGCCAACTATTCCGCGGCGGAAAAGGCGGCGCTCTATCACGACACCGCGGCGCGGGTGTATCGGCTGGGGTGAGGCTGCGCGTTACAGGCCCCCAGATCTACAGGCCCCCAAATCTACAGGCCCCAGACCGCCCACCAGCCCAGCATGTCGTGCGCCCGCGCGATGCCATAGGCGAGACCGTAGGCGATCATCGCGACGGCCAGCATCAGCGCCAGCCAGCGGCGGCGGCGTTGCGCCAGGAACGCGGCATAGCCCGCCGCGAAATAGATCGCCACGAACGCCAGCTTGGCGGTGAGCCAGTGGTTGGCGAACATCTCGGCCGGCAGCATGGTGAGCAGCATGGCGGCTGCGGTCAGGACCGTGCCATCGATGGCCAGGCTGACCGTCCAGGCCGCGGCCCCGCGCGCCCAGCGCATCCCCGCCAACAACACCAACCCTCGCAACAGCATCCATAGGCCGCTGAGCGAGATGGCGGCGACATGGAGCGCGTGGACCTGGGGATAGAACTCGATCATGGGGTTCGATGATGGGCGCGGCCGGGCGGAAGCAACTCCGCCCGGCCGTTGCGCCTTACTCCGCCGGCTGTCGGGCGGAGGGCGCCGACCGGTCCGCCACGCGCTTCGGCCGCAGCCATTGCAGCGCCACGAACGCGGCCAGCAGCAGCGCGCCGGCCGCGAAGATCAGATCGCCCGGCATGCGCATCCACACCAGCAGGTGAATCATCGGCTGGTTCATGAAGTCGGCCGAGCGGGCATAGGCGTAGCTGTGCTCCAGAACCGCCTGCAATTGCAGCACACCTAGCGGCAACAGGGTCAGCAACGCCATCAGCGCCAGACCGATATTGAAGCACCAGAAGCTGCCGCGCAACCAACCGTGGTTCCAGGCGACGTCGTCGCGCAGGCCGCGCAGGCAGAACAGCATCAGCCCGATGCCGAGCAGGCCATAGACCCCGAACAACGCGGTGTGCCCGTGCAGCGCCGTCAGATTCAGGCCCTGCATGTAATAGAGCGCGATCGGCGTGTTGATGAGGAAGCCGAACAGGCCGGCGCCGACCAGGTTCCAGAAGCTGACGCCCAGGAAGAACATGATCGGCCACTTGTAGCGCTGCATCCAGGAAGTGGCGCGGCTGTGCTGCCAGGTTTCCATGGCTTCCAGGCCGATCAGCGCCAGCGGCACCACCTCCAGGGCGGAGAAGCTCGCGCCGATGGCCACCCCGGCCATGGTCGTGCCGACGAAATAGAGGTGGTGGAACATGCCGAGAATGCCGCCGGACAGGAACACGACGGTGGCGAACAACACGTTGACGGTCGCGGTGCGGCCGCGCACCAGCCCCAGCTTCACGAACAGGAAGCTGATGACCGCGACCGCGAACACCTCGAAAAAGCCTTCGACCCACAGATGCACCACCCACCAGCGCCAGTACTCGACCTCGGACAAATGGCTTTTCGAGCCATACATCAGGCCGGCGCCATAGAAGAGGCCGATGGCAATGGTCGACAGGAACAGCAACACGACGATGGAGGACATGTCGTCCTTGCGCCGGATTGCCGGCCACAGCGCCCGACCGACCAGCAGCAGCCAGACGATCAACCCGACGAACAGGAAGGCCTGCCAGAACCGGCCGATATCGACGTATTCCCAACCCTGATGGCCGAACCAGAAATTGGTTTCGAGCCCCATTTTCTGCATCACCGCGAACCATTGCCCGGCAAACGCGCCGACCACGATGACCAGCAGGCAGACAAACAGGAAGTTCACGCCCGCCCGCTGGAATTTCGGCTCGTGGCCGGAAATGGCCGGTGCGATATAGAGGCCGGTGCCGAGCCAGGCGGTGGCGATCCACAACACGGCAAGCTGGGTGTGCCAGCTGCGGGTCAGGCTGTAGGGCAGGATTTGCGACAGGTCGATGCCGTAGAGATCCTGTCCTTCCACCTGATAGTGCGCGGTGGTCGCGCCCAGCGCGATCTGCACCAGCATGAGCGCGATGACGACCCAAAAATATTTGGCACTGGCCTTCATCGACGGCGTGAGTGTCAGGCCCTGAAGCGGGTCGCGCGCCGGCGGGGCCAGAGGTTCTTCCTTGCCATGCCAGGCGGCATAGTGCCAGCCGAGCAAGGCTATGCCGGCGATCATGAACAGGATCGAGAACACCGACCACATAAAGGTACCGGACGTCGGCTCATTGCCGACCAGTGGCTCCGACGGCCAGTTGTTGGTATAGCTGACGGTGTCTCCGGGCCGATCCGCGGCGGTGGCCCAGGCGCTCCAGAAGAAGAATGCGTTCAGTTTTGCCCGGCTTTCCGGCTCCGGCAGCGTGTCCTCCTTCATCGCATAGGCGATCCGCAGGTCATGCGTGGCCGGATCGGCGGAAAACAGGCTGTCGTAATGGCGCGACACCACGGCGATGGCGGCCGCCCGCTCATCCGGGATGGTGAGGACGCCGGTGGCGGCGTCATACCCGTTGGCACGCAGCGCCGGCTCCATGCGCGCCTGCAAGGCGGTCCGTTCGTGCGGTTCGAGTGCCTTGTAGTCAGCGGCGCCCTCGGCCCGTGCGGCCGCATCCAGCCGGGCTTCCGCCTCGCGGTGCAGCCAGTCGGCGGACCAGTCCGGCGCCACCAACGCGCCATGGCCCCAGACGCTGCCCAGTTGCTGCCCGCCCATTGATTGCCAGACCTGCTGGCCCGTCTCGATGTCGGCGCGGGTGAACACGGTCCGGCCGGATGCGCTGACCACCCGTTCGGGCATGGGCGGCGCGGTTCGCATCAGGTCGGAGCCGAGCCAAAGCATCACGGCAAAGCTGGCCACGACGAGTGTCGTGAGGCCGATCCACAAGCGTGTGGTGGTGGACATGGTATGCCCCTTCATCCGAGGTTGGACATTCGCTAGAGCCCATGGCTGCCGGCCGCGGCTCCGAACACGGTGATCAGGCTGAGGGCCAGCAGCACCCGGTGCAGGACGACCATGCGTCGGAAATCCCGCGCCGGGGCCGGCGACCGTGCCAGCCGGCGGTGCAAGAACAACGGCTCGACCACGAACAGCATCACGCAGAAGATCGCCCATACGACGACCATGGCTGTCATCCACCACGCGTCGGGGTCGGCAAACCGGCTCCACAGATCGGCGCGCCAAGCCATCCAGAAGCCGCTGACCCCGGCCAGCAACACCCAGATCCGGGCCTGGGGGGCAAAGCGGCGCTCAAGCCGGTGAAATGCGTCGAGCCGCGACGCCTCCGGCAGCGACGCCGCCGAGGGCAGCAGCGACAGCGTGACGAAGCCGACGCCGCCGATCCACATCAAGACAGCCAGCACGTGCAAGCCGTGCGCAATGGGGAAATCGTTCATGTCGCGTCGCCTGATGGCGGCTGGCGAAAGAACGAAACCTGCATCCGTCGATCCACCTTGCTCTAAATCATGTATATTTAATACATGTATTATGAATTTGACGCGAAGGCAAGCGGGATGTTCTCTCCCGCTGACTCTGGAGAGACAGAAAGGGACAGGGCCATATGCGCCTAACGCGCTTTACGGATTATGCTTTTCGCGTGCTGTTTCACGTCGCGGTGAATCCGGGCCGCACCGTGCCGATCCCTGAGATCGCGGGCTGCTACGGCATTTCGCAGCACCATCTGGTTAAGGTGGTGCACGACCTGGTCAACGGGGGGTATCTGGCCAGCACCCGCGGGCGCAGCGGCGGCGTTTCGCTGGCGCGGCCGGCCGATCAGATCGGCCTGGGCGACGTCGTGCGCCACACCGAACCGGATTTGCGTCTGATCGATTGCATTGGCTGCCTGATCGCGCCTGTTTGCGGCTTGCCGCGGCCGATGCAGGAAGCCATTACCGCCTTCGTCGCCACGCTGGACCGCTACACGCTGGCCGATATCGTGGCGGAGAGCGATGGCCTGGCACGGTTCCTGGCCCGCCCGGCGGTTTGAATCGACCCGCAATGTTTCCCGGCCGCCGCGGAGCGGTGGGCCGGGATCGGTGTCCTCCTTCGAACACCGCAGTCGTCCGTGTTCGCATGCTGACACCGGCCCCGGATCGGCGCTCCGCACCGTCCGGGGAACAGGGCTCGCCGATTGCGGCGTCGGATGTCAGATCACCCCGGCCTCCCGCAACGCGGCGATGTCCGTATCGGACTTGCCCATCTCCCGCAGAATGTCCGCGGTCTGCTGGCCGAGGTCCGGTGTGGCGATGCGGATGTCTTTCTCGTAGCCGGAAATGTTGTTCGGCTGCGCCACCACCCGCACCTCGCCCAAGTCCGGGTGCTGCATCGGCCGGGCCATGCGCAGGTGTTGCACCTGGGGATCGGCAAAGGTCTTGTCGATGGTGTTGACCGGGCCGCAGGGCACGCCCGCATCGTTCAGCGTCTCGATCCAATAGTCGGTGGTCTGGGTTTTGGTGGTCTCGGCGATCAGCGCGTTCAGTTCGTGGCGGTTGCGCGAGCGCTCGTCGCGACCGCGGAAGCGCTCGTCGCTCATCAGCCCTTCCAGGCCGGACGCGTTGCAGAACCGCTCCCACAGGCTCTGGCCCGAGGCGGCGATATTCACCTGGCCGTCCTTGGTCGGGAACAGGCCGGTGGGAATGCCGGTCGGGTGGTCGTTGCCCGCCTGCTTCGCCACTTCGCCGGCGATGAGCCAGCGCGCCGCCTGGAAGTCCAGCATGGCAATCTGCGCTTCCAGCAGCGAGGTGGTGACCCAGCGTCCGACCCCCGTCACCTCCCGGTCGAGCAGGGCGATCAGCACGCCCTGGGCGAGGAAGCCGCCCGCCGTCAGGTCGGCGATGGGAATGCCGACCCGCACCGGCCCCTGGCCCGGCAGGCCGGTAATGGACATGAGCCCGCCCATGCCCTGGGCGATCTGGTCGACGCCGGGGCGGGGGCCGTAGGGGCCATCCTGGCCGAAGCCGGAAATCGAGCCATAGACGATGCGCGGGTTGATCTTGCGCACGGACTCATAGTCGATGCCGAGCCGGAATTTCACCTGCGAGCGCATATTCTCCAGGATGACGTCGGCGTCCTTCACCAACTCCATGAAGATCGCCATGCCGGCCTCGCTTTTCAGGTCGAGCGTCATGGCGCGCTTGTTGCGGTGCAGGTTCTGGAAATCGAAGCCATGGCGCGCGCCCGCGGCCGCATCGTCATTGCCGGTGCCGACCGGCTGCTCGATGCGGATCACCTGGGCGCCCCAGTCGGCCAGGTGGCGCACGGCGGTGGGTCCGGCGCGGGCGCGGGTGATGTCCAGAACCTTGAAGCGGGAGAGCGGCAGGCGGGCCTGGGCGTCGGTCATGGCGGCGGTTTCCTCGGTGTCGCGTGGAGCGTTTCGGCAGACCGCGAGCGTATTGCGCGCGTCCCGGACTGGCAATTGCCTATGGCAAGGGGATTGCCGATGCCTATGGCACGGGAATGCGGGCGTCGTATCCGCGCCGGCTCCGGCGGGTGCATGACTTTTTCGTTGCACACCCGCGCCGGCCTGTCGCAGCATGGAGCAACGGCGCGGTCCAGCGCCTCGATGGTCAGGCTTGGAAACGCGCCGGTAACACCGGAACCGGGAGTTCGCGCCTATGCCAGACACCATTGCCACCGGAGCCGACAACGGCATCAGACCGCCACGCTGCGCCGTGCTTGTCGGCCCCTATCTCTCCGGCAAGACGTCCCTGATGGAGAGCATGCTGCACATCGCCGGCGCGGTGGGCCGCAAGGGCTCCGTGAAAGAGGGGAACACGGTCGGCGATGCCAGCGCGGAAGCCCGCGCTCGCTCCATGAGCACCGAGGTCAACGTTGCCGAATTCGACTATCTGGGCGACCGCTGGACCGTGCTGGATTGCCCCGGTTCCATCGAACTGGCACAGGAGGCCAAGGCCGCCTGCATGGCCGCCGATATCGCCGTCGTCGTCTGCGAGCCCCAGCCCGAGCGGGCGCTCACCATCGCGCCGCTGCTGCATTTTCTCGACGAACACTCCATCCCGCACATGCTGTTCATCAACAAGATGGACACGACGCAAATGCGCGTGCGCGACGTGATGGAGGCCTACCAGGCCGTGTCCGCGCGTCCGCTGGTGCTGCGCCAGGTGCCGATCCGCGACGGCGAACACGTCACCGGCTATGTCGACCTGATCAGCGAGCGGGCCTATCGCTACCAGGAGGGCGAGCCCTCGGAACTGATCACCATTCCGGACGAATTCCTCGACCGCAAGGAGGAGTCGCGCCAGGAAATGCTGGAGGCTCTGGCGGACTATGACGACGCCCTGCTGGAACAACTCCTGGAAGACCGGGTTCCGGCCAAGGAGGACATTTACGGCTATCTCCAGACCGATGTAGGCCAGGATCTGGTCGTCCCGGTACTGATCGGCGCCGGCGAGCGGGATCATGGCGTGCGTCGGCTGCTGAAGGCGCTGCGCCACGACACGCCCAGCCCCGCCCTGACCGCGGAGCGGTTCGGCTGCGATCCGTCCGGACCCGCGGCGGTGCAGGTGTTCAAGACCTTGCACGCGGGCCATGCGGGCAAGCTTTCGCTCGGCCGCGTGCTCACCGGCACGGTCAAGGAGGGCGACAGCCTCGGCGGCGAGAAGCTGGGCACGCTGCTATCCGTGCAGGGGGAGAAGACGGCCAAGCGCGCCGTGGCCGAGACCGGCCAGGTTGTCGCCATCGGCCGGGTCGAGAGCCTGGCCGCCGGCGAGTTGCTGCTGGCCGATGGCGGCCGGAGCAGGATCGACGACTGGCCGGAGCCGCCGCCCTCCACCTATTCCGTGTCCGTCCATGCCGAAAACCGCCAGGACGAGGTCAAGCTCTCCGGGGCCTTGCAGAAGCTGCGCGACGACGACCCCTCGTTGCAGGTGGATCAGGACCCGGAACTGCACCAGCTCGTACTGCGCGGCCAGGGCGAGCAGCACGTGGCCATCGCGCTCGACCGGCTGAAGAACCGCTTCGGTGTTGCGGTTCAGACCGACCCGGTCGCCACGCCCTACCGCGAGACCATCCAGGGCGGAACCAGCCATCATGCCCGCTTCAAGCGCCAGTCCGGCGGCCACGGCCAGTTCGGCGACGTGCAGATCACGGTCGAGCCGCTGGGGCGCGGCGATGGGGAAGTGTTCGAGGAGTCCGTGGTCGGCGGCGCGGTGCCGCGCCAGTACATCCCGGCGGTGGAAAGCGGCATGCGCGAGGCGATCCAGCGTGGCCCGCTCGGCTTCCCGGTGGTCGACCTGAAGGTCACGCTCACCGACGGCAAGCACCATTCGGTCGACAGTTCCGAGCAGGCGTTCAAGACCGCCGGCCGCATGGCGGTGCAGGAGGCCCTGGCCAACTGCAAGCCGGTGCTGCTGGAGCCGATTGCGCATGTGACGGTCTACACGCCCGACAGCGCGACTGCGGCGGTTCAACGCCTCTTGTCGGGCAGACGCGGGCAGATTTTGGGGTATGATGCCCGCGAAGGCTGGTCCGGCTGGGATCAGGTCGAAGCGCACATGCCCCAGGCGGAAATCCGCGACATGATCGTCGAACTGCGTTCGCTCACCATGGGCGTCGGCAGTTTCGAATGGCGCTTCCACCATTTGCAGGAACTCTCCGGCCGGCTGGCAGATGACATCGTAAAAGCCCGGCAGGAGAACGCCTGATGACGCCAAACCAGATCCGCGACGCCGCCCAGTTCCTGATGAACGCCAACGCCGCCCGCCGGCGCGAGGCCGACCTTCCGGACGCCCTCAAACCCAAGACCGAGGCGGAAGCGGCCGCGATCTGGTCGGCCATCTTTGCGGTCAACGACAAGCCCGTGGTCGGCTGGAAGATCGGCGCGACCGCGGCGGCGGCGCAACAGGCGATGGGGCTTTCCGCCCCCTTCGTCGGTTTCATCACCGCCGACATGGTCGACCAGAACGGCGTGACCTACAAACACGCCGACATGCTGGGGCCGATCGTGGAAAGCGAATACGCCTTCCGCATGGCCGCCGACCTGCCGCCTCGCAAGGAGCCGTATTCCCGGGCCGAAGTGGAGGCCGCGGTCGGCGCGCTGATCGTCGGCTTCGAGATCCCGGAGCGGCGTCTGGCGGACGGCCACAGCCTGGGCGCGCTGGGCTCGGTCTCCGATCATGGCGGCACCGGCCGCTTCGTGATCGGCCACGAATTCCCCGACTGGAAGGGGAAGGACTGCGCCGAGACCGAGGTGGTGCTGACCTTCTCCGGCGAGGAAAAGGGCCGGGGCAAGGGCTCTGCCATGATGGGGCACCCGCTGGAGGCGCTGACCTGGTTTGCGAACTTCCTCTCCGCCAGGGGTGTGACCCTGGAGAAAGGGCAGTTCGTGACCACGGGCTCGGCCACCGGCGTCATTCCGTGTCCGACGCCCTGCGTGGCGGAGGCGGACTTCGGCCCGCTCGGCAAGGTGACGGCCACCTTCGCCTGATCCGGCAACCGGGCCGGTCGGGCCGGTCTTTTTCGCGCGATAAGTGCGGTGCGGGTGGCGTTTTCTGCTATGGTGAACGCCATCCCTCCAAAAGGCCGGCTCCGACATGCCCGAAAATCGTCAACGAACCCTGCTTTTGACCGGTGCCAGCCGCGGCATCGGGCACGCCACCGTGAAGCGCTTCAGCGCCGCCGGCTGGCGCGTGCTGACCGTCTCCCGCATGGCCTTCAGCGAGGATTGCCCGTGGGAGGGCGGAGCGGACAATCATATCCAGCTCGACCTGTCCAACCTCGAAAATCTGCCCGGCGCGATTGCCGACATTCGCAACCGTCTGGGCGACGGCATGCTGGATGCCATGGTCAACAACGCCGCGATCTCTCCCAAGGCCGAGGGCGGTGCCCGCATGGGCATCATGGCGACCGACCGGGCGGTCTGGGAGCAGGTGTTCAACGTGAACTTCTTCTCCACGGCGCTGCTGGTGCGGGGTCTGATCGGCGAGCTGGCCAAGGCCAGGGGCGCGGTCATCAACGTCACCTCCATCGCGGGCATGCGCGTGCATCCGTTCGCGGGCGCGGCTTATGCGACGTCGAAGGCGGCCCTGGCCGCACTCACCCGCGAGATGGCGTGGGAGTTCGGGCCGCTCGGCGTGCGCGTCAACGCGATTGCGCCCGGCGAGATCGACACGTCCATCCTGTCGCCGGGCACCGAGGAGATCGTGGAAAAGGAAATTCCGCTGAAACGTCTCGGCAAGCCGGAGGAAGTGGCGGCGACGATCTATTTCCTATGCACGGCACCGGCCTCCTATGTGAATGGGGCGGAGGTGCACATCAACGGCGGCCAGCACGTCTGACGCGGTGGGGCCGTCATACCGCCGAAACCTTTGGGGAAAATCGTGCTGAAGCAGTTGCTGATCGGGGCGGCGGCGATGGCGGCGACCGTCGGCATCCAGGCGATCTTTATGACGTTTGCGCTCAACTGGGCGAAGGCGTCAACCCAGCGCGCCGGTTGGCGACCGACACGGTCGTTGGCCGTCACGGCCGTTATTCTGTGGTTCTTCGTGTCGATTTGCATCCAATGTTGGGGCTGGGCGTGGTTGTTGCTGTATCTGGGCGCCCTGAACGATCTGGAAACCGCCCTCTATTTCACGATCGTCACCTATGCGACGCTCGGCTATGGCGACGTCGTGCTGACGCCGGACTGGCGTCTGTTGGGGGCGGTCGCGGCACTGAATGGGACGATCATCGTCGGCTGGACCACGGCGATGGTGATTGCCGTCGTGCAACTCGAATACAGCAGTGACGAGCCCCAATCCTAGTGTGATTTCGGTACTGGTAACCCCACTCTCCCGCCCCATCTCCCACGGAAGCGGGGACAGGGGAGATGGGCTGGTGAGCCAGCGGGAAAAGACTCCGCTCTAGCCGGGGGGATGCGCCGGCCCGGTCAAAGCTGGATCCAACCACTGGCAATGACCATTGCCAGCCAGACCGCCGCCAGTTGCAGGCCGCGTCGCAGCGCCTCGCGCTCGTCGGCGGCGGAGCGGTTCGGCAGCGCGGCGACCAGAATGGCGGCAATGGGCAGGGAGGCCATGGCGATGTGGCCGGCGGCGCTGTGCTGCAACGCCGCGAACAGCGACACCAGGCCGAAGCTCTGCCCGGTCGCCGCCGCGCTGGGCATGAACAGGGCGGCGGACGGGATCGCGCTTCCCGTCACATAGGCGCCGACACCGCCGAGAGCGGCGACCAGGGCCACGGCGGTGTGCTCGCCCGCCTGCGCCAGCAGCGCCGAGAGGGCGCCGATGCCGCCGGTCTCGACCAGCAGGCGCGCCATGGACAGGAAAATCGCGATGGTGAGCAGGGCCCGCCATGTCCGGGTGGCGACGAGGCGAACCAGGGGCGCATCCGGCCGGCGAATGCGGCGGTGCCAGACGACGAGCCCGATACAGGCCGCCGCGACCAGGGCGATGCCGGGGGAGGTCAGCACCGCATAGCCGACCCGTCCGGTGCCGGCCACCGGGGCGAACCCGGCCGCCGCCAGCACCGGCACCAGCAGTTTCTGCGCCACGACGCCGGCGATCAAAATGCCCAGCAGCGCGAGCGATGGGGCGGCAACCGCGCGAGCGACGCGGCGTCGGTCCGGCGCAATCAGCCCTGCCAGCGCCAGCACGGCCAGCCCGCCACCGACACCCGCAACTTCGACGCCAATGGCATAGCTGGTGGCCGCGAGGCCGGCGACCAGCGCCAACCCGGCGGCCATCGCGAAGCCGACCGCGCGAGCGTCGGGCCGCGGCGTGAACAGCAGGCAGGCCAGCGGCAGGACGGCGGCAATCGGGCCGCTGGTGGTGAGGGCGCGCTCGGCCAGCACCTCCACCGGCAACCCCGCCAGCTTGGCTCCCAGCAATGCCGAGACGGAGAGCGCGCCCCAGGGCATCAGGCTCATGCCGATCAGCCCCAGCGCGATGGTCGGGCCGCGCTCGAACCGCGCCAGCAGCAAGGGTACCGACACCAGCAACGAGACCCCGAAGCCCGTCAGCGATTCGAGCATGATGCCGACGCCGGTGACGATGACGATGGCGGCCCGCGGCGCGTCCAGTTCCATGGCCTCGATCACCCGTCCAACGGCGTCGAGCGAGCCGGCCCGCCGGCAGATTTCCACGAACAGCAGGCCCGGCACGATGACCGACCCGACCAGCGTGGTGAGCAGCAGGCCGTCCTCCACCGCGTGCGGCAGCGCCAGCGCGCTCCAGGGGGCGAACACGCCCGCGACCCAGAGGGCCAGGGCCGCCGCCAGCGCCAGCAGGGCCGCGACCAGGCCGCTGGTTCGCAACAGCAACACCGCGACGACCACGACCGCGCACGGCAGGAGAGAGAGCAAAGCGAGCATGCGGCAGAGGAAGCTTTCAACGGCGCCGGGGCGAATGCCCCGCGTGGGAGCGGGTAGGGCAGGCACCATAGCGACACGGCAATGTTCCGGCTATATGATGCGGGCTCGCGTGGTGACCGGAAATGGAGCGGGCTTTCTTGGATCAGGACCGACCGCAAACCCATCGGGGACCGAAGCCGCGGCGCCGAACCCTGCTGCTCTGGCGTCATGCAAAGTCCGACTGGGACGACGCGGCTCTATCCGATTTCGAACGACCTCTGGCAGCGCGAGGCAGGCAGGCAGCGCCGGCGATGGCCCGGTGGATCGCCGCGGAGTGGCCGCCGGATCGGGTGCTCTGCTCGCCCGCCCGCCGCACGGTCCAGACCTGGGAGGCCTTGGCGCCCCTGCTGCCGGCGACGCTGCCGGTATGTTTCGATGCGCGGGCCTATCTGGCCGATGCGGCGAGCCTGCGGGCGCTGGTTGCCGCGACACCGGCGGAAACGGCCACCCTGCTGCTGATCGCCCACAATCCCGGCCTGGAGCAACTGGCGGCGGGTCTGGCCGAGCCGGTCGGCCGGAAGTTTCCGACCGCGGCCGTGGCCGTGCTGCAATTCAAGGGCGACTGGCAGGACCTAGCCGCCAGCGCCGCCAGGCTCGTGGCCTTCCGCCGGCCGAAGGATCTCTGACGGTCGTCGGATCTCTGACTATCGCTCGGCGCAGGCGATGCAGAGCGGTGTGGCCGGGTCGGCGCGCAGGCGCCCTTCGGCGATCTCGTCGCCGCAGCGCAGGCAAAGGCCATAGCTGTCGTCATCGAAGCGTTTGAGCGCGGCGGTGATCCGTTGCAATTCCTGGCCGCGGCGGGCGTCCTGGGCCTTGGCCATTTCCTGGCCCTGCAACGCATCCATGCGGCTGAGCCGTCCCATGCGCGTCTGGTCCAGTTCGACCGGCGCGCGATCCGCCTCGGTCGACCGGCTGAGATCGGTGAGGGCCGCCCGACGCGCCTCCAGGGCGGCGCGCATTTCGGCGAAAAAGGCATCGTCCATCATGGGAAGAGCCTAGCAGATGCGCCGTGCCTGCTCCAACACCGCCGCCGGGCCGTCGTGGGCAGGGATACGGTGCCACGTTATCGCGCCAAGATCATAGGCCGACTGGGCTTTGGCCACCGGCCCGCCGGCGTCGGAGGCATCGGCGGCGCGGGTCTCGACCCGCTCGACCCGTGTGGCCTCCGGCGCGTCCAGCCAGAGGCCGGTGAAGGGTACGCCCAGCCGCGCCGCCAGCGCCCGGGCCGCGAACCGCTCGCCCGGCCGGGCGAACACCGCGTCCAGCACGACGCTGTGGCCCGCCGCGAGTGCGGCCTCCGCCGCCGCGATCAGGCGGCGATAGGTTTCGGCGGATGCCTCCGGCGTGTATGCCTCTGTCGGCAGTCGCTCCAGCGGCCCTAGCCCGGCCCAGGCCTTGCGCAACACGTCGGAGCGGAGCCAGCGGGCGCCGGGGGCAGGGCCGAAATCCGGCGCCAGCGCGCCCGCCAGGGTCGACTTGCCGCTGCCCGACAGTCCGCCGACCGCCACCAGCCGCGGCCCGACCGGATGCAGATAGCCGAGGGCCTGCCCCAGATGGGACACGGCCGCATGGCGCATTTGCGCCGCCCCTTCGTCGCCGTCCTGCACATTGGCCATGTGGGCGCCGATCTCGGCCTTGATCCCGGCCCTGAGCGCCAGGAACAGGGGCAGTTGCACCAGCCCGGATTCGTCCGGCCAACCGGCCGCGACCCGCCGGTCCAGATAGGTGTTGAGCGCCAAATTGGCGAGGGGCCGCTCGCCGCGCGCCTCCAGGTCCATCAGCAGGAAGGCCAGGTCGTAGAGCACGTCGATGCGCGCGAAATCCGGGTTGAACTCGATGGCGTCGAACAGCGTCGGCCTGCCGTCGAACAGGCAGATATTGCGCAGGTGCAGGTCGCCATGGCAGTGCCGCTCCAGCCCGGCCTTGGCGCGGGCGAGGATGGTGCGGCGGGCGGCGGCATGGCGGCTCGCCATTAGTGCGGCGAAGGTCTCCACCCTGGCGGCGTCCAGCACGTCCAGGTTTCGGCGCATCTCCCGCACCACCCCGGCAATGGCGTCGCCGACGCGACCTGCGGGGTCGGCACGGAAAAAGGGTTCGGCATCGCGGTGGAACGCCTCGACCGTCTCGGCGACAGAGACGATGTCGGCCCGGCTGAGGGCGCCCGCATCGGCGCGTTCGTCCAGCGTCGCCTCGAACCGGCGCATGACCAGGGCGTAGTCGATAGCCCCCGCCGGCGTCGCGCCGATCCGGCCCAGGCGGATCCCGGCGGCGGTCTCGACCAGCGGCAGCACGCCCAGATAGAGGCCCGGCGCGGTGCGGCGGTTGACGCGCAATTCCTCGGTCAGTGCCGCGTGGCGCTTTTCCAGGGTCGAGAAATCCATGAAGGGAAAGCGCACCGCGCGCTTGATCTTGTAAACCCGGTCGCCGGCAATGAAGACCATGGCGCCATGGGTATCGATCCGCCGGGGCTTCACGCCGCCATGGGTCGCCGGGTCGCTCATGACGGCGGCGACGGCGGACTGGTCCTGGACGACGAAGGCTTCGCTCATGGCCTAAAACTGCCCTCCGGCCGGCGCCGGATCAAGCGGAGGCTTCGGCACCGCCGCCATAGGGGCAGCCCTCGATCTTGGCGCGGAACGCGGTCTCGCTAAAGCCGTAGTTCACGCCGAAGCGCTTGATGTCGAACGGATCGATGGCGCCGGCATTCGTTCCGCCATAGGCGGCATAGCAGGCACTGTAGCCCAGCCGCCGCGCCAGGTCCCGCCGCTCCGGCGTGATGTCCGCGCGCTTGCCGAAGCAATAGGCGTAGGCGACGTCCGGCACACCGATCTCCCGGCGCACCCGCTCTAGCGCCTCGCGCAATTCCTGCTCGGCCGTGGTCGCGTCGACACGGGCGATGTTGACGTGGTTGACGGTGTGGGCGCCGATCTCGTGGCCGTCCGCGTGCAGTTCGCGGATCTGGTCCCAGCTCATATTCGGCAGGCCGCGCACATTCTTGTCGATATCGTGCTGGAACTCGCGGTCGGTGTCGACAATGCCGGTGGAGACGAAGAATGTCGCCGGCACGCCGTGCTTGTTCAGGATCGGCCGGGCGTTCGCATAGTTGTCCAGATAGCCGTCGTCGAAGGTCACGGCGACGATGGGCCGGTTGCCGCTGCGGTCCACCTCGCCGCGCACGATCTGGTCTGCGCGCACCACCTGGTAATGGCGCTTGATCAGCGTCATCTGCCGGTCGAATTGCTCCAGGCCCAGGGTGACATTGTCCTTCAGCCGGTCGTCGACCCGGTGATAGCAGAGAATGCTGATGCGCTGCGATCCGGCCGCCGCCAGCCTGCGGGTTTCCGCCGGTGCCTGAAACCGGGTGTAGGTGGCATAGATCGCGCGCTTGGCGATCTCGCGCGGGGTGAGGGGTAGGCCGGCCATCGAAGCGCCCCTAGACCGCGTAATACCAGCGGTACCAGTCGATGAAGCGGCCGACGCCGTCCTCGATGCTGGTCGACGGTTTGAAGCCCGCATCGGCGATCAGCGGGTCGACATTGGCATAGGTGGTCGGCACGTCGCCCGGCTGCATCGGCAGCATGATCTTTTCGGCCGTCCTGCCCAGCTTTTCCTCGATCACCCGGATCAGATGCATCAGTTCGACCGGGTTGTTGTTGCCGATATTCTGCACGCGGTAGGGGGCGGACGAGGTGCCGGGGTGCGGGGCGTCGCCGGACCAGTTCGGGTCAGGCCGGGCCGGGCGGTCGGTGATGCGCGTCACGCCCTCGACAATGTCGTCGACATAGGTGAAGTCGCGCTGCATCCGGCCGTGGTTGAACACCTTGATCGGCTCGCCCGCCAGAATGGCGCGGGTGAACAGGAACATGGCCATGTCCGGCCGGCCCCAGGGGCCGTAGACCGTGAAGAACCGCAGGCCGGTGGTGGGGATGCCGAACAGGTGGCTGTAGGTGTGCGCCATCAGCTCGTTCGACTTCTTCGACGCCGCATAAAGGCTGATCGGGTGGTCCACCGTGTCACCGACCGAGAAGGGCAGGCGGGTGTTCAGGCCATAGACGCTGGAGGACGAGGCATAGACCAGATGGTCGATTTCGTGCTTGCGCGCCTGCTCCAGAATGTTGGTGAAGCCGACAATGTTGCTGTCGATATAGGCTTGCGGGTTTTCCAGGCTGTAGCGCACGCCCGCCTGCGCCGCCAGGTTGACCACCACCCGCGGCTTGTGCCGGTCGAACACGGCGGCGAGCGCCTCCTTGTCCTCCAGCTTCACCCGGTGGTTGACGAAGCCCTTGTGGTTGCCGAGCCGGTTGAGCCGCGCTTCCTTCAGCTTCGGGTCGTAATAGTCGTTGACGCAGTCGACGCCCACCACCCGGCGGCCTTCCTGCAACAACCGCTCGGCCAGGTGGAAGCCGATAAAGCCGGCGGTGCCGGTGACGAGGTGGACGCCGTCGCTCGGGGTCGCTTCCAGCATGCTTGCGCTTCTCCTAAAGGCTCCAATAGGCCATGCCGTCGGGAACATCCTCTGCGCGCAGCAGGGATTTGACGTCGACGACCACGCCGCCGGGTTTGACCATGCCGGTCAGGTCGGCCACGGGCCGGTCGCGATAGGCCCTGTGCGCCACGGCGATCACCAGCCCGTCCAGGTCGCGGAACGCCTCCAGCGGCGCCAGCGACAGGCCGAATTCGTGGTGGGCTTCTTCGGCATCGGCCATCGGGTCATGCACCAGCACCTCCACGTGGAAATCCCGCAATTCGGCGACGATGCCGGGCACTTTCGAGTTGCGCAGGTCGGGCACGTTTTCCTTGAAGGTCAGGCCCAGAATGCCGACGCGGGCGTCCTTGACGCCGTTGCCCTGGCCGGCCAGCAGTTTCACCATGCGCTGACCCACATAGGTGGCCATGCTGTCGTTGATGCGCCGGCCCGCCAGGATCACCTCCGGATGATAGCCGACCGCCTGCGCCTTGGCCGTCAGGTAGTAGGGGTCGACGCCGATGCAATGTCCGCCCACCAGGCCCGGCGTGAAGGGCAGGAAATTCCACTTGGTGCCGGCCGCCGCCAGCACGTCCCGCGTCGGGATGGCGAGCCGATCGAAGATCAGGGCCAGCTCGTTCATCAGGGCGATGTTGAGGTCGCGCTGGGTGTTCTCGATCACCTTCGCCGCCTCCGCCACCCTGATCGAGGCGGCGCGATGCACCCCGGCCTCGATGACGGTGCCATAGGCGGTGGCGACCCGCTCCAGCGTCGCCGCGTCGTCGCCGGAGACGACCTTGGTGATTTTCTCGATCGTGTGCAGCTTGTCGCCGGGGTTGATCCGCTCCGGCGAGTAGCCGAGATGAAAGTCCTTGCCAACCTCCAGCCCGGACACCTCCGCCAGGATCGGGCCGCACACTTCCTCGGTGACGCCGGGATAGACGGTCGATTCGTAGACCACCACGTCGCCCGGCTTCAGGGCGGCGGCCACGGTGCGGCTCGCGCCCTGCACCGCCCGCAGATCCGGCTGGTTGTTGGCGTCGATGGGCGTGGGCACGGCGACGATGAAGAAGGTCGCGTCCCGCAGGTCCGCCGGGTCGGCGCTGAAGGTCAGGGCGGATTGCTCCAGCACTTCCGGCTCGCACTCGCCGGTCCAGTCATCCCCCTGTTGCAGGGCCGCCACCCTGCTGCGGTCGATGTCGAAGCCGATCGTGCCGGGGAAGCTGCGGGCAAAGGCCAGTGCCACGGGCAGGCCCACATACCCCAAGCCGATCACTGCGATACGCTCAGGCATCATTCGTCCTTATCCTCTGCCCCCCGGAGCCTATTGCGCCGCGGCTGCAACCTCTTCGTACAACGCAACCTGCCGCGCAATCGTGTCGTCCCAGGAATAGCGCTGGGCATAAGCCCGCACCGCGGCCGGGTCGGGCCGATCCGCCAGCAGATCCCGCAGACCCGAGGCAATGGCCGTGGCCGAGCGATCCGCCACGATCCGGCCGGCCACGGGCTCGGTCACGATCTCGGGAATGCCGCCGACATTCGTTGCCACCACGGGCGTGCCGCAAGCCATAGCCTCCAACAGCACGTTCGGCCAGCCCTCCCGTTCGGAGGCCAGGACCAGGGCATCCGCGGCGCTGTAGAGCGCCTTCAACTCTTCCTGCGGCATGGTGCCGACCAGATGGACGCGGTCGGCAAGGCCCAGTTCGGCCGCCAGTGCCGCCAGCGCGCCGTGTTCCGGCCCCTTGCCGGCGATCAGCAGGTGGATGCCGGGCAGATCGGTCAGCGCGCGGATGACCAGATCATGGCCTTTCGCCGAAATCAGATTGCCGACCGAGACGATGACGGTGGCGGCATCGCCGGCCCGCAACCGCCACGCGGAGCCGTCGACCGGTTGGAACACCTGGTCGTCGACACCGTTGCGCAGCACCGCGATTCGTTCGGCCGGCACCCCCAGCGCCTTGGCCCGTTCGCCGAGCGCGGCGGAGACGGTGATGAGGCGGTCGATATCCGGCAGCACCTTGCGGATTTGCTCGGCCGGGCCGGGGAGGGTGGCGATCAGGTTCACGTCCGTCCCCCGGCACGAGACCACCACCGGCTTGCCCAACTCCCGGCCCAGCCGCGCCGCCGCGACGCCGTCGGGATAGAGGTAGTGGCAGTCGATCACATCGAAATCCCAGCCGCTGCGTTGCAGGCGCTCCACTTCCGCCAGGGCCGCGCGAAAATAGGCGGCGGGCTGCCAGGTCGGTCGGCGCGGAATGGTCAGAAAGCGCGGGTGGGTGATGGCGATGCCGTGTCGTTCCTCGGTCCGCGGAACGGCGGCAAAGCGGGCATATTCGCCGAACATCTTCCAGTGGAGCGGAAACCACGGCACCGGTGCCACAACCTTGGCGGACACGCGCCCCGTCGCCAGGATGCGGCGCAGGCGGTTCTCCACGAACATCGCATGCGTTGGCATGGCCGCGTTGGGGTACAGCGTGGTCAGGGTCAGCAGACGCATTGTGCGGTTTCGGCTCTCTGGCGCGGTTCGATCCGACCATACATTTATAGCCACCGGAGCCTTTATGCGAGGTTTCTCAGTGCATCGCCAGTGCGCCCGACCAGTCCATTTGTCGCGTGGTACCGTATCCTTGCGGTTGTTTCGGGGAAGGCCGGCCGCGCGACAAAGGGTGCGCCGACCGGAAGGAGGTCGAGCGGGGAGGCCTCAGGTGCTTCCGGCCGCCGCGATATAGCCTGCGATCCGTTTCGGATCCTGCATCGGCAGGAAGTGGGTGAATTCCGGCAGGTGGATATCCTCGGCCTTTCGGAACAGCTCCCACAACCGCTCCCAGGTGGGAGAGCCGGAATAATCGGTGTTGCCGAGGCGGGGCAATTCCCGTCGCTTGGCGCGCAGGATGGTGACCGGGGCTTCGATCTCCTTCAGGCGCGGATGCAGATAGGCCCGCCAACTGTTCATATAGACCGAGGCCTCGACCAGCGGCGGGCAGGCGAGGACAAAGCCGTCGCCGGAGGGCGCCGGCAGCACGCCATAGCGGCAATAATCCTCCAGCACCGCGGCCTGCCAGAGCGAATAGGGTTTTCGGTCCTTCAGCCGGTCATGGAGCGCCTGCCAGTCGGCCCATGCGTTGCGGCGACGCGAGGCCGGATGGTCTTCCGGTCCCTTCATGCCCGGATAGCGGTCGGTGCCGTAAAACTCGGGCGAGTTCATGGTCGGGTCGATCAGCACCAGGCGGCGGAAGGCGCGCGGCCGCTCCAGCGCCGCATAACAGACCGCCCAGCCGCCCATGGAGTGACCGGACGCGAGCACGCCCTCCAGCGCCAGATGATCCGCCAGTTCCACCAGATCCTGGCCATAATACTCCCACCGGTCGAACGGTCCGTCCTTGGAGGATCGCCCGTGCCCGCGCAGGTCCACCGCCAGCACGCGCCAGTCTGCCGGCAATTCGCGCACCAGCCGGTCCCAGACGCGGGCGTGGAAGCCGGTGGCGTGGGCCAGCAACAGTGTCGGGGCACCGTCCGTGCCCTCCCACTCGAAATAGGCGAGGGTTGCGGCGCTTCCCTGGAAGCGGCGTTCGATTGGGTCGGAGCGCATGAGGCAGGTCGGACGAGTGCGGGAGGGGGTTGCCCGAAAGGATGCGCCACGCCGTTGCCGCAAGCAAGGCCGCTTGGCAGGGAGGCGGCTCCTCGTGATAGAGTCGCGGCCAGGTCGTATGCACGCGACAGTCACCAGGGAAAGGAACATCCGATGGCGTATGAAAGCATGATTGCGGAGTCGGTCTCGGTCCAAGGCCACAAGGGCGAGATGATCTCCGCCTACACCGCCCGGCCGATGGGGGCGGGGCCGTTCCCCGGCGTCGTCCTGATCCACCACCTGCCCGGCTGGGGCGAGTTCTACCGCGAGATGACGCGCAAATTCGCCCATCACGGCTATGCCGCGATCAGCCACAATCTCTACCACCGCATCGGCGAGGGCCATGCGGACGACGTGGCCGCCAAGGCCCGGGCCGAGGGCGGCGTCGCCGACGACCAGGTGATCGGCGATACCGAGGGCGCGGTCCAGTGGCTCAAGGCCCAGCCCTATTGCAACGGCAAGATCGGCGTGATCGGCTCCTGCTCCGGCGGGCGCCAGGCGTTCCTTTATGCCTGCAACACCGACAGCATCGACGCGGTGGTCGAGCTTTGGGGCGGCCGCGTCGTGCAGGCGGAGGACGACCGTCCGGCGAAACAGCCGGTGCCGCCGATCGACATGACCAAGACCCTGTCCTGTCCGATCCTCGGGATTTTCGGCAACGAGGACCGTTCGCCCAGCCCCGAACAGGTCGACCAGCACGAGGCCGAGTTGAAAAAGCACGGCAAGGATTACGACTTCCATCGCTATGACGGCGCCGGCCACGGCTTCTTCTACTACCACCGCCCCATGTACCGGGTGGAGCAGGCGCTGGACGGCTGGGAGAAGATCTTCGCCTTTTTCGGCCAGCGCCTGGCGGGGTAGGGGCCATGTGCACGTCCATCGTCGAGATCGCGCAAGCGGAGGGCATGGCCAAGAACGGCACCGCCTGGTTTCCGCTGACCCATGCGGTGGTGGCCTTCGACCATGCCCGCTATGCCATGCTGGAGGACGCGATCCTCATCGACTTCGTCAACCACACCCGTGGGCCCGGTGCCCGCGGCGCCGTGGAACTGACGCTGGAGTCGGCCCGGGCGCTGCATGCGGTTCTGGGCCGGGTGATCGACGCGGCCGAGCGCGAGGAATACGGCCGCCCCGCGGCAGACGCGCCGGACATTGCGGCAGACACTCCCATCCGCGTGCTGGCGGACGCCGACTGAGGCACGTCCCGGCCGCCGCGGAGCGGTGCGCCGGGACCGGTCGCTCTCGCGAACACCGCCCCACCGCCGTCCGTGCCAAACACGGACGGTTTGCGGCTATTTCATCGCGCCGGTGACGTTGATCCCCAGGTCATAGACCAAATGACCGCCGAAATAGGCCGTGACGACGACCATAACCGCCACGACCGCCGTCGCGGCAATGGCAACCAGCGCGCCCGCCGGCTGCCGGTCGATCCCGGTCCGCCACAACACCAGCCGCACCGCGGCCACCGCGGCAAAGACGATGGCCGTGGTCGTGCCCCAGCCCTCGTGCGTTTCCAGAACGGCGGTGGCGACCCCTTTGCCGACCGCGATGTCATAAGCCATGTCGCCGAACACGAATGCGACCACCGCAGCGATACCGCCGAGCGTCATGACGACCGTGCCGGTCTGCAACCGGATCAACCCCTGGCTGTCATTGCGGCCAAAGGCAAACCACCAGAGGTCGAACGCCAGCGCGAGCAGCGCCAGCACAATCGGGAAATGGACCAGCATCGGATGGATGTGTTCGATCGGCATATTGCGCCTCGGGCTTGCGGTTGGTTTGGGGGGCCATTCAAATAGACGCTGGAGACATCGTTCAATTGGAGTTTGGTCGACTCGATTGGAGTTAGTTTGACCGCCCGTCGTGCCTGTCACAAGCCTCCGCCGGCTTCGGTGCGCATGAGCGACCGGGGCATGCGTCCGCGCACGGTAGGGTTTGACCGATCCCCGACCGGGGCGTACCGTTCTTGCGGGCGGATGCCGGCCCGGTGCCGCAGCCGCAATTCTGCCAGGGAGGTCTCTCTTTGAAGATCGTCAACCCCGCGTTCGGGTTGCAGCCCGCCTCGGTCGCAGCGGCCAAAGCCGTTGCCGCGCCGACGGACTGGCTCAGCGACCCCATCGCCATCATCTCGAACTCCAAGGCCAATGCGCAGGCGCTGCTCGAAGGCGTACGCAGGCTGATGGGTGAGTTCCGGCCGGTCGACAATGTCGACTATTTCTACAAGGACAGCGCCGCCAAGCCGGCGCCGGCGGACCTGATCGAGCACGTCGCCAAAAACTACAAGGGCGCGATTCTCGCCTTGGCCGATTGAGGGTCGTGCTCGTCGTGGAGTTTCCATGACAGTACGACCCTGGAATCCCAAGGCGTTGAAACCTTTATCGTCGTCACCGAGACCTTCCTGCCGCTGGTCCGTGCCCAGGCGAAGGCCCGCAAGGCCGACCCGAAGCTGCTGATCGTCAAGCATCCGGTCGGCGGTCTGAACGAGGCCGAACTGCGCGAGCGGATCGAAACGGCGTTCGGTGCCCTGAAACTGGCCGTCGCCGCCTGAGGCGGCGCGCTGGCTGGCGTGGCGGTTCCTCCTGGCCTCCAACTCTGGCCACGGAATCCGCGCGCCATGCCATTCACCCTGAGTAGGCCCTTCAGGGCCGTATCGAAGGGGCGCCCCTCGATACGCGCTTCGCGCTACTCGGGATGAGAGGTCGGAGCTGTTCGTGGCTAAGAACGGCCCGCAATGAGTGTGTCTGCAAGTCAAACGGAAAAGGTAAGACGCCGATGAGCGATCCGGCAGAACAGGAGGTCCTGGACCTCGGCGACATGGACGTGGATGCGTTCAACGACTACGCCATCGAACAGGGCTGGAGCGACGGCCTGCCGCTCGTGCCGCCGACCGAGGAAAAGGTCGCCCGCTTCGTCGAGACCTGTCGCGGCGACAACGAGCCGTTTCCGCCGATGACTCCGCGCCAGGTGCTGCCGACGCTGCAAACCATCGCCGCCAACGCCGTCATGGCCGGCTGCAAGCCCGAGTATTTTCCGGTGGTGGTGGCGGCCGTTCGGGCGATCCTGAAACCCGAATACAACCTGCACGGCACGCTGGCGACGACGCATCCGTGCTCGCCCATGCTGATGGTCAACGGCCCGCTGCGGCATGAACTCGGCATCAACTGCTCCAGCAATTGCTTCGGCCAGGGCACCCGCGCCAATGCGGGCATCGGCCGGGCGGTGCAACTCACCGTGCTGAATGTCGGCGGCGGCAAGCCCGGCACCATGGACCGCGCCACCCAGGGCTCGCCCGCCAAATACGCCTTCTGCTTCGGCGAGAACCAGGAGGAGAGCCCGTGGGCGCCCTATCACGTCCGCCGCGGCTTCGACGCCGGCGATAGCGTCGTCACCGCCCTGCCGACCGAGCCGCCGCACAACATCAACGACCACGGTTCGACCACCGGCCTCGGCATTTTGCAGACGGTGGCGGGCACGATCTCGCAGACCGGCTCGAACAATATCTACGGCAAGGCGCCCTTCATGATCGCCTTCGGCCCGGAGCACGCCGCCACCCTGAAACGCGACGGCTGGAGCGTCGAGGCGGTGCAGGAAAAGCTCTACGAACTTTCCGCCGTGCACTATTCCCGCGTCTCCGAGGACAACCGTCGCAATTACGAGGAGCGGGAGCAGTTTCCGGTCAACGACCTGTACTATCTCGCCGGTTCGCCGGCCGGCATTCAGGTCGTGGTGGCCGGCGGCCCCGGCAAGCATTCGGCATTTCTGCCGACCTTCGGCTTCACCGAGGCCTGCTCCGTCCGGATTGCGAGCCGGTGAGCCATCCATGAGCATTGTCGAGCGCGACGGCCCATTCCCGCTCTACCGCGAGGACGCGGCGTGGGACGCCGTGCAGGCGGACCTGGCCGAGCGCGGCCTTGCCGACGGCCTGCCGCAGGTTCCGCCGACCGCGCGCCGCCTAGACGCGATGGTGGCGGGCACGGCCGAGCCGGACCGCTCCTTTGGCCTCATGCCGCCGCTGTTCGGCGACCTGACGCCGGCGTCGGTGGGCTATTGCTGCGTTCTGGCCGGCTGCGTGCCGGCGGAACTGCCGGTCGTGCTGACCGCCGCCGAGGCCTGTCTTGCCGATGAGTTCAACCTGCTGGGCCTGCTGACCACGACCGGCACGCCGGCGGTGGCGGTGATGGTGAGCGGGCCGCTCGCCCGCACGTTGGGGCTGAATGCCGGCACCAACTGCCTCGGACCCGGCAATCGCGCCAATGCCTGCATCGGCCGGGCGCTGGCGCTGGTGACCCGCCTGATCGGCGGCGCGGTCGAGGGCGTCGGCGACATGGCGACCATGGGCCAGCCGGGCAAATACGGCTTTTGCTTTGCCGAGGGAGAGGGGGGCTTGCTGCCGTCCCTAGCGGTGCGTCGCGGCCTGCCGGAAGGCGCGAGTGCGGTCACGGTGTTCGGCGTCTCCGGCACGATGGAGGTGCTTCCGCTCGACGCTCGCGACACGCCGGAGGCGGTGCTGACCCCCGTCGCCGCCGCCATGATCGCCGCCGCCGCGGTGGCCAGCAGCGGCCGCGCACGCGAACCGGGCGAGCAGGTGGTGCTGATCCCGCCCGAACTCCTGGGAACGCTCGCCAAAGGCGGCTGGGGCCTGCCGGAGATCCAGACGTTTCTGTTCGAAGCCGCCGGGGCGGATATCCCCGGCATCGCCGCGGTTTCCCGCCAATCGCCGGTGGCGGCCGAGCCTGCCGCCATCACGCCGATCGAGACCGGCGGCGCCGGGGTGAAAATGACCCTTCTTCCCCTCTGGGCCGGCGGCAGCCGCAGCCAAACCCGCATGATCCGCCCCCGGTAAGGCGCTCTCATACTGGCCGGCCGAAGCGGCTCCGCCGCCTCGGGGGTGCGGTGTTTACGCGACTTTCAGCAGATGCAGGCTGAACCATTCCTTTGCATCGCACCACGTCCGCGCTGTCTGCCATCCGGCCCGTGCCGCCAGCGCGGCGAAGCCCGCCAGCGTGTATTTGTGCGAGCATTCGGTGTGGATGGTCTCGCCCTCGGCAAAGCCGAACTTCTGCCCGCCAACCGTGACCGTCTGCGCCGCCCGGCTCACCAGATGCATCTCGATCCGCCCCAGCGCGGCATTGTAGAAGGCGCGGTGGCGGAAGCGCTCCGGCGCAAAATCCGCGCGGACCAGGCGGTTCAGATGGTTCAGCATGTTGAGGTTGAAGGCCGCGGTTACGCCCGCCGCGTCGTTATAGGCCCGGTTCAGCACGCCCTCGTCCTTGACCAGGTCGACGCCGATCAGCATGTCGCCGCCGCGCAGCACCTGCCGCGCCGTCGCCAGGAAGGCCTCCGCCTCGTCGGGGAGAAAATTGCCGATGGTGGAGCCCGGGAAGAACCCGGTCAGCCGGGCCCCCGCCAGGGCCGGATGCGCCGGCAGGTCCAGCGGCTTGGTGAAGTCGCCGGTGACCGGCAGCACGGTCAGGCCCGGATAGGCCTCGGCCAGCGGCGCCACCGCCTCGTTCAGGTGCTCGCCGCTGATGTCGATGGGGACGAAGGCGCGCGGGCGCTCCAGCACGTCCAGCAGCAGGCGGATTTTCTCGACATTGCCGGCGCCGAATTCGACGATCGCCGCCTCCGGCCCGATCGCACGCCCGATTTCGGCCCCGTGTTCCCGCAAAATGCCCAGTTCGGTGCGGGTCGGATAGTATTCCGGCAACCGCATGATCTGCTCGAACAGTTCGGAGCCGTGCGCGTCGTAGAAGAATTTCGGCGATAGCACCTTTTGCGGCAGGCTCAGGCCCGCCAGCACCTCTTTCAGCGCTTCCGCGTCGATTGCCCCCGCGTTCACCGGATCGCTCATACCAGCGGCCCTTCCACATCCTGGGCCAGACGCACGCCGGAACAGTGCCAGCGCGTGCCCGCGGGGAAGAAGTTGCGATAGCTGGTCCGCATCTGATTTTTTGGCGTCCAGGCGCAGCCGCCGCGCAGAACCATTTGATTCACCATAAATTTTCCGTTGTATTCGCCGATAGCGCCGGGCGGGGTGCGATAGCCGGGATAGGGGCTGTAATGGCTCTGGGTCCACTCCCAGACCGTGCCCCAGGCCTGGCGCAGGCCGTGCGCGTCCGGAGCATCGGTCAGGGCCGGCCGCGGTTCCATCGCCCCGTTCTCCAGAAACTGGCCCGCGACGGGGGCGCCGTTCACCGCCACCTCCCATTCCGCCTCGGTCGGCAGGCGGAAGCCGGTCCAGCGGGCATAGGCGTCGGCCTCGAAATAGCTGAG
This sequence comes from Alphaproteobacteria bacterium, assembly GCA_020638555.1. NCBI lineage: Bacteria > Pseudomonadati > Pseudomonadota > Alphaproteobacteria > Alphaproteobacteria bacterium. The sequence continues at coordinate 68,765 of JACKII010000004.1, read as the reverse complement.
GTGCGAGACCGGGGCGCGCGGATCGACCGGCTGCCATCCGTTCAGCGTGAACCGCTCCCAGCCGCCGGCATCGGTCTCGCGCCAGTAGAGCGGCGCCTGCCAGCCCTCGGCCTGCACGGTCGCCCAGCCTTCCGACAGCCACAGTTCCGGCCGCCCGTAGCCGCCGTCGGCCATGAATTCCAGCCAGGCCCCGCAGGTCTCCGGCCGGGAGGCGAGGCGAAACGGGCGCAGAAACACCTGATGGTGCGGCCCCTCGTTGTCGAAGGCGAAACCGTTGCCGCGATGGCCGATCTCGACCATGCCGCCCTCGTTATAGACCCAGCTTTCCGACGCGGTCGCCCCGATGGCGGGCTCCGGCGGGGCCGTATAAGCCGGCCCGGTCGGGTTGCACGACAGCACGTGCTTGATATCCATCACCAGCAATTCCTGGTGCTGCATTTCGTGATGCAGGCCCAGGGTGATGCGCTCGGCAATGCGCGGCCAGTCGGCCGGGGAGGCAGTTTCGATCAGGCGCGCCATACGCTCGTCGACGGCGGCCCGGTAGGCGCCGACCGCCTCGGCTCCGGGCCGGGTGATCAGGCCCCGCTGCGGCCGCGAATGGCGAGGCCCGGCCTGCTCGTAATAGGAGTTGAACAGGAAGGCATAATCCGGGTCGACCGGCGCATAGCCCGGCTGGAATTCGCCCAGCAGGAAGGTCTCGAAGAACCAGGTGGTGTGTGCCCGGTGCCATTTCGTCGGCGAGACATCGGGCATGGACTGGACGGTCTGGTCCTCCGGCGAAAGAGGTGCCGCCAGCGCCTCGGTTTGAGACCTGACGGCCCGATACCAGGACAACAGGGATTGGCGGTCGCCGTGCATGGGAAGCCTCCCGGCGCGTTGCGTAAGCCATGGTTTAGACCTACGCGAGGATTTGGGCGACGCCAAGACCGCAACCGGAAATACCCTGCGCTACGCTGCTCCGAACCCGGCAAGTGCATGGTGCCTTTGCACAATTCGCAAGGCTTTTGCCGGCGGATATGCGATATAAGCGCGGCTCCCATCTTCCAGGATCGTGATCCATGACCGCTGTGGCCGCCATGCAAGGCGTCTTCGCCCGCTCGTCCGGCACTGCCCAGGGCATGGTGTTGATGCTGTTTTCCACCGTCTGCTTCGTTTGCATGCAAAGCATGATCCGCTATGTCGGCGAGACATTGCCGCCGTTCGAGGTGGCGTTTTTCCGCAACCTGTTCGGTTTGGTGGCGCTGACACCGATTTTCCTGCGCCAGGGCCTGCGGCCGCTCAAGACCCGCAAGCTGCACCTGCACGCCGCCCGTGGCGTGATCCAGTCCAGCGGCATGCTGGCGTTTTTCACCGGCGTGACGCTGATCCCGCTCGCGCAGACGACGGCCCTGAGTTTCTCGGCGCCGCTGTTTGCCACCCTGCTGGCCATCCTGGTGTTGGGCGAGCGCGTGCGCATCCGCCGCATCACCGCCCTGGCCCTGGGCTTTTGCGGCATGCTGCTGGTGGTGCGCCCCGGTTTTGCGGAGCTGAACCTGGGAACGATTCTCATCATTTGCTCGTCCCTGACCTGGGGCACGGCCATCGCCATCATCAAGTCGATGAGCAAGACCGAAAGCAGTGCCACGCTGACGGTCTATATGGGCCTGTTCCTGACCCCGATTACCGGCGTCTTCGCCTTTTTCGTCTGGCAGAATCCCAGTTGGGAGCAGTTGGGCTGGCTGTTCGCCATCGGCTGCCTCGGTACGCTCGGCCATCTGTCTTTTGCCCAGAGCTTCCGCAAGGCGGAGTCCACCGCCGTGCTGCCGCTCGATTTCACCCGCCTGATTTGGGCCAGCGCGGTCGGCTTCCTGGTCTGGCAGGAAATCCCCGATGCCTGGGCCTGGATCGGCGGCAGCGTCATCTTCGGCAGCGCCACCTATATCGCCTATCGCGAGGCGCGGCTGGCCCGCGCCGCCAAGGCAGCCGCCTGAACACCCTCGTTCGGAAAGATCGGGGCGAACACCCGGAATTGACAGGGGTTTCGCCATTGCCCCTTTCTTTCCGGCGGTTTGCGCGCCACATTCTGAGACATGGCACGGGATATCGACAAAGCGCGCGGCAAGGCCCCGGCCTCGCCGGTGCGATCCGCGGCGGTGGATGCATTCCTCGCCAGGGTTAGGACTGCGCCGAAACCGGCCAGCGGGGCGATGGGGCGGTTGATCTTCGCGCTCGACGCCACCGCATCCCGGCAACCCTCGTGGGATCGCGCCATGCACCTCCAGGCCGAGATGTTCCAGGAGGCGGCGAGCGTCGGCAATCTGGCCATCCAACTGGTGTTCTATCGCGGCTTCGGCGAGTGCAAGGCCTCGAAATGGTATACGGATTCCACTGCCTTGTTGCGGGCCATGACCGGCGTGACCTGTCTTGGCGGCCAGACCCAGATCGGCAAGGTGTTGAGGCACGCCCGGGACGAGGCAGCCAGGCAAAAGGTGGGCGCCCTGGTCTTTGTCGGCGACGCGTTCGAGGAGGACATCGATCAGGTGTGCCATCGCGCCGGTGAACTCGGGCTTTCGGGCGTTCCGGCCTTCATGTTTCAGGAAGGCCCGAACCCGTTCGCCGCGAACGCGTTTCAGCAAATCGCCAAGCTGACCGGCGGTGCCTATTGCCCGTTCGACGAGGGCAGTGCCGCACAACTGGCGGAGTTGCTGCGCGCGGTGGCCGTGTTCGCTGCCGGCGGGCACAAGGCGCTGGCGGACTATTCCGGCGGCAACGCCGCGGGCGTCAAACGCCTTGCGGCGGCCATGAAGGCGCTGCCGCGGCGCTAGGGCGGAACTGGGGCTATGGTCGTCTATTTCTTTCTCGGAATCGTCCTGCTGTTCGGCTTCTGGCTGATCGGCCGCTGGTATGTGCAGGCGAACCCGGCGCAGATATCCGGCATTCTCAAGGCCATCGCTTTCGTGCTGGTGGTGGCCCTGATGATCACCTTTGTCGTGTTGGGGCGGGAGGCCTGGGCGCTGATGATGGCGCCGGCGCTGATCCCCTGGCTGATGCGCGCCCGGTCGTTGCGCAATATCTGGAAAGCCGGACAGGGGCCGAGCGGCGGCCAGAGTTCCAACGTCTCGACCGACTCGCTCGCCATGGAACTGGATCACGACACGGGCGAGATGGACGGGACGGTGCTGGCTGGCCCGTTCGAGGGCAGGCGTCTCTCCGACCTGGACGCCGTGCTGTTGGTCGATCTCTATCGTTGGATGGCCGCCAACGACGATCATGGCGCGCGCCTGCTGGAAGCCTATCTGGATCGCACCCTGGGTGCCGCCTGGCGCGAGGGCGCCGGCCATGGCTCGTCCAGTGCCGGCGAGCCGCCGCCCGACGCCGGCATGACCCGCGAGGAGGCGTTCCAGATCCTGGGGCTGGAGCCCGACGCCGATGCGGAAGCGATTCGCAAGGCCTACCGACGGTTGATGCAACACGCACATCCTGATAAGGGTGGCAGTCCGTATTTGGCGGCAAAGATCAATGAAGCCAAAGACTTGCTGCTGGGGTCGCAGGACGGTTAGGCCAGCATTGACGATTGACCGCATTGGTAGAAACCGGGATCGGCGGTATAGGCCGCGCCCGCAACCGTCTCGCTTCGTGCGAAGGAGCCTCCATGCCGCAAAAAGTGCGTACCGCGGTGTTTCCCGTTGGCGGTCTCGGCACCCGCTTTCTGCCCGCCACCAAGGCGATGCCGAAAGAGATGCTGCCGGTGGTCGATAAGCCGGTCATTCAATACGCGGTGGAGGAGGCGCGGGCAGCGGGCATCGAGCGCTTCATCTTCGTCACCGGCCGCGGCAAGCACGCGATCGAGGACCATTTCGACTACAGTTTCGAACTCGATACCCTGCTGGAGCGGCGCAATAACGGCGCGGCGCTCGACACCGTGCGCGGCATGATGCTGCCGCCGGGCGCCGTCGCCTATGTGCGGCAGATGGAGCCGCGCGGCCTCGGCCATGCGGTGTGGACCGCCAAGAACCTGGTCGGAAACGAGCCGTTTGCGGTGCTGCTGCCGGACGATGTGGTGCAGTCGAATTCCCCCTGCCTGCAACAGTTGATCGCAGTGCATGACGAAAAGGGCGGCAATGTCGTCGCCGTCATGGACGTGGAGCGGGAACACACCCGCCGCTATGGCGTGCTCGACGTCGCCCACGACGACGGCCGCCTCGCCACGGTCAAGGGCCTGGTGGAAAAGCCGGCGCCGGAGGACGCGCCGTCGACCCTCGCCATTATCGGCCGCTATGTTCTCGACCCGGAGGTGATGGACCTGCTGGAACAGCAGACCGTCGGCGCCGGCGGTGAGATCCAACTCACCGATGCCATGGCGCTGATGGTCGGCAGTCATCCGTTCCACGGCGTCCGCATCGAGGGCCGGCGTTTCGATTGCGGCGACAAGGTGGGCTATCTGGAAGCCAATATCGCCTACGCCCTGCAACGGCCGGACCTGAGGGAGGATGTGCGTGCCGTGATCGCTCCCTATTTTAACGGTGGTTAGGCGCCGATAGCGCAAAATAGGCGAAGTGCCGGGCGTCGGTCTTAGGGGCCTATGGCCAAAGGCGGGGGCCATGCGAAGCCCGGCAGCAAAAAGAAAGGCGAGAGTGATGAACATTGTCATGATCGGGGCCGGCTATGTCGGCCTGGTGACGGGGACATGCTTTGCCGAGTTCGGCTTCGACGTGACCTGCGTCGACGTCAATCCCCAGCGCATCCGGGCCCTTCGGCAAGGCGAGATCCCGATTTTCGAGCCGGGGCTGCGGGAAATGGTGGTTCGCCTGACCGCCGCCGGCCGCCTGCATTTCACCGATGACCTGGCCATGGAGGTGCCGGAGGCGGATCTGGTCTTCATCGCCGTCGGCACGCCGGAAAGCGCCGATGGTTCCGCCGACCTGCGCTATGTGTTTGGCGCGGCCGAGCAGATCGCCCGGTCCCTGCAGGGGGAAACGGTGGTCGTCACCAAATCGACCGTGCCGGTCGGCACCAACCGCAGGATCCGGGAGGTGCTGGCCCGCAACGCCCCGGCAGGCGCCGAGTGGGACCTGGTCTCGAACCCGGAATTCCTGCGCGAAGGCGCGGCGCTGGAGGATTTCCTGAACCCCGACCGCGTCATCGTCGGCTGCGAGAGCGAGCGTGCCAAGGCGGCGATGGACCGGCTCTACCAGCCGCTTTCGTCCCGGGGCGTGCCGGTGCTCTACACCGATCTGGTCACGGCGGAATTGATCAAATACGCCGCCAACGGTTTCCTCGCCACCAAGATCACCTTCATCAACGAGATGGCCGATCTGTGCGAGAAGGCCGGCGCCGACGTGCAGCAGGTCGCCAGGGGCATCGGCATGGACGACCGCATCGGCCCGCGCTTTCTGGCGCCGGGGCCCGGCTATGGCGGCTCGTGCTTCCCGAAAGACACCGCCGAACTGGCCCACACCGCCCGCCACGCCTATGGCACGCCGTTGCGCATCATCGAGACCGTGTCCGATATCAACGACAAGCGCAAATTCGCCATGGCCGAGCGGGTGGTCGCCGCCCTCGGCGGGCGGGCGGCCGCACGGGGCAAGACGGTCGCCGTCCTCGGCCTGACCTTCAAGCCCGAGACCGACGACATGCGCGAATCCCCGGCGCTGGTGATCGTGCCGGAACTGCTGAAGGCCGGCATCGCCGTCCGTGCCTTCGATCCGGAAGGCATGGCCACCGGCAAGGCGGAGCTGGGCGACGGTCCGTACTATGCCCGCGACCCGGACGACGCGCTCTCCGGCGCCGACTGCGTTGCCATCGTCACCGAATGGCGGCAGTTCCGCAGCCTGCCCGTCGAGCGGGTCAAGGCGCTGATGAAGGCGCCGGTGATGGTCGACATGCGCAATCTGTATGACCCGGCGGAGATGCGCGCCGCCGGCTTTACCTATTACGGCATCGGCCGCGGCTATGCCGCCGAACCGCAGACCGCCGGTTGAGGGCCCACCATGCAGCACGCATTCAACCCGACCATTCTGCGCGAGTACGACATTCGCGGCGTTGTCGGCGACACCCTGCACACGACCGACGCTCGCGCCATCGGCCAGGCGTTTGCCACGGTCGCGCGAGCGCGCGGCGCCACCCGCATCGCGGTCGGCTATGACGGCCGCCTGTCCTCGCCGGCCATGGCCGATGCCGTGGTCGAGGGACTGGCCGCCGGCGGCGTCGACGTGGTGCGCGTCGGGCTCGGGCCGACGCCGATGCTGTATTTCGCCGGTTATCACCTGGCGGTCGACGGCGGTATCCAGATCACCGGCAGCCACAACCCGCCCGATTACAACGGCTTCAAGATGACGTTGCTGAAGAAGCCGTTCTACGGGGAGGATATTCAGGAAATCGGCCGCATCGCCGCCGCCGGTGCGTTCGCAACGGGTGCGGGCGCCGTCAGCAGTGCCGACATCCAGCAGGCCTATGTCGACCGGATGCTGGAAGATTTCACGCCCGGCCGCCCGCTGACCGTTGTCTGGGATTGCGGCAACGGTGCTGCCGGCCCCTCGGTCGAGGCCCTGGTTGCCCGGCTTCCGGGCCGACACACGGTGCTGAATGCGCCGGTGGACGGCACCTTTCCCGCGCATCACCCCGACCCGACCCTGCCGGAAACGCTGGAGCAACTCCAGGCCGCGGTGAAGCAGGCCGGCGCGGAACTCGGCATCGCCTTCGACGGCGATGGCGACCGGATCGGCGTCATCGACGGCGAGGGCGAGGTGCTGTGGGCGGACCAGTTGCTGGTGCTGCTGGCGCGGGACGTGCTCTCCCGCCATCCGGGCGCGACCGTCATCGCCGACGTCAAGGCCAGCCAGGTGCTGTTCGACGCCGTCGCGGCGGCGGGCGGGCAACCGTTGATGTACCGCACCGGCCATTCGCTCATCAAAGCCAAGATGGCCGAGGTGGGGGCGCCGCTCGCCGGCGAGATGAGCGGTCATATCTTCTATGCCGACCGCTATTACGGCTATGACGACGCCCTTTACGTGGCCGTGCGCACCCTGGGCGTGCTGGCCGGCGGCGGGCAGACCCTGGCGGATTTCCGCCGCACGCTGCCGGCGGTGGTGAACACGCCGGAACTGCGCTTCACCTGCGCCGAGGACCGCAAATTCGTCGTGCCGGCCGAGGTGCACGAGCGCCTGAAAGCCGAGGGTGCCGATGTCGACGCCACCGACGGTGTGCGGGTCAACACGGCCGATGGCTGGTGGCTGCTGCGCGCCTCCAACACCCAGGACGTGCTGGTCGCCCGCTGCGAGGCCGCGGATCAGTCGGGGCTCGACCGGCTGAAACAGGCGCTGGCGGGCCAGTTGCAGGCCAGCGGGGTCGCGTTGCCGCCCGGGTTTTGAGGGGCCGGGTCAGCGATCCTCAACCGGTTTCGCGACGAGGTTCGCGTCGTCGGCCGGAAGCAGGTAGTCGGCGCCAAAACAGGACATCAGCCGGACCAGCTGGGTGCGGTTCGACGTTTCGGTTTTGCTGAGTACGGATTTGACCTGGGTGTTGATGGTCTGGGGCGAGCGCGAGCGGCGGTCGGCGATTTCGTTGTTGCTCAGCCCTTCGCCGATCATCGACAGGGTCGTGGTTTCGGCTTTCGTCAGGCCGAAACGCCGGCGCATCGATTCCAGGTCGAACGGCACCGGCCGGGTCGTATCCAGGCTGAAAATCACCGCGCCGTCGAACGCGCGCGTTCCCGCCTCGTCCAGGCGATGCAACGGCGCCACCTCGATGCAGAGCGCCCCGATGGTGGTGGAGCCGACCACTTCGGCCTGGAACTTGGCGAAGGTCAGCGCTTCCTTGCGCGGGCGCGCGCCGAACCTGCCGTGCATCATCACATCCGAAAGCAGGTCGTTCAGATGCTTCTGCGCGGCGTTGTCCAACGTGGTCAGCCGCTTGTTCCCGTCGATCGTGTAGGTCGGATAGGCGTCGACCTGCCGCCCGAATTCTCCGTTCATGGCCTCGATCCGGCCGAACCGGTCCAGCAAGCAGACGCCCATGCGCAGCCGGTCCATGGCCTTCAGCAAGTGTCGATTGGTGCGGGCCAGCTGGCGCGAGGCGCGACCGAGTTCGATCGCCTTGGCAAGGTGTGGCAGCAGAATGGCCATCTTCGCCCGCACTTCGGCGGTCAGCCCGGGGCCCTCCTTGCCGAAATGGACGGAAAACCGCGCCTGCAACGTGTTATCCTTGTCGAGCAGGCAGCCCGCGCGCTCCACCACGCCGATGGCCTGCATGCGCTGGACGCTGGGGCGGGCCAGGAACTCGTCCAGTTGATCGCCGGCCAGTGTGGTCTGATCGATCAGGTCGATTGCATCCGTGATTTTCGACAGGTGTTCGTACCGGGCCTGATCCAGGAACTCATAATGGGCGAAGGAGTCCAGGTAGCGTTGTATCTGCTCCTGGCTATATCGGGTGCAGACATAGGGGGTGACAATCCGACGGGCGTCTCCCAGGCCTTCGATCTCGGAGACGATACAGCCGCGCGCGCCGATCGCATCGGCGAACCGGGTCAGCACTTCCGGCCACAGGCTTTGATTTTGGATGGTGTCGTAGATCGCTACGATGAGGTCGTTGAGGTCGGAGCCAAGCATAGTCAGTGTGATTCTAAGGTATGATTTTGTATGGTATGAACAATCTCCAATACCTGAAAAGTCCTATTATCCTGTTGGTTGGTAAGTTTTGGATAATTGTAATTCTCACCTCGACAGGCGGTTTTGCAGAGCCGGATTGGTTATCGTTGCCGGGTTTTGCATTACGCCAAGTTGATGGCCATGATGTCTTCTGGCGTTCGATCCTCCGGCGGCAGGATTGCGTGCGCCCGCCGTCACGGTGGAATAACCATTTACAGCCAACGACGGTATTTGTAGCGTGTCAAAACTGTTCGGTATTCCAGAACCCCGCCGGCCCTGGGGGGGCAACCGGTTTGAATCCGGCGGATCGAGCCGGTTGGCTGAACCGGAAGGAGTCGATATGCCATCGGAATTTGCAGAGAATTCGGACGGAACCGCTCCCACCGGCGCCGACGCCGCGTCGGACGCGCCGATGGCGGAACCGCATGTGGCCCGGTCGCTGGAACTCCGCCACGATCCGGAGGCCATCCGCCAAAGCTTTGAGACGGGCGAATACCCTTACACCAGCAAGATGCGCCGCAACGTATACGAGCGCCGCAAGGCGGCGTTGCAGGTAGAACTCCTGAAGGCGCAACGCTGGATCAAGGAAACCGACCAGCGCATCGTCATCCTGTTCGAAGGCCGGGACGCGGCGGGCAAGGGCGGCACGATCAAACGCTTCATGGAGCATCTGAATCCGCGCGGAGCGACGGTGGTGGCGCTGGAAAAGCCCTCGGACGTGGAACGCGGACAGTGGTTCTTCCAGCGGTATATCGCACATCTGCCGACCGCTGGCGAAATGGTCCTGTTCGACCGGTCCTGGTACAACCGGGCCGGGGTCGAGCGGGTGATGGGCTTTTGCTCTCCGCACGAATATCTGGAATTCATGCGCCAGACGCCGTTGCTGGAACAGATGTTCGTGCGCTCCGGCATCCTCTTGTTCAAATACTGGTTTTCCGTGACGCAGCAGGAACAACGCCGGCGGTTCGCGGCCCGCGGGACCGACCCGTTGAAACAGTGGAAGCTGAGCCCGATCGACCTCGCCAGCCTGGAGCGGTGGGAGGACTACACCGAGGCGAAGGAAGCGATGTTCTTTTACACCGACACCGCCGACGCGCCCTGGACCATCATCAAGTCGGATGACAAAAAGCGAGCGCGTCTCAACTGTATGCAGCATTTTCTCAATGCTTTGGATTATGAGGGTAAGGACCACCATGTGGTGACGGAGCCGGACCCGTTGATCGTCGGCCAAGGCGCACATGTCATCCACCGCGACCAGCACATCCTGGGGAAGGCGCTGCATCCCGATCAGCGCCGGGGGGAGAGCGAGCCGGACCGATAGGGCGGTGCCCGGTTTGTCCGCGGTGGGCGGCGCCTCTCCGATTTGGACGCGCGCTTTTGGCTGAGGCGCGGTCACGCCGACCCTCACCGGCATAAGCCCGCACCCATTCGAGTCGTGGTGCTCCGGGCGGCAGTGGAGGGAATAAGTCAGTATGACCGACTTGTTAGGTAAAAACCACTAATCGACTTGTATAAATATACAAGTTATCTACTTGTCTCTGCGATAAGATGCGCGGGTATTCGCGGGTTTTTTCTGTTTCTCGGAATGTTGGCGCGGATCTAAAGATGGACAGTTCCGGAAGCCGTCGTTGCGGGCCGAAGGTGGCGCAATCGAAGGTTCTGGAATTGTCCATATGCCACAAACCAAGTGGCAAAACAGGAGAGGCAGAATGAAGTTGCGCAAATCGGTAAGCGCGGTTGCGGCCGCGGCGTTGGCGGTCGCGTGGGCCGGGGCCGCCAGAGCGACGGTGGATTTCCTGGATGTCTTCGCGCCGCAACAGACCGGATGGGATTATACCGGCGTTACGGACGGATATCTGGGCCCGCTCAACAACCATGTGAATGTTTCCGGCGTGAGCCTGGGGTGGGCTCCCGGGGTGAATATCGCCGGTGTCACGCTGGGGTTTCGACTGCTGGGGTTCGATACCCTGGATGGCTTGATATGCTGCACGGATACGTTGAGCGTTGCCGTTGACGGCGTCACCCTGCTGTCCGGCACGTTCGGCGTCGGCAACGCGCAGCAGGTCTATATTGCGCCCGCGGGGTTGAGCGTCGACTTTCTCGGGGCGGTCGGGCCGCTGGGCCAACAGGGGCATGCTTCGGCTGTCTACGACATCGCATTCCAGATTCCGGATCTGACCGCCGGCATGCACACCTTTGCCTGGTCCTACACGCCATTGCAGTCTCTGGCGGACGAGTCGTGGGGCCTGGACAATGTCGTCATTCAACACCAGACGCCGGTTGGGGAACCGAACATGGTGGCGCTGCTCGGGGTCGGCATGGTCGGCCTGGGAGCGTTGATCCGGCGCAAGACCAAAACCGAATAGGCCTGACTCCGGAGGCTTGGGAGGCGATGCAGGGCGAGGCATCGCCTCCGCGACCGATGCGCGACACGGACGGCAGCCGATGCGCCGGGTTGGATGCGCCGGTATTTGACGTGGCCCCTGCTTCTCCGGCATAGTGATGCCTTGAGCCGCGATGCGGCCCCGGGGAGTGGCGCCGGGGCGGGCCTGGATCAGAGCCCGCGAGCAAATGCGTGAGCGCGAGGCGCTCGGTCGAAGAAACGCCAGTGGACACGCCCCATGTTTTCCCCAATCGTGGCCCGCGCCCGGGACGGCGCCCGCCTTGACGATGCCCAGGCCCGCGCGCTCGCCGATTGCTATGACCTTACCCTTCTGACCGAGGCGGCGGCGCATTTGCGCGACCGGGGTTTCGGCCCGCTCGTCACCTACAGCCGCAAGGTGTTCATCCCGCTCACGCATCTCTGCCGCGATGTCTGCCATTACTGCACCTTCGCCCAGGCGCCGCGCAATCTGACCAAGGCCTTCATGACCGTGGACGAGGTGGTCGCGGTCGCTGCCCGAGGCGCGGAAATGGGCTGCAAGGAGGCGCTCTTCACCCTGGGCGACCAGCCGGAGGCCCGCTATCGCGTCGCGCGCGAGGAGCTGGAGCGCATGGGTTTTGCCTCCACCCTCGACTATCTGCGCGCCTGCGCCGAGGCGGTGTTCGCGCAAACCGGCCTGATTCCCCACCTCAACCCCGGCGTGATGACGGCCGAACAGATCGCGGCGCTCCGCCCGGTCGCCGCCTCCATGGGCATCATGGTCGAGAGCCTGTCGGAGCGCCTGACCGAAAAGGGCATGCCGCACTACGGCTCGCCCGACAAACAGCCGGCCGCCCGCATCGCCACCCTGCGCGCCGCGGGCGAGGCGAAGGTGCCGTTCACCACCGGCATCCTCATCGGCATCGGCGAAACGCGGGCCGAGCGGATCGACTCCCTTCTGGCCATCCGCGCGATCCACGAGGAATTCGGCCATATCCAGGAAATCATCGTCCAGAATTTCCGCGCCAAGCCCGACACCAAGATGCATGCCGCGCCGGAGCCCTCGCTGGACGATTTGTTGTGGACCATTGCCGTCGCCCGCCTGATTTTCGGGCCGGAGATGAGCGTGCAGGCGCCGCCGAACCTCTCGCCGGAAGGGCTGCAACCCATCGTCGACGCCGGCATCAACGACTGGGGCGGGGTGTCGCCGCTGACCCCCGACTTCGTCAATCCGGAGGCGCCCTGGCCGCATCTGGACAAACTGGCCGCCGACACCGCCGCCGCCGGCAAGCACCTGGTCGAGCGCCTGACCGTCTATCCGCACTATGCCCAGCGGTCGGAGGCGTGGGTCGACCGCAAGCTGTTGAAGGCCGTGTTGCACGCGGTCGATGCCGATGGCCTCGCCCGCACCGACACCTGGTCGACCGGCGCGCCCGGCGACCCGCCCGAAGCCGACCTCCGCTGGCTGGCGGAAGACCAGACCGCCTCGCCGGAGGTGGCGCGCATCCTCGCCAAGCCCTTTGCCGGCGAGGGGCTGAGCGAGGCCGAGATCGTCACCCTGTTTCAGGCCCGCGGCCCGGACTTCGGTGCGGTCGCCCAGGCCGCCGACCGGCTGCGCCGGCAGGTGTCGGGCGAGACCGTGACCTATGTGGTCAACCGCAACATCAACTACACCAATGTCTGTTATTTCAAATGCCAGTTCTGCGCCTTCTCCAAGGGCAAGCTGACCGAGAACCTGCGCGGCGACCCCTATGTGGTGCCGCTGGACGAGATCCAGCGCCGCACCGTCGAAGCCTGGGAACGCGGCGCGACCGAGGTCTGCATGCAGGGCGGCATTCACCCGGCCTATACCGGCCAGACCTATCTGGACATCTGCCGGGCCGTGAAAGCCGCGGTGCCGCACATGCACGTGCACGCCTTCTCGCCGCTGGAGGTGTTCCAGGGGGCGGAGACGCTGGGCCGGCCGCTGCAAGACTATCTCTGGGACCTGAAAGAAGCCGGGCTCGACACGCTGCCCGGCACGGCCGCGGAACTGCTGGACGACGAGGTCCGCCGCATTCTCTGCCCTGACAAGCTCACCACCCAGCTCTGGCTCGATGGCATGCGCGCCGCGCACGCGGTCGGCTTCAAGACCACGGCCACCATCATGTACGGCCATGTGGAGCGGCCGGAGCACTGGGCGCGCCATCTGCTGCGCCTGCGCGACCTGCAGGCGGAGACCGGCGGCTTTACCGAGTTCGTGCCCTTGCCCTTCGTCGCGCACGAGGCGCCGTTGTATCTGAAGGGCCGCGCCCGCCCCGGCCCGACCTTCCGCGAGGCGGTGCTGATGCACGCGGTGGCCCGTCTGGCCCTGCACCCGCATTTCGGCAGCATCCAGACAAGCTGGGTCAAGATGGGCGAGGGCGGTGTCGCAGCGGCGCTGGCCGCCGGCGCCAACGATCTGGGCGGCACGCTCATGAACGAGAGCATTACTCGGGCGGCGGGAGCGGTGCACGGCGAGGAATGGCCGCCGCAGCAGATGGAACACGTCATCCGCCGCCTGGGTCGTGCGCCGGCCCAGCGCACCACGGACTATGGCACGCCGCCGGAAACGCAAACGCGGCGCTCGCGCCAGGCCGCGCCGCTGAGTGACGTCGTCAACCCGCTGGCCCGCGACTACCTGCGTGAGGACGCCGGCGAAAAGCGGGCGTTGGTCCGGCCCGGCATGAGGTGAGGCTGACGGTTGCGGGTGGCGGCCGCTCGCGCGCCGGCTGGCACCTGACCATTTGCGGCTTTCTCAAGCGCACTCTTCGCAGCGCCGGCCGGGTCCCATGCGTGAGGGCGTCCCATACGGCGTTGACCCTGTCGGGAACCCCGGACACGGGCCGCCGAACCACGACTGCGGTTTCGCCTCATTCGACAACCGGTAAGATGCTCGGCCCGTTGGAATATCGGTTTCCGACCCCGCAGGTCATGGTGGAAGAACGTGGTCATCGTAAACGCCGTATTGCCGATTTTCGGCTTCATCGTCCTTGGTTATGGTTTGGGGCGGACGCCGGTGCTGGCGGGGGAAGCGGCGAAAGGGTTGACGCAGTTCGTGTTCTTCTGCGCCATTCCCGCCCTGCTGTTTCGCGCCGGAACCCGCATCTTTGGCTCGGAAGCTCTGTCCCCCGATCTGCTGCTGGCGTTTTTCGGCGCCGGCGTCAGCCTGCATCTGGGCCTGACACTCTGGCTCTGGCGCCTGCGGCGCCGGCCCTTGCCCGAGGCGGCGATGGCCGGCATGACCGGGGTCTTCACCAACACGGTGATGTTGGGCCTGCCGCTCGCCCAGGCGCTTTACGGCGATTGGGGGCTGGTGCTGACGTCGTCGGTGATCGCGATCAACGGCCTGTTATACTACTCGCTGACCACGACGCTGATCGAACTCGGGCGCGGCGCGGGCGGCTCCGCGGGGCGGCAGGTGTGGAACGGCCTGAAGGGATTGGTGCGTAACCCGATCCTGATCGGTATGGCGGCGGGCTTGGCCTGGGGCGCCGTCGGTTGGCCGATTCCCGGCCCGGCGGCGCGCATGATCGACCTGCTCGCCGCGGCGGCCGCGCCGGTGGCCCTGGTGGCGTTGGGTGCCACGCTCTCGCAGTTTCGGCTGGCCGGCGACCTGGTCGAGGCCGTCTGGATGACGGCGTTCAAGCTGGCGCTCTACCCCGCCATCGCCGGCGGTATCGGCTATTTCGCGGTCGGCCTGCGCGGCGACACGCTCGCGCTCCTGATCCTGCTGGCCGGCCTGCCGATCGGGGTCAATCCGTTCCTGCTGGCCCGCCGGTATGAGGTGTATGTGCAGCGGTGCGGCAGCGCCGTGTTGCTGACCACGGTTGGCAGCGTGGTGACCCTGTCCCTGCTGATCGCAGTCCTGGGACCCGGAGCCAAATAGGGAAACGCCAGCGAAATCGGCGGATTCCGGTTGGTGCGACGCGGCGCTCCGCCTAGACTGCGGGTTCCTGTTCCATCCTTCCGATAAGTTTTCCCGCAATGTTCGAACTTTGGGTGCCGGTCACCATCGGGGCCGCCTTCCTGCAGAATGTGCGTTCTGCGATCCAGAAGCACCTCAAGGGCCGCCTGTCCACGACCGGCGCCACGTTTGTGCGCTTCGGTTTCGGCATGCCGGTGGCCATCGCCTATGTGCTGATCCTGCACTATGTCTTTCACCTGCCCTGGCCGGAGCCGAATGCCACGTTCGCCGGCTATGTGGTGCTGGGCGGCCTGACGCAGATCCTGGCGACCTTCCTGCTGGTCTACCTGTTCGGCCTGCGCAACTTCGCGGTCGGGACCGCCTATTCCAAGACCGAGGCCATCCAGGCAGCCGTGTTCGGCTTCGTCATTCTGGGCGATCCGCTGTCGATGGGGGCCGGTGTCGCCATCATCATCGGCTTTGCCGGCGTGGTGATGATTTCGGTGGCCCATACCGCCCTGACGGCGGGCTCGCTGGTGGCCGCCACCTTCTCGCGCACGGCGCTGATCGGCCTGTTGAGCGGCGCGCTGTTCGGCGTCTCCGCCGTCGGCTATCGCGGCGGGTCGCTGGCCATCGGCGGCGGGCCGGACGGGTTTTTGATGCAGGCCGGCTTCACCCTGATGTGGGCCACGATCTTCCAGACCATCATCATGCTCGCCTATATGCGCTGGAAAGAGCCGGGTCAGACGCTGGCGGTGGCGCGGGCCTGGCGGCCGGCCAGCCTGGTGGGCCTCGCCGGCGTGCTGGGCTCGGTCTGCTGGTTCACGGCGATGACGATCCAGAGCGTCGCCTATGTGCGCTCGCTGGGGCAGATCGAGCTGATCTTCACATTCGCCTCGTCCTACTTCATCTTCAAGGAACGCCCGAACAAGGCGGAGACGTTCGGTGTCATCCTGATCGCGGTCGGCATCGTCGTTCTGCTGCAATCGAAATAGGCTGCCGGAGGATCGCGCCCATGAGCGACAAGAAAATCGACTATTATTTCTGCCTGAACTCCCCCTGGGTTTATCTCTCCCAGCACCGGCTGGAGGCGATTGCGGAGAAGGCGGGCGCGCGCATCCGCTACTGGCCCGTCGACCTGCGCGAGATGATGATCCGCCTGCTGGGCGAGGAAGAGGCGCCGGCGCGCAGCGAACTGCACCGCAAATACGGCAAGCGCGAAATGCAGCGCTGGGCGGAATTCTATCGCCTGCCGCTGTCGGAAAAGCCGCAATTCTACCCGGTGAGCCAGCGCCGCGCCGCGCTGATGACGGTCGCCTGCGACCGGCTCGGCATGGACACGGGCAAGCTGGTGTTCGCCCTGCCGCAGGCGGTGTGGGCAGAGGATCGCAACATCAACGACTGGCGCGAACTGGAAGCCATCGCCAACGAGGCGGGCTTGCCGGGCGATATCCTGGTGCAGGCGGCACAGGACCCGCTGACCGAGGACGAATTCCTGCAGAACACCGAAGACGCCCTGAAGCGCGACGTGTTCGGCATCCCGTCCTATGTCGTCGACGGCGAATTGTTCTGGGGTCAGGACCGGCTCGACTGGGTCGAGCGGGCGCTGGCGGCCTAGGCCGGCTGCACTTGGCGGCCGGCAGCGAGGCTCACGGCGAACAGCAGTGTCGCGGCCAGGACGATGGCCGGGCCGGCGGGCGCGTCCCAGAGGAAGGACGCGAGCAGGCCCAGGGCGACCGCGGTGGCGCCGATGCCGGCGGCAATGGCCGCCATGGCCTCCGGCGAACGGGCGACGGTGCGGGCGGCCGCGGCAGGGATCACCAGCAACGCACCGATCAGCAACACGCCGACCACCTTGACCGCCAGCGCCACCGTCAGGGCCAGCAGCAGCAATAGCGCCAGGTTCAGGCGGGCGATCGGTACGCCCTCGACCGCGGCCAGTTCCGCGTCGGTCGTGGCCGCGATCAGCGGCCGCCAGAGCCAGGCCAGAGCCGCAAGGACGATCAACCCGCCGCCATAGATCCAGGCGAGATCCGCCGTGCCCACCGCGAGCACGTCGCCGAACAGCGCGCCGACCAGGTCCAGCCGGACGCCCGGCAGCACGCTGGCTGCCACCATGCCCGCCGCCAGCAGGCTGGGAGCGAGGATGCCCAGCAATGTGTCGCTGGCGAGCCGGCCCCAGCGTTCCAATAGTGCCAGCACCAGGGCAAACACCACGGCGAAGCTCAGAACCGCTATTCCGGGCGCAATGCCCAGGGCGATGCCGAAGGCGAGCCCCAGCAGGGCGGAATGGGCCAGCGCGTCGCCGAAAAAGGCCAACCCGCGCCAGACCACGAAGCAGCCGAGCGGGGCCGCCACCAGTGCGACGCCGATGCCGGCCGCAAGCGCGTAGAGAAAGAAGGTATCGAACACGGGTCGGGATGTCCGAGATCGGAGGAAAGGGGGGTCAGCCGTGCGGGCGGTCGTGCCGGTCCGGCGCGTGATCGTGCCCGCACTCATGGTCATGCGCGTGGTCATGGGCATGATCGTGGGCATGATCGTGGGTCGGGTCGTGCCGGTAGACCGCCAGCGCCGCCGCCGCATCGCCGAACAGGCGGCGAAAGGCCGGGTCGCTGGCAACGCTCGCCGGCGTGCCGACACAGCACACATGGCCATTCAGGCACACGACGCGGTCGGTCGCCGCCATGACCAGGTGCAGGTCGTGCGACGACAGCACCACGCCCAGCCCGCGTTCGCGCCGCAGCCGGTCGATGAGCTGGTAGAGCTGGGCCTGGCCGATCAGGTCCACACCCTGGGCCGGCTCGTCCAGCAGCAGCAGGTCCGGCCGGCGCAGCAAGGCACGGGCCAGGGCCACCCGCTGGAACTCGCCGCCCGAAAGCCCGTGGATCGAGGCCTTGCGCAGCCCCTCGGCCCCGACCTCGGCCAGCGCGGCCTCGACGGCCGCCCGGTCGGTCTTGCCGCCCAGCGCCAGGAAGCGGGCGACCGAGAGCGGCAGGCTGGTGCGGATCTTGGCCTTTTGCGGCACGTAGCCGATGCGCAGGCCGTCCCGCCGCCGCACGCTGCCACTGTCCGGCGTGACCAGACCGCCCAGCAGGCGAATGAGGGTGGTCTTGCCGCTGCCATTCGGGCCGATCAGGGTGACGACCTCGCCGCTGCGCACCGCCAGATCGACGTGCTCCAGCACCATGGTGCCGCCATAGCGAATGCTGACATCCCGCGCCTCGACCAACGGTTGTGCCGTCGGCAGCGAGTGCAGGTCGGCCGGCTGGCTGTGAACGGTGTAGGGTTTCAGGTCCATGTTTTCTTCGGCGGCGACTTGATTTCGATCTGCACCGAGTCTTCCAATGCCTCGTGATAGTGGGGCACGCCGGCCGGGTGGATCCAGGTGTCGCCCGGATTGGCGATGAACTCCTCGCCGGCGATGACGACGCGCACCTTGCCTTTGACCAGATAACAGATCGACTCGTGATCGGGGTGGGCGTGTTCGGGGTCGATCAGGCCCTTTTCGCGATGGGCCTCCAGGAACACCATGTCCTGGCCGACCATCAGCGGCTTGATCGAGAGATGGTGTCCGCCCTGGCTTTCGGGCATGCCCTCCAGCGCCTTCACCGGCTCGGCCGGAATGGAAGCGTTGGCGACGAAATAGCGGTCGGTTTTCGGAAGCGTGCGTGTGGTCATAGGCCTACCTGACGTCGGGGCGGGTGGCGGGGGTCGGTCGCGGCGAGAACGCGGTGCAGCCGCCGGGGCAGGCGGCGGCCGGCGCGGCGCATGCTGCGGTGAAACCGGGGCGAGCGCGCCCGGGCGTTGCGCACCTGACCCGCCACCCAGTCGCTGTTGCCGATCAGCAGCACGAGGCCGACCGCAATCGACAGCAGGCCGAACGGAATCGGGAAGGGCAGTGAGGCCAGGCCGGCACAAACCATCACGAATCCGACGATCCGCAACACCAGGCGGCGCAGCGCGTTGCGTTTCATTCCCAAAGCCGGTTTGCTGCGGGCCATCGACTCGCCTAAACTCCAAAGACAAGCCTATATTATGGGGAGAAACCCGTCATGAGCCAAGCGATTCTCGGGCTCGATCATGCTGTCATCGCGGTCAAGGACCTGGAGGCCGCGCGCGCCGTTTACGAGCGCCTGGGCTTCACCCATGTGCCCATGGGCGACCACCAAAACCGGGCCACCGCAAACTACTGCATCATGTTTCCGGGCACCTATCTGGAACTGCTGGGCATGAACCAGCCGGAACTCCCGGACTTCGGTTTCAAGGAGTTTCTGGCCACCCGCGGCGAGGGGTTTCAGCGCCTGGCCAACGGGACCGCGGATGCCGACCGAATTGCGGCCGAACTGACCGAACGCGGCCTGGAAATTCAGGGGCCGATCCTGCTGGAGCGGCCGCAGGACGAGCCGAAGGGCATGGTGACCTTCCACAATGTCATGATCCCGAAGGAGCAGACGGCCGGCATCTGGACCTTTTTCTGCTGCCATCGCACGCCCGACCTGATGCGCACGCCGGCCTGGCTCAGCCACGCCAACGGCGCCGTCGCGCTCGCGTCGGTGACGGCGATTGTCAGCGATCTGGACGCGACGCGTGCGGGGCTGGCAAAGGTCTATGGCGCCGACCGGGTGCAGCCGGCCGACCATGGCCTGACCGTCGCACTGCCGAAAGGCCGGATCGACGCGGTGCAGCCCGAGGCGTTCGCCCGCCTGCATCCGGGTGCCGAGCTTCCGGTGGGGCCGCTGCCGCGCTGGTATGCGATGCGGATTGCGGTTTCGGATCCGGCGGCGACAGCCGCACACCTGAAACGCCAGGGCATCGCGGCGGAGCCACTGGCGGATGGCGGCTTGCGGGTGCGGCCGGCCGATGCCTGTGGCGTGCTGATGGAGTTTGTCCCCGCCTGACGCCCGTCTCCGCCTTTGGTCGCCCGGCGCATTCACCGCCTTGGCTTCGGTGGCCTATCCTTCTATTCGCTCGTCAGGCCGTTCTGCGACAGGGCCGGTCGTCCGCGCGAAGATCCAAGGAATGTTAGCCGTGGCACATCATGCGTTGGAGCGCGAACACCATTTCGTGCATCGGGTCGGCTGGCTGCGGGCGGCGGTGCTGGGGGCCAATGACGGCATCGTCTCGACCGCCAGCCTCATCGTCGGCGTGGCCGCGGCAGAGCCAGACCGGGCAACGATCCTGATCGCCGGCGTTGCGGGGCTGGTTGCCGGCGCCATGTCGATGGCGGCCGGCGAGTATGTCTCCGTCAGCTCGCAGTCGGATACGGAGCGGGCGGACCTGGAAACCGAACGGACCGCCCTGGAAACCGCGCCGCAGGCCGAGCTGGAGGAGCTGGCGCAAATCTATGCCGCGCGCGGTGTGGAGATCGGTCTTGCGCGCGAGGTGTCGGCCCAGTTGATGGATCACGACGCCTTGGGCGCCCATGCACGCGATGAACTCGGCATTTCCGAGATCATCACCTTTCGGCCGATCCAGGCGGCCCTGACCTCGGCCGCGACCTTTTCCATCGGCGCGGTCCTGCCGCTCGCCGCCGTGGCGATTGCGCCGATGACGAGCGCCATTCCGGTGGTGGCGGTGGCGTCTCTCGCCAGCCTGGCTTCGCTGGGCGCGGTCTCGGCCTGGGCCGGCGGCGCCAGTCCGCTGAAGGCGGCCGTGCGGGTGACCCTCTGGGGCGTGCTGGCCATGGCGGCCACCGCGGGAATCGGCGCGCTGGTAGGCAAGGTGGTCTGAGCCAGACGCGCGACGGATTCACGGCGGCTTCCGGCCGAAGATGAACAATCGTTGACAAAACCGTGTCGAAATATGCGGAAAATGCGATTTTTCACCCAATTGGGCGATGTTTCGCCGCACCGGTTCGCTTACAACCATACCCAACCCGGGGGCAAAAATCGGCAGCAGCCGAAGGTTGGGGGCAACCGGGGGCAATGAGGGGGCGCACTGCCTGCGGTGCGGCCCCTTTTGCCGTCTCGCGCCCTATGGCAGGCGCACGGCGATATCGAGCAACGCCGGCTGACCGGCTTTCATCGCGGCCTTGGCGCGCTCCAGGGCCGCCGGGAGGTCCTGGCCGTCCAGCACCTGCTCGCCGTGGGCGCGGCTGGCCTTGGCGATGGCTGCGAAGTCCGGCGAGGGGCGAAGCGAGGTCAGCGGCATGACGTTCGCCTTCGACGCGTCGCCGTCCGGATACATGTTGAGCGCCGCCCGGCGCACCGCATTCCAGATGCCATTGTTGAAGACGCAGATCAGCAGCGGCAGGTCCAGCGCCTCGGCGATCTGATGGGCCGCCACGGGGTTGGCGAACATGTGGCTGCCATCGCCGACGCAGGCGACCACCGCCTCGCCCGGCTTGGCGAGCTGGACCCCCATTCCCGCCGGCACGCCCCAGCCCAGGCCGCCGGACATGGCGTGGCTCAGATACTGGCCGGGCCGCTGGATGTCGACCGCCGCCGGGTTCAGTGCCAGTTCCGAGACATAGGTCGCCTCCGGTCCGAACGCCCTGTTGATGCAGAGCGTGGCGTAAAACGGGTGCATGGGCGAGCCGCCGCCGCTCTCGGCAATGGCCATCACCGCCTGCCGCGCCTTGGCGTGGGCGGCGGTGAGCGTCTCCCTGCGGGCGACGACGGCGGCGCTGTTCGGCGCCAGCCGGTCGGCGAGGGCGGCGTGCAGGTCGGCCAGGGTCAGCGCCACATCGCCGGCCAGCGACAGGTCGCTGGGGTAGCCGCGCACCGGAATTTTCGAGACCAGCGGGTCGGCGCCCAGTTGGATCACCCGGCAATCGTCGGCCAGGTCCGTGTGGGCGGGGATCCAGGGCACCATGCTGTCGATCACCAGGATCGCATCGGCCGCGGCGACGGCGGCTGAAGGGGCGAAGCCGGCATGCATGGGGTGGTTGGTCGGGAAACTCGGCCGGATGCTCCAATGCTCGCCGACGGGCAGGGCGAAGGCCTCCGCCAACCCGACCAGCGCCTGCCAGGCGGCCGCATCGGTGCCGGAGCGCTGGCAGAGAATCAGCGGCCGCTTCGCATTGGCCAGGTTGTCGGCGGCCTGTTCGACCGCGCTTGCCGCCGGACGGGTGAGGGTGGCGGCGGAGAGGCGCCGCCTCGGCAGCGGCTGACCCTCCGGCCAGGCTTCGCCCAGCACCTCGCGCGCCAGCGACAGATAGACCGGCCCCTGCGGCGCGCTCTCGGCAATGGCCAGCGCCCGGTCGAGAAGGGCGGGGATCTGGTCGCCATAGCGGGCATCGTAGTCCCACTTGGTCGCCTCGCGCACCATGCCGGCCTGGTCGCGCATTTCCTGGCCCCAATGAATGCCGGCGTCGCGGCGGCCGTCGCGGCCGGCCTCGGTCAGGGGCGTGCGACCGGAGAACAGCAGCATCGGCACCTGATCGCTACAGGCGTTCAGCAGACCCATAATGCCGTTGGCGAGGCCGACATTGGTGTGCAGCATCACCGCCTGCGGCTTGCCCGTCACCATGGTGACGCCATAGGCCATGCCCATGGCCACCGTCTCGTGCGCGCAGGGGATGGGCCGGGGCAGGTCCCAGCCCTGGAGCGCGCCATGGGCATAGCCCTCGATGAGGGGCGCGAAATCGGTGCCGGGATTGGCGAAGAAATGATCGACGCCCGCCTGTTTCAGGCAGAGCAGAAAGGCCTCGGCAGCGGTGCGGGGCGTGGGGGCGGTCATGGCATTCCTCTTGGCAAACCCGGCTTCTCGGCCGACCGGGGGCGCTACACTGGCGCGGCAGGGCCGGGCATGCAAGCGCAAGCATTCGGACCGGGGCGCCGCCGTGCCGCGCGATGGCCCAATTTGCCGCTTTGCCAAGGGCATCGTGGCGGCCTAGGTGAAAGATATGGTCAGCGTCCTTTCCCAATACGCGGCGCGCGCCGTGCCGCGCTATACCAGCTACCCGACCGCGCCGCATTTTCGGCCCGACCTGGGGGCGGAGACCTATGCCGGCTGGCTGGAGCGCCTGGACCCGACCGAGCCGGTCTCGCTCTATCTGCACGTGCCGTTCTGCCGGCAGCTTTGCTGGTATTGCGGTTGCAACATGAAGCTCGCGACCCGCGCCGCGCCGATTGCCCGCTATTGCGACAGCCTGATCGCCGAACTCGACCTGGTGGCCGCACGGCTGCCGGGGCGCTTCCGCATCTCGCACCTGCATTTCGGCGGCGGCACGCCGACCGCGCTGGAGCCCAGCGACCTCGCCCGGGTGATGGCAACGGTGCGCCGCCGGTTCGACTTCGCCGAGGACGCCGAGATCGCCCTGGAGGGCGACCCGCGCACGCTCTCCGATGAGATGATCGCAACCGTGGGCCGGCTGGGCTTCACCCGTGCCAGTTTCGGCGTGCAGGAGTTCGACCCCAAGGTTCAGGCCGCGATCAATCGCATCCAGCCGCCGGACATGGTGCGCCGCGCGGTCGAAGGGCTGCGGGCGGCCGGGGTCGCCAGTGTCAATTTCGACCTGATCTACGGCCTGCCGCACCAGACCGCGGCGAGCCTGCTGCAAACCATCGCCGAATGCGTCGCCATGCGTCCGGACCGGATCGCGCTGTTCGGCTATGCCCATGTGCCTTGGATGGCCAAGAAGCAACGCCTGATCGACGAGGCCGCCCTACCGGGCTCGACGGCGCGCATCGAGCAAGCCACGGCCGCGGCCGAAGCCCTGGTTGCGGCCGGCTACGAGGCCATCGGCCTGGACCATTTCGCCCTGCCGGCGGACGATCTGGCCGTGGCGGCGGCGGCAGGGCGCCTGCGGCGGAACTTCCAGGGCTATACCACCGACCAGGCGAACGCCCTGCTGGGCGTCGGCGCCACCTCCATCGGCCGGACGCCGTTCGGCTATGTGCAGAACATCGCCGAGACCGGCGCCTGGGCGCGAGCGGTGGGCGAGGGGCGCTTCCCGATCGGCAAGGGCCACGCCTATCGCGGCGACGAACCGTTGCGCGCCCATGTGATCGAAGAACTGATGTGCCAGGGCCATATCGACTTGGCCGCGGCCCGCGCCCGCTACGGTGCCCCGCCGGACGCGCTCGCCGATGCCGACGCGGCGCTGGCCGACATGGCGCGGGACGGGCTGATTGTCGTCGACGGCGACCGGCTGACGCTGACGCCCGCCGGCAAGCCCTTGGTGCGTGTGGTGGCCGCTGCGTTCGACACCTATCTGCAACAGGCCGCCGCCCGGCACTCGGTCGCGGTTTGAGGCCCATGGCGGCGCGTTCGCGCTAGGGGCCCGATGCCATGCCCGTCGAACAGCCTCCCTACCGGATCGTCGACGGTGTGGCGCTGATCGAGGTGCGGCTCGACAATTTGAGCCGCCTGTTCAACACGCTCGACCCGTCCCCGTTCAGCAGCCGCGATCTCGACGCCAGCGCCGAGGATTATCTGGTCGGCGCCGTCGAGGAACTGCATCGCCAGCACCCGGTGCGGCTCCGCTTTACCGTCGCCGGCGCCTCGGAAGAGGCGGCGGAACAGGTGAAATCCGCGGTCCACCACTATTTCGCCTACCGGCGCTGGGCGATGGACCGGCGCATCCGCGCCCTGTTCCGCGAGGGGCGGCTGGCGCTGGCCATTGGGCTGGCGTTTCTGATCGGCTGCCTGACCCTCAGCCGGATCGTGGTGGGCCTGGACCTGGGCATTGTCGGCCGCATTCTGTCGGAAGGCCTGTTCATTTGCAGTTGGGTGGCCATGTGGCGGCCCATCGAGATATTCCTGTTCCAATGGTGGCCGCTCGCCAGCCGCAAGCGTGTCTTCGCCACGCTGGCCGCCATCCCGATCGAGGTGGCGCAGGCGGAGCCCGACCGACCGCGCCCCCCGGCCGGCTGATCGGTCTTGCGCTGACCGCACAGCCGCGCGACACTTCCCTCCCATCGGTCCTTTTTCTGGTGGAGTGTCAGGCCTCATGTTCGATCTCATCCTTCGTGGCGGTACCGCGGTGACACCGCAGGGTGTCGGCGTTTATGACGTGGCCATCAAGGGTCAGCAGATCGCCGCCGTTACGGCGCCGGGCGTGGTTCCGGACGACCAGGCCGCGCGGGTCAAGGATGTTGCGGGCAAGATCGTCATTCCGGGCGGTATCGACCCGCACGTGCATTGCGCCTGGCACATGCCATTGCCGGATGGCTCGGCCGTGACCAGCGGGCCGCCGGAGGATGTGAGCCGGGCGGCGCTCTGGGGCGGCACCACCACCATCATCGACTTCGCCGCGCGCATGGACCCGAAACCGCTGACCCAGGTGATCGCCGAGCGCGACCGGCAATGGGTCGATCAGTGCTATTGCGACTATGCCTATCACCTGATGCTGCTGGGCGATATCGAGCCGGAGACGCTGGCGGAGCTGCCGCCGTTGCTGGAGGGCGGCTATCCGACGGTGAAGATTTTCAGCACCAACATCACGCCGTCGCGCCAGGGGCGGATGGTGCATTTCGGCGATCTCTGGGAGTTGTTCAAGGTCCTGACCGCCAATAACGGCCTGGGCGTGATCCATGCCGAGGACAACGATATCGTCATGCACATGTACGAGAAGTTGTTCCGCGAGGGCCGCACCAGCTTCCACAACCTGGCCGAGGTGCACAACCAGCTCTCCGAGGATCTGAGCTTCCGCCGCGTCATCCGCCTGGCGGAGTCGGAGCGAACCCCGCTCTATTTCATGCACGTCTCGGCTGGGACAGGCGTCAAGGCGATCCGCGAGGCGCGGGCGAAGGGGCAGGCGATCTATGGCGAAAGCCTGCACCAGTACATGTGCTACACGCAGGAGGACTACAAACGCCCGAACGGGCAGATGTTCCACACCTACCCTTCGCTGAAGACCCAGGCGGACCAGGACGAGATCTGGCGCGGCACGCTCGACGGGGCGATCAACTGCGTGGCAACCGACGAGATCTGCTGCAATCTCAACATGAAGACCATCGGCAGCGGCATCGACGACACCACCGGCGGCAATGCCGGCTGCGAGCCGCGGGTGGGCGTCATGTACCACCAATGCGTGACCAAGCGCGGCTACTCGCTGGAGCGGTTCGTGGACATGGTCTCGACCAACGCGGCCAAGATCATGGGCCTGTACCCGCAGAAGGGCGCGATTGCGGCGGGTTCCGACGCCGATATCTGCGTTCTGGACCCGGGCGTCCGCGGCACCGTCCGCGCCGAAAACCTGCATGAGACCGACTACACCCCGTGGGAGGGACACCCTGTCACCGCCTGGCCCTGCATGACCCTGCTGCGCGGCAAGGTGATGGTCGAGGACGGCGCGTTCCACGGCGCGCTGTCGGACGGCAAATACATCCCGCGCGCCGTGCCGAAGAGCATCAGGGAAGCGCCGGCGCTGTAGCACCAACACCTTTCATCCCGAGTAGCGCCACAGGCGCGTATCGAGGGACGCCGGATGCCAGAACCGATCCTTCGATACGCCGGCTACTCAGGATGAAGCGGAGGATAACAGGAGAACCGCCATGGACCTCGCCTTTGCCCCCGAAGACGCCGAATTCCGCGAGCACGTCCGCACCTTCCTGCGCGAGAGGCTCCCTGACCGCCTGCGCTACAAGGTCGAGAATGGCGTCGAGCAGCAATACGCGGACATGCTGGAATGGCACAAAATCCTCGCGGGCCAGGGCTGGGTCGCGCCGAACTGGCCCAAGGAATACGGCGGTCCCGGCTGGTCGCTGACCCAGAAATACATTTTCGACGAGGAATGCGGCATCGCCGGCGCGCCGCGCATCGTCTCGTTCGGCATCAACATGTGCGGGCCGGTGCTGATGCGCTACGGCACCGAGGAACAGAAGCGCGCCCACCTGCCGCCGATGCTGGCCGGCGAGAAGATCTGGTGCCAGGGCTATAGCGAGCCGGGCGCCGGCTCCGACCTCGCCAGCCTCAAGACCGAGGCGGTGCGCGATGGCGACCACTATGTGGTGAACGGCTCGAAGATCTGGACCACCAAGGCGCACTGGGCCGACTGGGTGTTCCTGCTGGTGCGCACCGGCAAGTTTGAGAAACGGCAGCAGGGCATTTCGTTCCTGCTGGTCGACCTGAAGACGCCGGGCATCGAGATCCGGCCGATCTACCTGCTGGACGGCCTGCACGAGACCAACCAGGTCTTCTATACCGACGTGCGCGTGCCGGTGGAAAACCTGGTCGGCGTCGAGAACGAGGGCTGGGGCATCGGCAAATACCTGCTGGCGCACGAGCGCATGGGCGGCGGCTCGCTTGGCCAGCACAAGGCGCTGCTGCGCCAGCTGAAGCACATCGCGAGCCTGGAGGGCTCTGGCGGCGCAGCGCCGCTGCTGGAAGACGCGGCCTTCGCGCGCGAGGTCGCCAGCATCGAGGTGGAACTCGGCACGCTGGAGGCGTTCAACCTCCGCGCCATCGACCGGGTGAGCCGGGCCGGCGAACTGGGCGGCCAGACGCTCGGGACCGAGGCGAACCTGTTCAAGATCCGCAACACCGAGATTCAACAGCGCCTGACCGAGTTGAAGGTGCACGCGCTCGGCTATTACGCGCACCCCTATGTGTTCGGCGCCCTGACCCAGGGTTGGAACGAGCCGCCGGTCGGCGCCGAGTACGCCAACGGCGCCTCACCCGCCTATTTCCACTTCCGCAAGACCTCGATCTATTCCGGTTCGAACGAGATCCAGCACAACATCATCGCCAAGGCGCAGTTGGGGTTGTAGCGCCGGTATGATGCCGAAGGCGGGAAACCTCCGACCCTCTGCAGCGCCTCCCTCGCTTGCCCGGATGTGATCCGGGGTCCATGCCTGCACCTCGGAAAGCCCGGACTTTGCGGGGTCGTCTCCGGCATGGGCTCCCGCCTGCGCGGGAGAGAGGGGAGGAGGGAACCAAGTGCCGGGATCGCCACCATGGGCAATCTGCCCAAGGTCGAGAATTGGGCCCTCCGCACCGCCTTCCTAGCTTCCCCGGACGCGATCCGGGGTCCATGCCTGAGTGCTTCTGGCAAAGCCCGGACTTTGTGGGATCGTCTCCGGCATGGGCTCCCGCCTGCGCGGGAGAGAGAGGAGAGGGAACCAAGCGGCCGGGATCGCCACCATGGGCAATCTGCCCAAGGTCGAGAATTGGGACCTCTGCACCGCCTTCCTCGCTTCCCCGGACTTGATCCGGGGTCCCCGGCTGAGAGCCCATCACAGAGTTGGAGCCCGCGGGGAACGCTCAGGCATGGGTCCCAAATCAAGTTTGGGACGGAGGGGAGTGGAGAAAGGTCCAGTCTACGCCGCGGCTATCAAACATACCGCTTCGTCGCCTGCTTGTAGGCCCGATACGCCTCGCCGAACTTGGCTTCCATATAGGCTTCCTCGCGCAGCACCACGCCCCAGTGCATCAGCGGGACGATGACGACCAGCGCCAGCAGCACCGCCGGCGCGTCCAGAACGCCGGCAAGGCCGATCTGGGCGACGGCGAGCGCCACATACATCGGGTTGCGCGTCGCGCGGTAGGGGCCGTCGGTCACCAGGGCGGTCGCCGGTTGGTGCGGCGGGATGTTGGTGCCGGCGCGGCGGAAGCACCAGGCGGCCCAAACCGCCAGCAGGCCGGCCGCGGCCACCAGCAACCAGCCGATGCCGAGCGCCCGGCCGACGCCGAAGCTCCAGCCCCACCAGATATTGCAGGCATAGCCCGCCAGAAACCCCACGGCATGGATCACCGGCGGCAGCGCGACGATGTCCGGGCTGTCCGGGTCGCGCTTCCAGATGTCGAGCATGCCCATGACCATGGCGGAATCTCCCTAGTCCAGCCCCAGCAACCGTCGGGATTCACGGATGACGCGGGCGGTTTCGCTCCAGTTCAGGCGGCGGAGGGCGTCCTCAAAGGGCACGAACTCCGCGTTCATGGCGTCGTCGCCGGCCACCGCATCGCCCGCCACCCAGGTGGCGGCAAAGTCGGTCAGGGTGAAGTGGATCAGAATGCGCCCGGCGCTGTCGCGGCGGATCGTGTCGATCACGTCGACAATGGGGCCGAGGCGGATGGTGACGCCGGTCTCCTCCATCACCTCGCGCACTGCGGCCTCACGCACGGTCTCGCCCAGATCGTGCGAGCCGCCGGGAATGCTCCATTCGCCGCGGCGGGGCTCCTTGCCGCGTTGAATCAGCAAAACGTGGTCGCCTTTCCAGACGACCACGCCAACCGCCGACCAGGGGCGGGAAGGGTAGGTGCGGTCACTCATGCGACCGCACTATAGGGCCGGGATCAGTCGCGCGCCACGCACATGGCCACACCCATGCCGCCGCCGATGCACAGCGTCGCGAGGCCTTTCTTGGCATCGCGCTTCTGCATCTCGAACAGCAGCGTGGTCAGCACGCGCGCGCCGGAGGCACCGATCGGGTGGCCGAGGGCGATGGCGCCGCCGTTGACGTTCAGCTTCTCCGGGTCGAAGCCCAGGTCCTTGCCGACCGCCAGCGCCTGGGCGGCGAAGGCCTCGTTCGCTTCGATCAGGTCCAGGTCATCGGCCGTCCAGCCGGCCAGCGCCAGCGCGCGGCGGGTGGCGGGGATCGGGCCGGTGCCCATCAACGCCGGGTCGACGCCGGCCTGGGCGAAGGAGACAATGCGGGCCAGCCCCTGCACGCCGCGCTTTTCCGCCTCCGCCGCGCTCATCATCACCAGCGCCGCGGCGCCGTCATTGATGCCGGAGGCATTGCCGGCGGTCACCGAGCCATCCTTGGTGAAGGCCGGGCGCAGCTTGGCGAGCGCCTCCACGGTGGTGCCGTGGCGCGGAAACTCGTCGGCGGCGACGACGGTCTCGCCCTTGCGGGTCTTGATGGTGACCGGCACGATCTCGTCGTTGAAACGGCCGGCTTTCATCGCCGCTTCCGCCTTGTTCTGGCTGCCGCACGCGAAGGCGTCCTGCTCCTCGCGGCTGATCTGGTATTTCTCGGCCACGTTCTCCGCGGTGTTGCCCATGTGATAGCCGTTGAAGGCATCCCAGAGGCCGTCCCGGATCATGGTGTCGACCATGGACGTGTCGCCCATCTTGGTGCCGGTGCGCAGATAGGTGGCATGCGGCGCCTGGCTCATGCTCTCCTGGCCGCCGGCGACGACGATGCTGCTGTCGCCCGCGCGGATCGCCTGGGCGGCGAGCCCGACCGCTTTCAGGCCGGAGCCGCAGACATGGTTGATGGTGTAGGCCGGCACCATGTCCGGCAGGCCGGCGCGGATCGAGGCCTGGCGGGCGGGGTTCTGGCCCTGGCCGGCGGTCAGCACATGGCCGAGAATCACCTCCGACACGTCCTCCGGCGCGACGCCGGCGCGCGACAGCGCTTCCTTCACGGCAATGGTGCCAAGCTCGGCCGGAGCCAGCGAGGACAGGCCGCCGCCGAAGGTTCCAATCGGGGTGCGGGCAGCATGGGCGATAACGACATCGGTACTCATAGGCACTTCTCCCTCCCGGGGACGGTGGAACGGTGACCTCGACGGTACGGCATCATGTTGCAGTGCACAATGCGCGACTCGCCGCGCTACCGGGCGTCGGTCGCAATGGTCTTCTGCAACCAGTGCAGCAGCGGCTGCCAGGCCGTATCCGGCGCCCTGCGACTGGATACCATGCCGATATGGCCCGCGTCGACGGTGATCGATTCGGCCCGCGGCAGGACGGCGGCCAGGGCGGCGGCGCTGGCGGGCGGCACGATCCGGTCGCGGCGGGGCAGCATGACGAAGGCGGGGTGTGGCAGGGCCTCCGGCGTTACCGTGCGCCCCTCGATCGACCAGCGCCCCTGGGCGGGCGCGTTCTGGCCGTACCATTCGCCCAAAAGCGTGCGCGCAATCGGGGCGGCCAGCGGCAGGCCGTCGTTCAGCCAGTCCTCCAGCGCCACGAAGCGGGTGGCCTCGGTCGAGGCCGGGTCGATTTCGGCAAAGCGCAGGAATTTCTCGATCACCTGGAATGGGTCGATGGCATAGAACAGCGTCTGCACCGCATCGACCGGCATCCGTCCGATCAGTTGCAGCACCGGCTCGATCAGGGCCAGCGCCTGCCCCGCCGACCGGGCCAGCCGGCAATGGCCGGCATGGAAGTCCCAGGGCGTTGCCATGAACACCAGGGCTGCCACGTCCTCGGGCCGCCGGCCGGCCAGCGCGAGCGTCAACAACCCGCCCAGGCAATAGCCGAGCAGCACGGCCGGGCGGCCGGTCGCAGCCCGCACCGCCGCCAGGGCGGGTTCCAGCTTGGCCGTGATGCAGTCTTCGACCGTGACCGGAGTCGCGGAGTGCGTGAACCCGTCCCACGCCACCAGCAGCGGCCGATAGCCCGCATCGGCCAGGAAGCGGACGAAGCTCTGGTCTTCGTGCAGGTCCAGGATGTAGTGGCGGTTGATCAGCGAGGGCACGATCAGAAGCGGCGGCGCTGCCGGATTGTCCGGATGGCCGTAGTCAAGTAGTCGCAGCCCCTCGCGCTGCCAGAGCACCGGCGGCTCGGCGACCATGCGGCGATAGGGGTGGGTCTGATAGGCGGCGATGCCGGTGACCAGACGCTGGTAGCGATTGGTCGCAAGTTCGATCATGGTCGGCAATTCGACCGCCGGATCGGTGCCGCGCAGCGCACTCACCCACAGCGCGGCCGGCAGGGCGGCGCTGCTCCATGTCATTGCCGCAGTGCCGAGATGCAGCCACAGCGGGCGTGGGCCAACGCGGAGAGGACGGGGCGGTTCGGTCGGTCGGGCGGCCATGATTCAACTAGTTGCGCCATCGCGACCGCGGGCGCAATGCGGTGCATGGATTTTTGGCACTCTTGAGGGGCGGGGCCAAGACGGGTATTGAAGAATTGTGCAGATGCTCAATGCACTTCTGCGGACGAGCGGCACCCAGGAGGCCATGTTTATGCCCCAGAAACGCCCGAAGAGCGATTCGGCATCGGATGACGTCATTATCAAGAAATACGCCAACCGGCGGCTCTACAACACATCGACCAGCAGTTACGTGACGCTCGAAGATTTGCGCAAGATGGTGCAGGAGGACATCAATTTCCGGGTCATCGATGCCAAGACGCATGAGGATCTGACCCGTTCCGTGCTGACCCAGATCATCGTCGAGGAGGAAAGTCGCGGCCAGAACCTGCTGCCGATCAGCTTCCTGCGTCAGATCATTGCCATGTACGAAGACAATATGCGCTGGACGCTGCCGCAATATCTCGAAACGGCGATGGGCTGGTATGCCCGGCACCAGCAGGAGGTGCAGCGCCAGGTCAGCTCGTCTTTCGGCGGAATGATGCCGCCGGCCCTGGAAGAGATGCAGCGCCAGCAACTGGCCCTGTTCGATCAGGCCGTGCGCATGTTCAGCCCCGGTGCCGGCGCGGGCGGCAATGCCACCAAGCCACCGGAACCGCCGCCTGCGCCGAAAGCGGAGGGGGGCGAAGAAATCGCCGACCTGCGCGAGCGCATCGCGGCCTTGCAACACGCCGTCGAAACCCTCGCCAAGAAGGGCGAGGGTTAAGCCGTCGGGCCGTTTCAAACTCGGGCCGTTTCAAAGGAGAGCGGCGCCGGATCCGGAAGGATCGGGCGCCGCTCTCGGGCCTCTGCCGGAATGCGCCGGCCGACGGTGGAAGGCTATTGCGCCTGCGAACCGTCCGCGGCGAACTGCTTCAGATAGGCGACCAGGTCGTCGCGCTGCTGGTCGTTGGCCAGGCCGGGGAACGGCATGCGCCCGTGCGGAATCATGGCCTTCGGTTTCTTGATATAGGCGTTCAGCTTGTCAGCGTCCCAGACGCCGCCGGCCTCGCCCATTTCCTTCAATTCCTTCGAATAGTGAAAGCCCTCGACCGAGCCCATCGGTCGGCCGACAATGCCGTTCAGTTCCGGACCCACGCGCGTTTTCGCGTTCGGCCCGATCATGTGACACGACTTGCACTTGTTGAAGACGGACTTGCCCTTGTCCGGATCGCCCGCATGAGCAACGCCGGCGGAAAGCACAAGGCCCGCCAGGGCCGCTGCCAGTATCGTACGCATCGCAATATCCTTTGTCTGGGAACAGACGGTTGCTACGACGGTATTGCTAGCAGATTTGTCGGCCTGCAACCTTGCGACGGTTCGAACCTGCGGCGGACTGACAAGCACTGACAAGGACTTCGAACGGGCAGGGGCCTCGAAAAAAAACGGTCGCCTAAGCGACCGCCTCCTTCACCGCCTTTTCCGTCGCCGCAGTTGCTTCCGCCTCGTTGCGGTAGTGGGTATAGGCGACGGCGCAATGCTCGGCGCAGTAGGGTCGGCCGGGGACGACCGCCGATCCGCAGAAATGGAAATCCGCCTTGGTCGGATCGCCGACGGGCCAGGCGCAACTGCGCGGCGTGGAGAGCGCCGGGCTGGTGGCGACCAGGCGCGGGCCTTTCTGGCGCTCGCCCCGTTTTGGCGGCAGTCCCAGCCGGTAGGCCTTGCCGATGACCGCGTTCTTGGAGACCCCGAGCTTGCGTCCGATCTGTGCGGCCGTGTGCGGCTCCGACCAAAGCTTGCGCAACTCGGCGACTTGAGTGTCTGTCCAACTCATCGCGGTGACCTCCAGGGTTTGCGGACGGCCGCTATATCTAGCGACCTGACGCCGCAAAGCTACGAGATGCTGCGCAAGCTTGCCAGCCCTTCTCTACCCTTGGTGGTCAGATATCTGTGGAAATCTAGATATTGTGCCGGTATTCGGCGGGTTCCGGCTCTGAGATTGTCGCACCCGGCACCCGTTCCGGCCGCGCGAAGCGTGTGATAGCTTCCGTTTCAATTAAACCGATTCGGCCAGAGGAGATAACCATGGTTGCCGAGACTGTTACCGCTGCGTCAATCGCGCACGCCAACACCAACGACCTCGACCCCTGGTTCATGCCCTTCACGGCCAACCGCTCGTTCAAGAAGGCGCCGCGCCTGCTGGTGAGCGCCGAAGGCATGTACTACACCGCCAAGGACGGACGCCAGATCCTGGACGCCTCGGCCGGGCTGTGGTGTGTCAATGCCGGCCACGGCCGCAAGAAAATCGTCGAGGCGGTGCAGGCCCAGGTCGCCACCATGGATTTCGCGCCGACCTTCCAGATGGGGCATCCGGCGGCGTTCGAACTGGCCTCGCGCGTCGCGGCGCTGGCGCCCGAGGGGCTCGAGTCGGTGTTCTTTGCCAACAGCGGCTCGGAAGCCGTGGATACCGCTCTCAAAATCGCCCTGGCCTATCACCGCGCGCGCGGCGAGGGGCAGCGGGTGCGGTTCGTCGGGCGTGAGCGCGGCTATCACGGCATCGGCTTCGGCGGCATCTCGGTCGGCGGGATCAGCGCCAACCGGAAAATGTTCGGCGCGATGCTGCCCTATGTCGACCACCTGCCGCACACCCACAACCTGAAGGAAATGGCATTCAGCCAGGGCCAGCCGGATTGGGGCGCGCATCTGGCCGACGACCTGGAGCGCATCTGCGCCCTGCACGACCCGTCCACCATCGCCGCCGTCATCGTCGAGCCGGTGGCGGGCTCCACCGGCGTGCTGGTGCCGCCGAAGGGCTATCTGGAGCGGCTGCGGGCGATCACCGAAAAGCACGGCATCCTGTTGATTTTCGACGAGGTCATCACGGGCTTCGGCCGGCTCGGCAAGGCGTTTGCCAGCGAGTATTTCGGCATCACCCCCGACATGATGACCATCGCCAAGGGCCTGACCAACGCCACCGTCCCGGCCTCCGGCGTGGTGCTGAAGCGCGAGATCTACGACGCGATGATGCAGGGGCCGGAATGGGCGGTCGAGTTCGCCCACGGCTACACCTATTCCGCCCACCCCCTGGCGGTGGCGGCCGGTCTGGCGACGCTGGACGTCTACAAGGAAGAGGACCTGTTCAACCGCGGCA
This sequence comes from Alphaproteobacteria bacterium, assembly GCA_020638555.1. Taxonomy (NCBI): domain Bacteria; kingdom Pseudomonadati; phylum Pseudomonadota; class Alphaproteobacteria; species Alphaproteobacteria bacterium. The sequence goes on along the minus strand of JACKII010000004.1, from coordinate 34,078 downwards.
ACGATCTGGTCCCGGTGCTACAGGATGCGGTGCACAGCCTGAAGGGCGAGCCGCACGTCATCGACATCCGCAATATCGGCCTGATGGCCGCGGTCGAACTGGCCCCGGCCGAGGGCGCGCCGGGCAAGCGCGGCTACGATGCCTTCCTCAAAGCCTATGAGGCGGGCGTCTATATTCGTCTCGCCGGCGACGTGTTGGCCTTCTCGCCGCCGCTGATCGCCGAGCCCAGCCATATCGAAGTGATGGTGGAAACCCTGCGCAAGGTGTTGCGCACGCTGGATTAAGACGGGTTCCCCGAACGGCCGAGCCGGTTCGCGGCCGGCCGTTCACCTTTTCCGCTAACGCCACTTTAAACGGACCGTCCGTACAACGGAGCCGGATGGACGCAGGCGACATTGGCTTTCCTCGCGTTCCATCTGAGCCATCTCGGTTAACTCCCTGACTTATCAGCAGATTGCCGGATGACATGAAGCCCGATGCGCAGTCGCCGGCGCATGGGCACCTGGCTCTACCAGTAGGGATGGTCCCATGTGCGCTCAGCCGACTGTCAACGCCGCCGCTCCGTCCGCCCTGGCTCGCTATCGCTGGGATCCGGCCAGCGACCGATTGGAGTGGCCCGACCTGCCGGACGGCTGGCGCGACTGGCTGCCCGATCCGATGCCGGAGCGTGGCCGGGAGTTCTGGGCGTTGCTGCCGGCCGACGAACAGGCGCGGCGGGCCGAGGTCGCGGACCGCTCCAGCGTCGACGAGATGCCGGTGTTCAGCCGCTTCCCCCTCGCCACCGCTGCGGGGCCGATCTGGGTGCGCGAGCGCCTGGCGCCAGCGGACGACGCCGGGGTGCTGGAAGGTGAGCTGGCCGTCCTGAGCGAGGGCGAGGCCGAGCTGGCGGCGCGCGACGGCAATGCCGGCTACGATCCGCTGACCGGCTGCTTTTCCCGCCGCCGCCTCATCGAAGGGCTCAAGCTGGCGGTGGAGAATGCGCTGAACGCGGGCGGCAGCGGCGCTTATCTGGTGGTCGACATCGACCAGTTCGGCATGCTCAACCATGCCTATGGCCACCGCACCGGCGATGGCGTGCTCGTTGCGGTGGCGGAACGGCTCTATCAGTTGCTGGGGGCCGGCGTTCAACTCGGTCGGGCCGGCGGCGACAGTTTCGGTATTGTCGTCGGCGGCGCGAACGAGGACAGCGCCCTGGCACTGGCCGAGCGTATGGTGCGCTCGTTCGCGGACCAACCCCTGGCCGATCGCGACCGGTTGCTGCTGACGGTTTCGGTCGGGGCGGTGGTGTTTCCGGCCGCGGCCTGTAGCGCCGAAGAGGCCATGGCCCGCGCCGACCTCACCCTGGCGGGCGCCAAGGCGCGGGGCCGCAACCAGTTCGAACTCTATGCCCTCTCCGCCGACCAGCGGGCGGTCCATCGGCGCGACCTCGCCCTGGTGGCACGGGTGCAACAGGCGGTGCAGACGCGGCGGCTCACCTTCGCCTACCAGCCCGTGGTGCGCTCCAACGATCATCGCCCGGCCTTCTACGAGTGCCTGTTGCGCATTCGCACTCCGAACGATTTCCTGATCGCCGCGGCGCAGTTCATCCCTTTGGTCGAGGATATGGGGCTAATCCGTGAAATCGATCATTTCGTTTTGGAACAGTCGATTAAAGAGCTTTCTTCCGATAGGCACGTCACATTGGCGATCAATGTTTCCGGGCATACCACCGGCGATGCCGCCTGGCTGCGGCGGCTGCAATTGCTGAGCCATGCCACGCCGGGCATCATGCGCCGCCTGATCGTGGAGATCACCGAAACCGCCGCCATCCGCGATCTGGAGACCACCCAGCACTTCGTCGAGACGGTGCGCTCGACCGGGGCGCGGGTGGCATTGGATGACTTCGGCGCGGGCACGACCTCGTTCCGGCACTTGAAGGACCTGCCCGTCGATATCGTCAAGATCGACGGGCTGTTTACCGGCCGCCTCGCCGAGCAACCCGAAAACCTCCTGTTCTTCAAGGCTCTGCTGGGGCTTGCCCAGGGATGCGGGTTCGAGACCGTGGCCGAATGTGCCGAAACCGCCCAGGACGCCATGCTGTTGGCAGCCTCCGGGGTGACCTATCTGCAAGGCTATCATTTCGCGAAGCCGGAACTGACCCGCCTGAAGGGAGACCCCGTGCTGCCATTGGGGGCGCCGGAGTCGGTCGACCTTCCCCCCGTCGGCGGGTTGCGCTTCGTTTCCTGACCACGTCGCTCGCGTGTTCGCTGGCGGGTGCGAAGCCTAGCCGCTACACTCCGCACCGACCGATGCGTTGCCCGGAGGAAGCGGCCGATGAGCGAATTTTTCGACACTTACGAGATTCAACCGCCGGAGGTGCGGGAGGCCGCCTTGCTGGCGGAACTGCCCCGCCAGATTGCGCACGCTCAGGAAAAGACGCCGTATTTCCGGGAGTTGCTGAAGAATGTGCAGGCAGCGGATATCACCGGCCGCGAGGCGCTGGCACAACTCCCCGTCACCTACAAGTCCGACCTGATCGAGGCGCAGGCGGCGAACCGGCCGTTCGGCGGCATGAACGCGCTGCCGCCGGGCGACATGCTTCACCTGTTCCTCTCGCCCGGCCCGATTGCGGAGCCGGAGGGCCGCAGCCATGACTGGTGGCGCGGTGCGCGCTCGCTGTTCGCGGCGGGCTTCCGCAAGGGCGACACACTCATCAACACGTTCAGCTATCATTTCACGCCGGCGGGCCTGCTGACCGACAGTGCGGCGCGCGCGCTGGGCTGCGCCGTGTTTCCGGGCGGCGTCGGCCAGACCGACCGGCAGGTGGAGGCGATCCACTGGTATGGCATCAACGGCTTCATGGGCACGCCCGACTTCCTGAAGATCATCATGGACAAGGCGGACGAACTGGGCGTCGACATTTCCAGCATGACCAAGGCGCTGGTCGGCGCCGGCGCGCTGCCGCCTTCGCTGCGGCAGGAGATCATCGGCCGCGGCGTCTCTTGCGTGCAGAATTACGGCACCGCCGACCTCGGCATCGTCGCTTACGAGAGCCAGGCGATGGAGGGCATGATCCTCTCCGAAGGCATGATCGTCGAGATCGTCCGCCCCGGTACCGGCGAGCCCGTGGCCGAAGGCGAGGTGGGCGAGGTGGTCGTCACCCAGATCTGGAACAAGGATTATCCGCTGATCCGGTTTGCCACCGGTGACCTCTCCGCCATGCTGCCCGGCGTTTCGCCCTGCGGCCGCACGGCGCCGCGCATCAAGGGCTGGATGGGGCGTGCCGATCAGTCGACCAAGGTTCGTGGCATGTTCGTCCGTCCGAACCAGGTCGCCAACGTGGTCAAGCAGCACCCGCAGGTGCAGCGGGCGCGGATCGTGATCGGCAATGTCGACCGTCGCGACACCATGGTTTTCAAGGCCGAGGTCGAGAGCCGGCCCGAGGGTCTGGCCGACGCCATTGCCAAGACCATCGACGCCGAAATCCGCATTCGGGCCGAGGTGGAGTTGGTCGCCGTCGGCTCGCTGCCGAACGACGGCAAGGTGATCGAGGATACCCGCACCTATGAGTGAGTCCCTGGCTGGCCGGGTGGCCATTGTCACCGGCGCACAGCAGGGCATCGGCGCCGCCATTGCCCGCGCCTTCGGCCGGGCCGGAGCGAAGCTGGTGGTGAACTGGCTCGACGACCGGGCGGGTGCGGAGGCGGTTGCCGCCGACGTGCGCGCCGCCGGCAGCGAGGCGGTGCTGGTACAGGGCTCGGTCACGGACCGGGCCGCCATCGACGCCCTGCTGGAGGCGGCGGAGACGCTGGGCGGCGTCTCGATCCTGGTGAACAACGCGGCGGTGTTTCCGCGCACGCCCTTCCTCGATCTGACCGAGGCGGACTGGGACGGGGTGCTGAACGTCAACCTGCGCGGCGGCTTCGTCATGGCGCAGGCGGCGGCAAGGCGGATGGTGGCGGCGGGGCGTCCCGGTGCCATCGTCAACCTGTCATCCGGCGCGGCCTATCGCGGCTCGCCCCGCGGCACGCATTATGTGGCCAGCAAGGCCGGAGTGCTGGGGCTGACCCGCGGCATGGCCCAGGAACTGGCCGAGCATCGCATTCGCGTCAACGCCATCGCTCCCGGCCTCACCGACACCGCGCAACCGCGTTTCGGCATGACCGAGGTGGAGATTGCCGCCAAGGGGGCCAGCATGCCGCTGGGCCTGGTGGAGGCAGCGGACATCGCCGATGCGGCGGTGTTCCTGGCGAGCGACGCGGCCCGGCGCATCACCGGCCAGGTGCTGCACGTGAACAGCGGCGACTATCTGGGCTGACGGCCGGGGCGCAGTCGTGGTCGGTCGCCTCAGCGTGCCGCGGCGCCGATGGCGTCCATCACGGCGCCTTCCGTCAGCAGTTCCGGCAGGGGGATGCCGTTCGGTGCCTTGGGTCCGTAGACGGCGTTGAACGGGATGCCATAGCGCCCGAAACTGGCCAGATACGCCTGGATGGCGGCATCGGGCCGGGTCCAGTCGGCTTTCAGCGCCGCCACCTTGCCGCTGGCGAGGATCGCCGCCACCTCGCCGCGGTTCAGCACCGCTGCCTTGTTCGCCTGGCAGGTGATGCACCAGTCCGCCGTCACGTCGACCAGCACGGTTTTTCCGTCCGCCACCAGGGAAGCCAGCCTGTCCTGGCTGAACGGCTGCCAGACGCCCGTCGTCTTTGCGGCCGTGTCTGCGGGATGAGCCGAAGGCAGGGCGGCCGGCAGGGCAACGCCCGCCAGCAGCATCAGCACGGCCCCCGGCAGCCGCCAGCGGGCGGCCACCTGCCAGAGCCAGACCAGCATCACCACCGCCACCCCGGCCAGCACCGCAGCAGCGACCACGCCGTTCAGCGCCAGCAGGATGGTACCGAGCCAGACCGCGGTCGCCGCCAGCGCCACGCCCAGCACCGCGCGCAGCCGCACCATCCAGCGGCCGGGCTTGGGCAAGCGCGTGGCAAAGCGCGGCCAGACGGCAATGGCCAGATAGGGCAGGGCGAGGCCCACGCCCATCGCCAGAAAAATCGCCAGCGTCTCCACCCAGCCGCGCGCCAGTGCGAAGGCGACCGCGGTGCCGACGAACGGAGCCGAGCAGGGGGTGGCCAGCAATGTGGCGAACAGCCCGGTCGCGAACGCGCCGCCCTGGCCATGGCCGAGGCGTCCGAACGCCGCCGGCATCGGCACCTCGAACAGGCCCCAGAGATTGGCCGCGAACAGCACGCAGACCAGCGCCATGAAGGCGATGAACCAGGCTTCCTGGAACTGCATGCCCCAGCCAACCGCCACGCCGGCCTCCCGCAGGCCGATGGCGCCGGCGGCCAGCAGGCCGAAGCTCACCAGGATTCCCGCCGCCGTCGCAAGGAAGCTGGCACGGGCCGCGCCATGCTCGCCGCCGCCGTGTTTGACCAGGCTCAGCACCTTGATCGAGAGCACGGGCAGGACGCAGGGCATAAGGTTCAGGATCAACCCACCGGCCAGCGCAACCAGCAGGATCAGGCCCCAGTCGCCGACGCCGGTGTCGGGCGCGCCGCCCGCGGCCACCGTCACCGTCTGTTCAAAGGCGTGTTGGCCGTCGGTCACGGTCACGGTGACGGGCGTGGCGACCAGGGCCTTGGGATCGGTGTCGGCGTAGAGCACCGGCAGCCGCAGGCGCGTCGGACCCAGCCGTTCCGGCGCACCGAAGGCAAAGGCGTCGTCGGCGGCCTCGACAAAGGCGTCGGGCTGTTGCAGCGGCGCGCCGGTTTGCAGGTCCAGCCACCAGCGTTTGCCTTGGCCCGGCTCCAGGCGGGCGCTGGTCAGCGCCATGCCCGCCACGGCCGGCCCCGGAATCCGCCCCCGCGCCTGGTCCAGCGCAAACGCCTCGGCACTGGGCGCGGCGGGGCCGGCCGGCAGGGTCAGGCTCAGGTCGGCGTGCTGGGGAATGCAGATATCGCTACAGGTCAGGTAGTCGAGGCTGAGGCGGGCCACCATGGCCTCGCCGACCCGCTCGGGCGTGACGGTCAGCGGATAAATGACGTGCTTTTCATAGCCGACGCTGTCGATGCCCAGAATCTGGAACCGCTTCGGCGCCGGCCAGGAAATCTCCGCCCCCGCCAGATTGTCCGACTTCGCCCAGTCCAGCCGCGGCGGGTAGCCGCCTTCGCCTGGCGAGCGCCAATAGGTCTTCCAGCCCGGTTGCAACGCGATTTCCAGGCCCAGACGGAGGTGATCCTGCTCTCCCACCGCCGTGGTGGCCGAGACCAGCCGTGCCCGCGCCTCCGCGCTGCTGGCCCAGTCCGACGCCGCCGCCCAGGCCCGCCCGCCGACAGGCGGGAACGCGGCGAGCAGGGCAATCAGGAGGATGGCAAAACGCAGAGGCATGGCAACGAGTCCGGTCATTCGTCGGTCTGGGGACTTGGGCATAAACATAAGGTCGGGCAGGCTCAGGTCATCCCGTACTCACGACAATTTGCGGTACCGGCTCGCTCTTGCGATGGCGGGGCGAGCCGCCTAACTTCAGGCCATGTCGAAATCCAAATCCGCTTCCGACGCCTCGCTGACCGGCCGCTTTCTCATCGCGATGCCGCACATGGGCGACCCGCGTTTCGCCCGGTCGGTGGTCTTTCTTTGCGCCCATGGCGATGAAGGGGCAATGGGACTCATCGTCAACAAGGAAGCCGAAAACATCACCTTCAATGAATTGCTGGAGCAATTGGAGATCGAGCCGCCGCCCGGCGACATGCTGACGGTGCAAAACGGTGGCCCGGTCGAGAGCGGGCGCGGCTTCGTGCTGCACAGTCGCGACTATTTCCAGGAAGGCTCGGTCCGCGTCACCGACGACGTGATCCTGACCGCCACGGTGGAGGTGTTGCGCTCCATCGCCGGCGGGGAGGGGCCGCGCCGGCGGCTGTTGGCCCTCGGCTATGCCGGTTGGGGCCAGGGGCAGTTGGAAAGCGAAATCCAGGCCAATGGCTGGCTCGTGTCTGACGCCGACGACGACATCCTGTTCAGCCCGGACCTGGAGACCAAATGGACCCGGGCGCTCGCCAAGCTGGGTGTCGACCCGGCCGCCCTCTCCGGCGTGGCGGGCCGGGCTTAGGTCAGCCCTGGTTGAACACGGGCTTGCGCTTTTCGACAAAGGCCCGCACCGCTTCCAGGTGATCCGGATGCGCCTGGAGCGGGATCAGCCGCTCCGCCTCGCGGTCCAGCGCCTGGTCGAAGCTGATGGTCGGGGCGTCGTCCAGATTGTCTTTCATCGCGGCGATGGCCGCGGCCGGGCCGCTCGCCATCTCCCGCGCCCAGTCGAACGCGGCCTGTCGCAACTCCGCATCCGGCACCACCCGGTTGACCAGGCCGAGCGCCAGCGCTTCGGCGGACTGCACCCGCTGGCCGGTGAACATGAGCTCGCGCGCCTTGGCGGCGTTCACCAACTGGCAGAGCATCCAGGCAATGCCATAGTCGCCGGAAAGCGCCACATTGCGGTAGCCGGTGGTGAGGAACGCGCTCTCGGCGGCGATGCGCACGTCGCAGGCGAGCGCCAGCGCCATGCCGGCGCCGGCGGCCGCGCCCGGCAGGGCCGCGATGGTGGGTTTGCGCACCGCGCGCAACGCCCCGGTCAGGCCGCGCTCGCGGGCCTTCAGGTCGGCGATGCGTTCTGCGGGCGTCATGGTCTTGGCCCGGTTGGCCCCCATGCCCTTCACATTGCCGCCGGCGCAGAAGGCCGTGCCGGCGCCGGTCAGCAGGATGGCGCCGACCCGGTCGTCGCGGCCGCGCTCGCGGATCTGTTCGCGGATGAAGGGCGTGATCTCGTCGCCCATGGCGTTGCGCACTTCCGGGCGGTTCAGGGTGATGATGGCCACCCGCTCGCGGATTTCGCAGAGCAGGGTGGGGGCGCCGGTGTCGATGGTGATGGGGTCGCTGGTAACGGTGTCGCTCATGGCGGGGGCTCCGGTCGTGTGTTCCGGTGAAGGGTTCCGGTCGCAACTCACCAATTTTCGCCGAACGGGCGGAGTTCCAGCAGGAATGTCCGGGCCGAGCGCGGTTGGTGGGCGAGATGGTAGATCTCCGCCGCCAGATCGGCGGGCTTGGCGTAAAAGTCGTCGGGAAAGTCGGGCCAGCGCTTGCGCGCATAGGGCATGTCGATCACCGCGTCGATGACGACATAGCCCACATGCACGCCCTTCGGCCCCAGGTCGCGGGCCAGCGCTTCCGCCACCATGCGCTGGGCGGCCTTGGTGGGCGTCCAGCCGATATAACTGGGCTTGCCGCGCAGCGCGCCGGTGTTGCCGGTGCAGATCAGCGCGCCGTCGCCGCGCTCCACCATGGCCGGGCAGAGCGTCTGCGCCGTTGCCAGCAGGCCGGCGGCGTTGACGCGGAAATTGCGCTCGAAATCCGCGATGGCGATATCTTCATAGGTGCCGCGGGAGGCCAGCGTGGCGTTGTAGATCACCACGCCGGGGCTGCCGCGGTCCTCGGCAATGCGCCGCAGCGTGGCGACGAAGGCTTCGGTCTCGCCGATGTCGGCGGCATAGCCCTTGGTGCCCGGGATCTCCCGTTCCCAGCTTTCCAGCCGGCCCGCATGGCGGGCGATCATGGAGACGCGGTAGCCCTCGGCCGCAAAATGCCGGACCACCGCCAGCCCGGTACCGGGGCCGACGCCGATGACGAGGCAATGTTTGGGATTTTCGCTCATGGCTTGGCAGTTTGGCGCAACCGCCTACTCCGGCCAAGCGGCATCTTCCACGTGCAGTTCCACCGCATCGCCGCCGGTCCAACGGTCGCGGCGCAGGCGTCCGGCCAGATGCAGCGGGCGGCCCTGTGCCGACAGCAGCGCCTGGCCGAGCGCGGTGTCGCGGGCGCGGAAGGCGATGGCCTTCAGCTTGCCCCGGCCGCTGCCGCCCAGGCGGGCGCGCACATGGCTTTCGCCCACCGTGTCGGCAAAGGCGATGGGCGCGGCCTGGACCACGAAGCGCGGTTCGGCATTGCCGGGTCCGTAGGGGCCCAGTTGCTCGACCATGTCGGCCAGGGCCGCGTTGGCGCCCTCCACGCTGATCGCGCCTTCCAGCGTCAGCGCGGCCTCTTTCTGGGCCTGTGCGATGGCCTCCGCCAGGCGCTCGTTCAGGAAGGCGTGCAGGTCGGCCAACTTCTCCCGCGCGACCGTGAAGCCCGCGGCCATGGCGTGGCCGCCGCCAGCCAGCAGCAGGTCCGCCTGCCGCGCCGCGATCACCGCGTTGCCCAGGTCGACGCCGGCCACCGAACGGCCTGAGGCCTTGCCGGTGGTGCCGTCCTCCTCCCAGCCGATGACGAAGGCGGGGCGGCCGGTGCGCTCGACCAGGCGGCTGGCGACAATGCCGATGACGCCCGCATGCCAGCCCGCACCGTCCACCAGCACCAGCGGAGCCTCCTGCGCATCGGCGGCGGCGATGGCGTCTTCCAGCACCGCGTCCTCGACCGCCTTGCGCTCGGCGTTCAGTTCGTTGAGTTGCTGGGCAATGGGCCAGCACGCGGCCGGATCGTCCGACGCCAGCAGCCGCACCCCCAGCGAGGAATCGCCCAGCCGTCCGCCGGCATTGATGCGCGGCCCCAGCAGGAAGCCCAGATGATAGGCGGTGAGCTTGTCCTTCACCCCGGCCACATCCGCCAGCGCCGCGAGGCCGCTGTTCTGGCGCCCGGCCATCACCTTCAACCCCTGCTGGACGAAGGCCCGGTTCAGCCCGGTGAGCGGGACCACGTCGCAGACCGTGCCCAGCGCCACCAGATCCAGCAGGCGCATCAGGTCCAGTTGCGGCGCCCGGCCGGCGGCCTTGAGCGCCCGGTTCAGGGCGACGCAGAACAGGAAGGTGACGCCGCAGGCCGCCAACTGGCCGAAGCCCGGCTCCTGATCCAGCCGGTTCGGGTTGATCAGAGCCAGGGCCGGGGGCAGCGCCGCCTCGGCCGTGTGATGGTCGAGCACGACGACGTCGAGCCCCAGGCGCTCCGCCGCTTCCAGCGGCGCGAAGGCGGTGGTGCCGCAGTCGAGGAAGATCACCAGCCGCACGCCGGCGGCGGCCAGCGCCTCCAGCGCCGGGATGTTGGGGCCATAGCCCTCCGTCAGCCGGTTGGGGATATGCACAAGCGGCTCGCAGCCGACAGAGCGCAGCAGGCGCACCAGTTGCGCGGTGGAGGTGGCGCCGTCGACGTCATAGTCGCCGAACAGCGCAATCTTGTCGCCGCGAACCACCGCCTCCGCCGTGCGCGCCGCTGCCTCGTCCATGCCGAGAAAGGTGGAAGGGTCGGGCAGCAGGTGGCGGAGCTTCGGCTCCAGATAGTCCGTCACCCCCTCCAGCGAGCCGGCGCGCGGCGCCAGCAGCCGGCCCGCCAGCTCGGAGAGGCCGTTCCGCTGGCTGATCGTCTGCGCCAGCCGCGGGTCGACGCTCCGCCACAGCCAGCGCTTGCCGGCGAGGGACCGCGAGACGTTGAGCGCAAACCCGGTCATGGCGTGGTGTCATCCAAGGCGGGGCAGGGCGGGGACTGCCCCGCTCCGGCCAAGGGTATCTCGGACGCAGCCTTATGCAAACCGCGCCAGGCGCGGATTGTGGGCGAATTGGTGCGTGGCGGTGATGGTGCGCACGGTGCCGGTGGCCGAGACCATGGAGATCGACTGGGTCTCCGCGCCGCCCGGAATCCGCTTCACGCCGCGCAGCATGGTGCCGGTGGTGACGCCGGTGGCAGCGAAGATCACATCGCCGCTGGCCAGCTCTTCCATCGTGTATTTGCGGTTCAGGTCGGTGACGCCGACCCGCCGGGCGCGGCCGCGCTCGTCGTCGTTACGGAACAGCAGGCGACCCTGGAACTGGCCGCCGATGCAGCGCAGTGCCGCCGCCGCCAGCACGCCCTCCGGCGCGCCGCCGGAACCCATGTAAATGTCGATGCCGCTGGACGCGACCGTCGTGGCGATCACGCCGGAGACGTCGCCGTCGGTGATCAGCGCGATGCGCGCGCCGGCCTCGCGGGTCTTGGCGATCAGTTCCTCGTGCCGCGGCCGGTCCAGGATGCAGGCGACCAGGTCGGAAACCTGACAGCCCTTGGCCTTGGCCAGGCTGGCGAGGTTTTCCGCCGGGCTGGCGTCCAGGTCGACCACATTGGCCGGCAGGCCGCCGCCGACGCCGATCTTGTCCATATAGACGTCGGGCGCGTGCAGGAACTTGCCATGCTCGGCAAAGGCCAGCACGGCCAGGCCGCCGGCCATGGCCTTGGCGGTGATGGTGGTGCCTTCCAGCGGATCCAGCGCGATGTCGACCTTGGGGCCGCCGGCGCCGACTTCCTCACCGATATAAAGCATCGGCGCCTCGTCGCGCTCGCCCTCGCCGATGACGACGCGGCCCGAAATCGGCAGTTCGTTCAGAGCGGTGCGCATGGCGTCGACGGCGGCCTGATCCGCCGCCTTTTCGTCGCCGAGCCCGACCAGGCGCGAGGCGGCCAGCGCCGCGGATTCGGCCACGCGCACGGCTTCCAGCGCCAGAAGATGGTTCATCCCACTCATGTTTGTTTCTTTCCTGTTTGGTGTCTTTTTAGAGGCTTAGAGGCCTTCGATGCGGATCAGCGTCGGCGGTTCGACCACCGCGTCCAGGTCCGCGATCTCGGCCAGGGCGGCGCGCATGGCGGCTTCCCGGCATTCGTGCGTGACCATCACCACCGGCACGACCTCGCCCGGATTGCGGCCCCGCTGCAACATGGATTCCAGGCTGACGCTGTGCCGGCCCAGAACGCTGGTAACGCCGGCGATGACACCCGGACGGTCCCAGACCATCAGGCGCAGATAGTAGGCGCTGACCACCTCGTCCATCGGCGCGGGCGTGGCGCCCTTCAGCATGGTGTAGGGCACGCCGAAGGTGGGCGTGCGCCGGCCGGCGGCGATATCCACCAGGTCGGCCACCACCGCCGAGGCCGTCGCCCCCGCGCCGGCACCGGGGCCGGTCAGCACGACCGTGCCGACCGCAGAGCCCGCCACCTCCACCGCATTGGTCACGCCCTCGATCTGGCCGAGCGGCGAGTTGCGGTCGATCATGACCGGGTGCACGCGCTGTTCGATGCCCGCCTCGGTGCGCCGGGCGATGCCCAGAAGCTTGATGCGATAGCCCAACTCCTCGGCAAAGGCGATGTCGTCGGCGGAGAGCGAGGTGATGCCCTCCAGATACACCGCGCCCTCGTCGACCGGGATGCCGAAGGCGATGCTGGCCATGATCGCCAGCTTCTGGCCGGCGTCGTTGCCGTCGATGTCGAAGGCCGGGTCGGCCTCGGCATAGCCCAGGTCCTGCGCCTCCTTCAGCACGTCGGCAAAGCTGCGGCCGGTCTCGCGCATGGTGGTCAGGATAAAATTGCAGGTGCCGTTCAGAATGCCGTAAATGCCGGACACCCGATTGCCCGCCAACCCCTCGCGCAGGGCCTTGACGATCGGGATGCCGCCGGCGACGGCGGCCTCGAAGGCCAGCACCTTGTCGGCGCGCTCGGCCTGGGCCGCGAGTTCGACGCCGTGCTTGGCCAGCATGGCCTTGTTGGCGGTCACTACGTCATGACCGGCGGCCAGCGCGTTTTGCACGATGCTGTGCGCCGGTCCGTCCGCGCCGCCCACCAACTCGACCACGATATCGACATCGGCGCTGGAGGCCATGGCCGCCGCGTCGTCGTGCCAGGCATAATGCGAGAGGTCGACGCCGCGGTCGCGGCTGCGGTTGCGCGCCGAAATGTCGGTCACGACCAGCGGCCGGCCGGCGCGCGCGGCCAGCAGATCGGCATCGCGGGACAGGATGCGCACGACTTCGGCGCCGACCGTGCCCAGGCCGGCGACGGCGATTTTCAACGGGGCTTTCATCCGCTTACTCCGCGGCTTTGGCCATCCGGGCTTGCGGCCCTTTAGCCAGGAACGACTTCAGATTGCGCGCAGCCTGCCGGATTCTATGGCGATTTTCCACGAGGCCCAACCGCACATAGCCCTCGCCGTATTCGCCGAAGCCGACGCCGGGCGAGACCGCGACCTTGGCCTCGGTCAGGGCCAGCTTGGCGAATTCCATCGAGCCCATGTCCTTGAAGCCCTCCGGCAGCGGCGCCCAGCAGAACATGCTGGCGGGCGGCGGCGGCACGTTCCAACCGGCCTGGGCGAAGCTCTCGACCAGCACGTCGCGGCGGCTCTTGTACATCTGCCGGATCTCTTCGACGCAGTCCTGCGGCCCGTTCAGCGCCGCGGTCGCCGCCACCTGGATCGGCGTGTAGGCGCCATAGTCCAGATAGGATTTGACCCGCGCCAGGGCGGCGATCAGCAGCGGGTTGCCGCAGCAGAAGCCGATGCGCCAGCCGGGCATGGAATAGGTCTTCGAGAGCGAGGTGAACTCGACCGCGATATCCTTGGCGCCCGGCACCTGCAGGATGGAGGGCGGCGGGTCGATGTCGAAATAGATTTCCGCATAGGCCAGGTCGCTCACGACCCAGATGCCGTGATAGCGGCAGAAATCCACCACTTCGGCATAGAAATCCAGGTCCACCACCTTGGCGGTCGGGTTGGAGGGATAGCAGATGATCAGGCCGACCGGCTTCGGCACGCTGTGCTGCACCGCGCGCTTCAACTCGGTCATGAAATCATAGCCGTCGGCCACCGGCAGGTGCCGCAGCGAGGCGCCGGCGATGATCGCGCCGAACGGGTGGATCGGATAGCTGGGGTTCGGCACCAGCAGCACGTCGCCGGGCGAGGTGATGGCCTGGGCCAGGTTCGCCAGGCCCTCCTTCGAGCCGAGCGTGACGATCGCCTCGCTCTCCGGGTCGATGGAGACGTTGAAGCGCCGCTCGTAATAGGCGCTGATCGCCCGGCGCAGGCCCGGAATGCCCTTGCTGGTGGAATAGCGGTGGGCGCGCGGGTTCAGCGCCGCCTCGCGTAGCTTCTCGACGATGTGCGGCGGCGTCGGCTGGTCCGGATTGCCCATGCCGAAGTCGATAATATCCTCGCCGGCCTGCCGGGCCGCGGCCTTCATAGCGTTTACCTCCGCAAACAGATACGGGGGCAGACGCTTGATCTTGTGGAACTGTTGTTCCAGGCGGTCAGTCAGGGCAGACATGGCGGGAATCGCGCTTCGAGGTTGAAAGGGGTTGTTGGTAGCGAAAAGATAGGGGCTTTTCGTTACAGGCCCAATGCCGGTGTTTGCATTCGGCGTTTGCAGTTGATCCTCGACTGGCGAAGCGGGGTCAACCGAAAACTCCACCCTGGGCGATGGCGGGCGAAAACGCCAGGGTTCGAGGGCGGGTCAGCGCACGCCGTATTTGCCCACCACGCCGACGCCGGGGATCTCCAAAGGTGCGATTTTGGCGGGCTTCGGGCCGCCGAGCGCGACGCCGGTTGCGCGGTCTTCGGTTTCGGTTCCGGTTTTGGCGTTGTCGCGCTTCAGGGTGTCGACGGTCGCCTGGGTGGAGGCGGGCGTGGGCAGGTTGGCGGGCCGGGGCGGAACGTCGCTGAGCTTCGGATAGGGTGCGTTCTCCAGCCCGGGGCGCTTGCTGAGACGCCATTCCGGTACGGCGGGCGCCGGCGGCGTGTTGTTCATCCAGTCGGCGACCGACTGCACCCTGCCTGCGACAGAGTTGCCCTCTGGCGCGCACGATGTTAGTGCCAAACCCGCCACCAAGCTTGCGACGACCAGGCGACGGTCACATATTAAAACTTCGTCTAATAGACGGCCAACAGTCATTCGGTCACTCATTCCGTTTATCGCCACACACCGGATCGGTCGGTCGGGGGGCATTCAGCTTACCACCGATACCGCTGCCAACCCAGACCGCACAAGGGACCAAACGCCATGTCGGATCAGCCGGTTCAACCCACGGACATCAGCAAGGAACTGGGCGAGATTGCCGAGCGCTCGCAAAAGCTGGTCCGGGAGTTCTTCGAAAGGGCCGCCAAGGAGGGCTCGCAGTTGCAGCCCGACCGCGACAGCCAGTTCGATCCGATCGGCATCGGCCGGGCCTTCATCGAACTGACGCAGCGGATGCTGGCCAACCCGAACAAGCTGGTCGAGGCGCAGACGGAGTTGTGGCAGTCCTACATGAAATTGTGGGAGACCACCTCGCGCCGCATGATGGGCCAGGAGGTGGACCCGGTCGCCGCGCCGGCAAAGGGTGACCGTCGGTTCAACGACAAGGAATGGTCGGACAATTTCGTGTTCGACTATATCAAGCAGTCCTATCTGCTGGCAGCGCGGTGGTTGCAGCACAATGTCGACGATGCGGAATTCACCGACGAGCACACCCGCCAGAAAGTCGACTTCTATATCCGCCAGTTCATCGACGCGATGGCGCCGACGAATTTCGTCGCCACCAATCCGAAGGTCCTGAAGGAGACCGTCGAAACCCGCGGCGAGAATCTGATTCGCGGCCTGAATCACCTGTTGCAGGATCTGGAGGCGGGCAAGGGCTCGCTCAAGATCAGCCAGACCAAGCCGAACACGTTCGAGGTCGGCAAGAATGTCGCCACCACGCCCGGCAAGGTGGTGCATCGCGGCCGGCTGATGGAATTGCTCTGCTTCGAGCCCATGACCGAGACCCAGTTCAAGCGGCCGCTTATGATCGTGCCGCCCTGGATCAACAAGTATTACATCCTCGACCTGCAACCGAAGAACTCGTTCGTGCGCTGGGCCTCGGAGCAGGGGCACACGGTCTATGTCCTCTCCTGGGTGAACCCGTACGAGGATTTGGCCAACGCCACGTTCGAGGACTATATGCGCGAGGGCGTTATGGAGGCCCTCGACGCCATCGAGCGCGATATCGGCATCGGCGAGGTGGATTCGGTCGGCTATTGCCTGGGCGGAACCTTGCTGGCGAGTACGCTCGCCCACATGGCCGCCATTGGCGACGACCGCATCAAGAGCGCCACCTATTTCGCCTCGCTGGTGGACTTCTCCGAGCCGGGCGAACTGGGCGTGTTCATCGATGAGGAGCAGATCAAGTCCATCGAGGAAATGATGGAGAAAAAGGGCTATCTGGATGGCAACCAGATGGCGACCACCTTCAACATGCTGCGCGCCAACGACCTGATCTGGTCGTTCGTGGTCAACAACTACCTGATGGGCAAGGAGCCGTTCCCGTTCGACCTGCTCTACTGGAACAGCGACGCGACGCGCATGCCCAAGGCGATGCACAGCTTCTATCTGCGCAACATGTACCAGCAGAACCAGCTGGCCCAGCCGGGCGCCATCACCCTGCTCGGCACGCCCTTGGACCTGCGCGCGATCAAGACGCCGACCACGGTGATCGGCACCAAGGAAGACCACATCGCGCCCTGGAAGGCGGTCTACAAGGGCTGCCGCAACTATTCCGGCGAGAAGCAGTTCATCCTGGCCGCCTCCGGCCACATCGCCGGCATCGTCAACCCGCCGGCGGCGAACAAGTACGGCTACTGGCTGAACGACAACTGGCCGGAGGATCGCGACGTCTGGTACGACACCGCGACCGAGCACAAGGGCTCCTGGTGGCCGCATTGGCAGCAATGGGTCGCGGCCTATGCCGGCGAGCAGGTGCCGGCGCGCCATCCCGGACAGAACGGCCTGCCGGCGCTCGGCGATGCGCCGGGCACCTTCGTCAAGATGTGAGGGCCGACAGAGAGGGGCGCGGCGGAGACGGGCGCGGCGGAGACGTACGCGGCGTCAGGACGTGAACGCGCGCAGCGGTTGGCGGTCGAAGGTGCCGGCCGCCGCCGCGAGCCGCCGCTGCACCGTCTCGCCGCACAGCAGGTCGGCAGGGCCGGCGAGCCGCAGATGCTCGGGCGTCAGTGCCAGCGTGGTGCCGCGAAGGCCCTTGCCGGTCGGCGAGATCGCCTGCGCCATGCGCAACACGACGCCCAGGCGGATAGCGCTTGCGATTGCCTCGGGCGAGGTCAGTTGCCGCGCTTCCTCCAGGTCGCCATCCCGCGGCACGCCGCCATAGCGGCAGCGCATCGCCGTGCCGAGAAAGCCGCGCTCGCGGTGGTCGATGGCGACCGAGGACAGGTTCAGGCCGCGGGAATAGCCCAGATAGGCCCGGCGGTCGGGATGCTCGCGCCCGGCCAGGTCCGCCAGCCAGCAGGCCGCTTCGATCAGGCGGGGCGGCGCCAGCGGGTCGTGACGAAACACCGGCAGCAGCCAGTCGCGGATCACCTGGGCCTCCGGCGGAATTCGCGCGGTCGCGGCCCCGGCAATGCGGCTAAAATCCAGCAATGGATCGCCTTCGGCGATGGAAACCCGGTCGCGAATATACCCTTCCCGCAGCCCATGCGACGAGGCAATGACGGTGGATGGCTCCGCCTGCGTCACCACCCGCGCCAGCACCTGGGCCGCATAGGGCATGATGGCCCGCCGCCGTTTGGAGATTGTCTCCAGCAGGTCCGCCGACGGCTTGCTCATCTTCGCCATCAGTTCGGCGATCCACTTGGCGCTGTCGGCGGTCATCTCATAGTGATGGATGACGTCCAGCGGATAGTTTTGCTGCTGCATGTGGGCGCGCGCGAACGCCCGCCAGGCGCCGCCCACGACAAAAAACGGCTGCCCGCCGCACAGCGGCAACCACGGCACCGTCGCAAGGGCCTGGTCGATCCAGTCCATGGTGGCTTTGGTGTCGGCCGCTTCGGAGCGGCGCAGCGCGCCGATCGGCAACGAAGCCTGTTCGCGCACCCGCCCGTTTTCGAGGCGGACCAGTTCCAGGCTGCCGCCGCCCAGGTCTCCGACCAGACCGGTCGCGCCCGGAATGGCGCCCGCCACCCCCTCGGCGGCAAGGCGCGCTTCCTCCAGGCCGGAAATCACCTCGACCGAAAGGCCGGTGTCTTCGGTCACGTCCGCCACGAATGCCTCGCCGTCGCTGGCGTCCCGCACCGCGGAGGTGGCAAACAGGAACAGCGCTTCCGGCTCCTCGTCTGCGGCGACGCGGGTGAACCGGCGCAGTTCGCACATGGCCTGGCGGCGGCCTTCCGGGTGCAGGGTGCCGGACTCCGACAGTCCCCGGCCCAGGCCGCACATGGCTTTTTCGTCAAACAGCGAGATCAAACAACTGCCCTTGATGCCATAGACCACCAGACGGACAGAGTTGGAGCCGATATCGATTACGGCGGCTCGACGCATCACACCTCACACGTTTCGGCAGAACGGTGCCGGCTTGTCCCTACGACCCCCTATGCCCGCAACACCAGGTCGGGAGACGGCGGGGATTGCTCCAGCGCCCGCCCCCGACCGGAAAGGCTGGGATTGGTCATGAAATACTCGTGGGCCGAAAACGCATCCGGCCCGGCCTGGGCGCGGACATAATTGCCATCGGACCGGAGATACCAGCTCTGAGCCCGATCGTTGAGATTGGCGATCATGATGCGGTCCAGGATTTGGCGGTGCACGGTGGCATTTTCCATCGGAACCAGGGTTTCGACTCGCCGGTGCAGATTGCGCTGCATCCAGTCTGCCGAGGAGATAAACACTTTGGCCTGGGGGCTAGGCAAGCCGTACCCCGCTCCGAAGCAGGCGATGCGGGCATGTTCCAGAAACCGGCCAACGATACTTTTGACCGTGATATTGTCGGAAAGGCCAGGAACGCCCGGTCGCAGGCAGCAAATGCCGCGCACCACCAGTTCGATCTTCACGCCCGCCTGGCTGGCGCGGTAGAGCGCGTCGATCACATCCGGGTCGACCAGCGAATTCATCTTGGCCCAGATCGCGGCCGGCCGGCCCTCGCGCGCATGGTCGGCCTCGTCGCCGATCAGTTGCAGCAGTTTGCGGTTCAGCGACACCGGCGACACCGCAACCTTTTCCAGCGAGTCCGGCGAGGCGTAGCCGGTGATGAAGTTGAACAGGCGGGCCATGTCCCGACACAGCACCGGGTCGGAGGTGAAATACGACAGGTCGGTATAGATCCGGGCGGTGATCGGGTGGTAGTTGCCAGTGCCGTAATGGGCATAGGAGCGCAACTCGTTGCCCTCCCGGCGCACGACCAGGCTCAGCTTGGCGTGGGTTTTCAACGTCATGAAGCCGAACACCACCTGCACGCCGACCCGCTCCATCTCCCGCGCCAGCGTGATGTTGTTGGCTTCGTCGAAGCGCGCCTTCAACTCGACCAGCGCCGTCACCGACTTGCCGTTCTCCGCCGCCTCCTTCAGGGCGGTGACGATGGGAGAGTTCTGGGTGGTGCGATAGAGCGTTTGCTTGATCGCCACGACTTGCGGATCCGCCGCGGCCTGGCGCAGGAACTGCACCACCACGTCGAAGGACTCGTAGGGGTGGTGAACCAGAATGTCCTTGGCGCGGATCGCAGCGAAACAGTCGCCGCCATAGTCGCGAATGCGTTCCGGAAAGCGGGGCTCGAACGGCGAGAACAGCAGGTGTTTGTGCTTGGGGTTGATCATCTGCTTGGTGTCGACCACGCCCACCAGCCCGTCGAGCACGAACACATCGGCTTCGTCGACGTGCATTTCCTGCGCCAGATAGTGCCGCAGGTGCGGCGGCATGGCGGCATCGACGGTTAGCTGCACCACATGGCCGCGGCGGCGCTCGCGCAGTGCCGATTCGAACTGGCGGACCAGATCCTCCGCCTCCTCGTCGATCTCCATTTCGCTGTCGCGGATCACGCGGAATGTCCCCTGGGCATCGACGCGGAATTGCGGAAACAGCACGCCCATGCACAGCAACACCACCGCTTCGATGGTGACATAGCGCTCGTCCGATCCCGGCAGCAGGATGAAGCGGTCCAGTTGCTGCGGAATCGGCACCAGCGCCGTGATCGAGCGCATGTCGCTTTCACGCGTCAGTTCCAGGATCAGGCCGAAACCGAAATTGGGGATGAAGGGAAACGGGTGCGCCGGGTCGATCGCCATCGGCGTCAGCATCGGAAAAATCTGGTCGAGGAAATAGGAGCGCAGCCATTCCCGTTCGTGGGCGGCCAGATCCCCCGGCGACAACAGGCTGATTCCCTCCGCCGACAATTCCTCCCGCAGCGAACGCCACAGGGTCTGCTGCTTGTCCGCCAGATCTCGGACCTTGACCCCGATGGCCGCCAGTTGCTCCCTCGGCGACATGCCGTCGACGCTGGCCACCGCGACGCCGGCCGCGACCTGACCTTTCAGGCCGGCGATGCGGACCATGGTGAATTCGTCGAAATTGCTGGCCGAGATCGAAAGGAAGCGCAGTCGCTCCAGCAGCGGATGACGCGGGTTCGAGGATTCCTCCAGCACCCGCTCGTTGAACGCCAGCCAGGACAGTTCCCGGTTGATGAAACGCGACCGGTCATTCCATTCGATGGCGCGGTTGATCGGCGGTTCGTCCGGGGCTTGGCCGACATCGTTCATCGCTTCGTCTCCGCTCCGATCTTCCATATTGCAGTAGCCAATCGCTTCGGCCACGCTAGAAGCCCTAAGATAAGCAGCTTCGTATGACACTGGAACTCTGCGGCTGCAAAAATCGTCTCGGAGGGTTCGGTCATGATGCGTCTGAGTTTGGTACGACACGCCGAAGCGGCCGCCACCGCGGCCGGCAGTTCGGACCGGCATCGGGTTCTGACCGAAACCGGTCGCCTCGATGCCGCTGCCCTGGGCAAGTTTCTGGCCCGGGAGGAGCAGGTGCCGGACCAGATCCTGTGTTCCGACGCCGTGCGCACCGTCGATACGGCGCATAGGATCCTGAACGGGGCCGGCGAATCCCGGCCGGTCGTGGTCCTGGATGCGCTTTATCACGCCGACCCGGATGCGGTGCTGGCCTTGATCCGGGAAAACGGGGCGGAAACGACGCGGCACCTGATGGTTGTGGGCCACAATCCGACCATCGGCGCGCTCGCGGCGTGGCTGGCCCAGCAGTCCGGGCAAACCCGGGACATCGGTCAGCACCAGTTCGCGCCGGCCACCTGCGCCCAGTTTGCGGTGCAGGCGCTGGAATGGGAAAGTTTCGATCCCTCGCACGCCACCTTCCGCCGGCAGATCGTCGCTTCGGACTATCGCGAGGCCTGAGACCGCCGCCGTGCGGTTCCGCTTTCCGTCTTGCCCTGCGGCGTTTTGTGATTAGGCTTTCGTCTCATATCCCTCGCGAACAGCGCAACGGTCTGGAAGCTTCATGTCTGAATCCGTCACGATCGCCGGTGTCGACCTGCGGGTCGTCGAGCGCGGCAGCGGGCGCCCGCTGCTGTTCCTGCACAGTGGCGAAGGGCTTGAGCCCCAGAGGCCCTGGCTGGACGCGCTGGCCCGGCATTATCGCGTCATCGCACCGAACCATCCGGGCTGGGGCGGCTCCGCCCTGCCGGCCTGGATGTCGGGCGTCGACGATCTCGCCTATCTCTATCTCGATCTGGCCGCGGCCTTTGAGATGCGGGACGCGGTGATCGTCGGCAATTCCTTCGGCGGCTGGGTGGCGGCGGAGGTGCTGGTGCGCGACGCCTCCCGCTTCGGCGCCGCGGTGCTGGCCTCCCCCTTCGGCTGCAAGTTCGGCGGCCGCACGACGCGCGAGATCGCCGACACGCACGCCATGGACCATGCCAAGGCCATGGCCGCCGCCTGGGCCGATCCGGCCCGCGGCGCCGTCGACCTCACCGCCAAGCCGGAGGCCGAACTGGCGCAGATCGCCCAGGGCAGGGAGGCGTTGGCCCTGTTCGGCTGGAAGCCCTACATGCACAACCCGCGCCTGAAGAACTGGCTGCACCGCATCGCCACGCCGACCCTGTTGCTGCGCGGCGAGCGGGACGGCGTTGTCGGCCAGGCTTACCTGCAGAACTGGGCCGACCGGCTGCCGAACCCTCGGCTGGAGGCGATTGCCGACGCCGGCCACTACCCGCAATGGGAACAGCCGGAGGCGTTCGCGGCCCGCATCGCCGCCTTCGCCAAGCCCTGAGCCCTGCCGAAAACACGGAATATCCACGCGAAAGGAGCCCTGTCCGATGCGCGTCTTCTACTTCTCCGAAATGGCCTATGACCCCGCCTGGGACAAGGCGATGGCGCACGGCTCCATGCGGGTCAACTTCGCCAACAGGAATTTCGATCCCGAAACCGGCCACCGCATGCTGAACCGCTATCTGGACGAGTTCCGGCTCTGCGACGAGGTCGGCATCGACATCATGGTGAACGAGCACCACTCGACCGCCACCTGCCTCACCGTCTCCGCGCCCATGGCCCTGGCGGTAATCGCGCGCGAGACCCAGCGCTGTCGCTTGCTCTCGCTGGGCTCCCCCATCGCCAACCGGCCCGACCCGGTGCGCGTTGCCGAGGAAATGGCCTGGCTCGACGTGCTCTCCGGCGGCCGGCTGGAAATGGGGTTGGTCAAGGGCGCGCCCTACGAGATCGCGCCCGCCAACTCGCAGCCGGCCCGGCTGATGGACCGCTATTGGGAGGCGCACGACCTGATCCTGAAGGCGCTGGCCACCACCGACGGCCCGTTCAACTGGGAGGGCGAGTATTATCAGTACCGCCACGTCAACATCTGGCCGCGGCCGTTGCAGCAGCCGACGCCGCCGGTCTGGATGACCGGCCTCTCCGAAAGCACCGGCCGGGCCGCGGCGGAGCGGGGGCATGTGGTGGCGACGCTGCTCTCCGGCGCCGTCGCCAAGCCCATGTTCCAGGCCTATCGCGACCGCGCCCGCGACCTCGGCTGGGAGGCCGGGCCGGATCGGCTGGCCTATGCCGCCGTCATCGGCGTCGGCAATACCAGCGCGGAAGGCCGGCGCCGGGCGGACGAGATCGCGGGCTATGTCCGCACCTCGCCGGTGGTCTACGAGCCCTTCCGCAACCCGCCCGGCTACAACACCATCGGCGCCAACGTGTTTGCGATGAAGCACCCGGACAAAATGGCGTTCGTGCGCACCCGCGACGGCAAGCCGGTCGATCACCTGACCGCAACGGTCGACGACTTCATGGCCGCCGACACCGTCTTCGCCGGGACGCCGGACGAGGTGTTCGACCAGATCAAGAGCTTCTACGACTGGTGCGGCGGCTTCGGCAATCTGCTGTTCTTCGGCCAGGGCGGCACGCTGAACCACGCAGACACCTGCGACAACATCCGCCTGTTCGCCAAGGAGGTGTTCCCGCGCCTGCAGGACCTTACCGCCGGCCACCCCGCCTCCACCGCCCCGCCGCTGACCATCGCGGCGGAATAGGGGAGACCGGTGGCCGACACCGACTCCGGTCTCAGCGCCTGGAAGCGCCGCACCAACCACAACCGGATGCTGGCGTTTCAGGCGCGGGACCTGCCGCCGCCGGAGGAGGCGGGAAATGTGGAACTCGCCTTTTTCGGCTCGTCGGCGTTTCGCGTCACGGCGCCCTCCGGCCTGACACTGATGCTCGATCCCTGGCGCAATCATCCGGCGCGCCAATGGGACTGGTATTTTCACGACTTCCCGCTGACCGCGGTCGATATCGGCGTCTCCACTCACGCCCATTTCGATCATGACGCGCTGCATCGCCTGGATGCCAGCACGCTGCTCGACCGACCCATCGGCGAGTTTCGGTTCGGCGATGTGCGCGTCACCGGCATTGCCGACAAACACGCCATCGATTTCAGCCAGGCGCCCTACGATGCCGGCAAGCTGATGCTGGACCTGCACGGCATCGACGTGCGCCCGCCGAACAATCCGCGCTCGTGGGATCATTGCCTGGTGCTGGTAGAGACAGGCGGCCTGCGCATCCTGCACTGGGGCGACAACCGGCCGGACCCGCCGGAATCGGTCTGGCAGGCGCTCGGCCGTATCGACGTGCTGCTGATGCCCATCGACGAGTCCCGGCATGTCATGGGTTGGGATGCCGCCGAACGCGTCATCGACCGGTTGCAGCCAAAGGTCGTCATTCCGCACCACTACTATATCTGGAACGTGGTGCAGCGGCAGAGCACGTTGCAACCGGCCCGAAGCTGGGTCGCGACCCAGGCCGATGTCTGGGAGCCGGACGGCCCCGCGGTCACGCTTTCGCCCGATACGCTCGGCGACACCACGCGGGTCATCCATTTCGGCGACCACGTGGCCTTCGATGTCGAGGCCTGGTTCGGGGGCGGGGGAGAGGACTAGGGCGCTTTTGGCACCGGTTGCCCCACTCTCCCGCCCCATCTCCCGCGCAAGCGGGAGCCCATGCCTGAGAGCTTCTCACAGGACACGGGCTCTGTACTGGTCTCTCAGGCATGGGTCCCCGCTTCCGCGAGGACAGGGAAGATGGGGTGGTGAGCCAGTGGGAAAAGAACCCGCTCTAGTTTTGCGGAAAGTCTGCTGCGCTTAGCCTCAACCTCTGGTAAAGGGTTCCGCCGTTTCGGATTCAAAAGAAAAAACGCCCATGTCCACCGCCACCTCGCCCATCGACGGGCCTTATGCTTGGTTTCGCCTGGCCGTTACCGTGCTGCTCGGCACCATCGGCAGCATCGGCATGTGGGTGGCCGTGGTCGTGCTGCCGGCCGCCCAGGCGGATTTCGGCGTCGACCGGGCCGGAGCCTCGCTGCCCTATGCCGCGACCATGGTCGGCTTCGGCCTCGGCAATATCATCATCGGCCGGTTCGCCGACCGCCTGGGGATCACGTGGCCGGTGATCATTGCGGCGTTGGGATTGGGCGCCGGCTTCGGCCTGGCGGCCCAGGTGGAGGCGATCTGGCAACTCACCGTGCTGCAAGGCGCCCTGATCGGCGTCGGCACCGGCGCAGGGTTCGGCCCGTTGATCGCCGACCTCTCGCACTGGTTCCGCAAGCGCCGCGGACTGGCCGTCGCCTTTGCCGCGTCCGGCAATTATCTGGCGGGTGTGGTCTGGCCGACGCTCATCCAGGGCATTGTCGCCACCGACGGCTGGCGCACGGCCTATGAGTATATCGCCATTCTCTGCGTCGCCACCATGATCCCGCTGGCGCTGCTGTTGCGCCGCAAGCTGCCGCCGGCCCTGGGGGCGGACGGCCGTCCGGCCCCGCCGGAGCCATTGCGGCAGACACCGTTCTCGCCGCGGGCCTTGCAATGGCTGTTGGCGCTGGCCGGCATTGGCTGTTGCGTCGCCATGTCGATGCCGCAGGTGCACATCGTCTCCTACTGCGTCGATCTCGGTTACGGGGCGACGGTAGGGGCGGAGATGGTGGCGCTGATGTCCGCGGGCGGCGTGGCGAGCCGCCTGTTCAGCGGCTTCCTGGCCGACTATATCGGCGGCATTCGAACCCTGCTGATGGGCTCGGTGCTGCAATGCGCGGCGCTGTTTTTCTTCCTGCCGTTCGACGGGCTCATGTCGCTCTATGCGATTTCGGCCCTGTTCGGCCTCAGCCAGGGTGGGATCGTGCCCAGCTATGCCATCGTCGTGCGGGAATACATGCCGGCGCGGGAGGCGGGCTCACGCATCGGCATCATCGTCGCGGCCACGATTTTCGGCATGGCGCTGGGTGGCTGGATGAGCGGCGAGATCTACGACCTCACCGGCTCCTACCAGCTGGCCTTCGTAAACGGCATCGCCTGGAACGTGATGAATATGGCGATTGTCCTGTCCATCCTCTGGCGCACGCGGGAGCCACGCGCACCGAGGCCGGCGCTGGCGTGAGGCAGGGCAGGGGGCGCAAGCGCCCCCGCACCGTTTCAGGAACCGCACCGTGCTAGAGCCGTTTCGATACTGGTTGAGCCATTCTCCTGGCCCATCTCCCGCGCAAGCGGGAGCCCATGCCTGAGAACTCCTCACAGGAGGCAGACTCTGTATTGGTCTCTCAGGCATGGGTCCCCGCCTCTGCGGGGACAGGGAAGCTGGGGTGGTGGGCCTGCGGGAAAAGAATCCGCTCTAGTAGATGTGCGCCTTTTTCCGCACCGGCTGTTTTGCCGGCTCTCGCAGGTCGGGGTGATGCGCGATGAAGCGGCCGGGGTTTTGCGCTTCCAGCAGCGGGCGCACCCATTTGCCGAAGCGCTCCGCTTCCTCATTGTGGAGATAGCCGGACAGGCAGAAGGAGTGGCAGCCAGCGTCGATGAACTGTTGCAGCGTCCCGGCCACCTGCTCCGGATTGCCGACAACGCCGATGCCGGCGCCGGGGCGGAAACGGGTCAGGCCGCTCCAGAGATGCGGGGCGATCCACAAGCCCTTTTCCGATACCAGTTCCTGCACCCGGTGGTTGGCCTTGGAGGTCGCGGTGTAGCGCTTCAACTCCTCCCGCGCGTCCTCGGAGATGGCGTGGATCAGCTTGTCCGCGGCGGCCAGGGCCTCGTCCTCGGTCTCGCGGCAGATGATTTGCAGGCGCATGCCGAAGCCGATGGCGTCCTCGCGGCCATAGGCAGCGGCGCGCTGGCGGATATCGGCGATGTTGGCTTCGATCCGCTCCG
Organism: Alphaproteobacteria bacterium; assembly: GCA_020638555.1. NCBI lineage: Bacteria > Pseudomonadati > Pseudomonadota > Alphaproteobacteria > Alphaproteobacteria bacterium. The sequence continues at coordinate 7,846 of JACKII010000004.1, read as the reverse complement.
GCAGGTCGCCCCAGAACAGGTGCACGTCCGAATGCTTGGCCGACAGGTTCCAGGCTTCCTCGGAGCCACCGCCCAGATAGAATTTCGGATAGGGCTTCTGTAGCGGCTTCGGAATGCAGAGCGCCCCTTGCAGGTCGTGGAAGCGGCCCTTGAAATGTAGCGGCTCGTCCGAAGTCCAGAGCGCCTTCAGGATCGAAACTTCTTCCTCCATGATCGCATAGCGATCTTCCTTGGCGAGGCTGATGCCTTCCGAACGGATTTCCTGGTCGGCCTGGCCCGCAATCAGGTTCACACAGATGCGGCCGCCGGAGAACTGGTCGAAGGTGGCGATCATCTTGGCCAGCAGCACCGGGTTCATATAGCCCGGCCGGGCGGCGATCAGGGGCGCGACCCGCGAACTGTTCGCCGCGGCGAAGGCGCCGGAGATATAGGCCTCCCAGCAATAGCGGGCGACGGGGATCAGCATGTAGTCGAACCGCGCGGCCTCGACCGCCGCGACCACTTTCAGCAGGTGTTCCGGGCTGGTCGGGACGGTTTCCTCTTCGACTCCATAGGCCTGGGTATCGCCGCTGGTTGGCAGGAACCATCCGAATTCGAGCGGTTTCATGGGCGTTCGCTCCGTCAGTGTCGTCGTGTTTTCGACCATAGGGCCGGTTTGGGACCAAGGCTATGCGTGGGTTATCCCCTGCGGCGAACGCACGAGGGGATCGTCTGTTCATCATGCCGCACCCTTGCAGCAAAAAAAGCCGGGTGCCTGGCAAGATCACCCTTGCCAAGCGCGGCGCAATCCATATTATCCGCCGCTCTGACGCCGGCCGCGGCGCAAAGGATGCGGGAGTAGCTCAGGGGTAGAGCATCACGTTGCCAACGTGAGGGCCGAGGGTTCGAATCCCTTCTCCCGCTCCATCCTTTCTTCAGCCGTGGCGGTTCATCGTGTCCCTGGACATGGGCTTTGTGCGTCAGACGCGAATGCGGGAGTAGCTCAGGGGTAGAGCATCACGTTGCCAACGTGAGGGCCGAGGGTTCGAATCCCTTCTCCCGCTCCATTCGCCCTCTCTCCAATTTTCGAGGCAGAAGCGGGTTCGTCCAATCCCATCCGACGGCTGGCACTGTTGGCGCGTTGCCGTATGATTTGCTGGCACCGTCCGCAGGTCGGAAGTCCTGCTCCGGGTCGATGGTGTCGCCCTCATTTCCCGTGACCGATGCCGATGCACCGGCAAGAAGGCCTGCGCCCCATGGATTGGACCGCCCTGACCAAGGAGTTCGTAACCCTCATTGTCGTGATCGATCCGGTGGGTTCGATCCCGGTCTATCTGTTTGCCGTCCAGCACGTGCCGCGCCGATTGCACCGCCGCTTCGCGCTGCGCGCCGTTGCCATTGCCGCGCTCGTGTTGCTCGCCTTCCTCGCGGGTGGGCAATTTCTGTTGGAGACCGTGGGGCTTCGCCTCGGTTCGTTCCAGATTGCCGGCGGGTTGATCCTGTTCCTCTTTGCGATGACGATGATTTTCGGGGACTCCAAGCCGGCCCGCGAGATCGAGGAGGCGGGGCGGGATCATCTGGCGGGCGCAGTGTTTCCGCTGGCCATGCCGTCCATCGCCTCGCCCGGCGCCATGCTGGCGATCGTGATCCTGACCGACAATCACACGGAATCGATCGCCGACCAGGCCGTTACGGCCGGCCTGCTGCTGCTTGTTCTGCTCCTGACCCTGGTGTTGTTGCTGGCCGCGAGCGTCGTTCACAGGCTCATCGGCAATACCGGCGCGAGTGTCATCAGCCGGGTGATGGGGATCGTACTGGCCACCATCGCCGTCGACTCGGTGCTGGCGGGCCTCGACACACTCGGGGTGTTGGATATTGCCCCGCCCGGCATCCAGGCCCCGTTGACGCTACCGGCGCCCGGTTGACGCTGCCGGCGCCCGGTTGACGCTGCCGGCGCCCGGTTGACGGAACGCTCGCGCGCCCGGGGGCTTCAGGGCTTGCGACACCAGAACTGGTACATGTGGTGGAACAGGCTGGGGTGTTGTTGTTCCAACGCGTCCCAGTTGGCGAGGTCGGCCAGGGTCGGATCGTCCGGGAAGGCGGTGCGGTAGAGCCTTTGCGGCTCCTGCGACACGGTCTCGAAGCCCAGAAAGGCGAACTTCAGGTCCGCGAGCAGGGCCTGCAACTCCCGCGGCGTGAAGTCGTGTTCCTGCGCATGGGCCAGCGCGTCGCGCACGCCGTTCAGGGTGTAAAAGTCCAGTTCTTCCGCAACCGCCGCGGCCGGATGATCCGGCGGCAAGGCCAGAATGGCCTGGCGCAACGCCCGCAGCCCGTCCGCATCGGTGCCGAAGTCGGCAGCGAGCCGTTGCGCCGTCTGGATCGCCGCCCGCCCGCGCCGGGCATAAAGGCCGACCCGCATGGTGCCGCCGGCGGTCAGCAATTCCGCCAGCACCCGCCAGCCGGCCAGCGGCTCGCCCAGATGGTGCAGCACACCCATGGCCTCGATATGGTCGAACCGTTCGCGAATCTCGCCCAGTCGCAGGATATCCGCCTGGGCGAAGCGCACATTGGCGATGCCGAGCCGCTCCGCCTGCGCCCGGGCATAGCCGAGCGACGGGCGCGAAAGGTCGATGGCCAGCACGTCGGCGTCGGCAAACCGCGTCGCGACATCCACCGCATGCTTGCCGGTGCCGCAACCGGCCACCAGCACCCGCAGCGGCTTCGGATCGCGCAAGCCGGCCGGGCGGGCCGCTTCCGGCAGGATCGCCCGCAACACGGCCAGGCGCGGGCGGGGCTCGGTCGCGCGGGTCGCGAGCCAGCGCGGGTAGGGCAGGGCGGTGTACTGCGCCTGCACCGCCTGCGAAACCGCATCCTCCACATCGGTCAGCGACGGTATTGCGGCCGCGGCGGTCCGCTCGGCCGCGGGTCGCCGGATGTGGCGCTCGACGAACGCCGTCCAGTCCGGCGGAGCCTCCGTTCCGACCGCGTCCGATCCCAGCGGCACATACAGCGCCCGGCGCACCAGGTCGGCACTGAGGTCCGCGCCATCGGTCGACAGGCCCGCCACCGTCGCGGCCTCCGCCTCGCTCACCGCATAGGCATAATCGGTCGCCAGCATCTGTGCCGCCAGCGCTCGCACCAGGGGGGCGCGCGGATCGTCCAGGGACCGGAAGTCCGCAAGCAGGGCGGCACGCAGCCGCGTCAGCACCCGCTCCCACTGCCGCTCGGCGACAATGGTTCGCTCCAGCAGCGCCAGCAGCAGCGGCGGAGCGGAGCCGGGCAGGCGGCCCGGCTCGCCGGTCGCCAGTGCCGCGCGCACGGCCGGGTCGAGCGCCAGCAGGCTGAGCCCGGCGCCGACCAGCCGCTGGCCTTCCACATCGTCGCGGCGCAGCAGGCGCTCCAGGGTGGCGCCCAGCGACGGGTCGGCGGCGGCGAACCGCATGCTCCCCAGCCCGCGCACCAGCCCACCCAGCACGCCGGCATCGTCCGGCAGCGCGCGGTGGGCCGCCAGCCATTGGCGCAAGGCCTTGGCGGCATCGCCGCCGCGCTCATAGAGATCGGCCAGCGCCGCGTGCGCCCGGCCGTAATCCGGCCGCAGACGCACGGCTTCACGCAGCGCCTTTTCCGCCGCTCCCGACTGGCCGGCGGCTTTCAGCGCAATGCCCAGATTGTAATGCGCCTCCACCAGTTGGGGCGCCGCGCGCGCGGCCGCGCGATAGGCCTGGATGGCTTCCGGCAGCCGTCCGGCCCGGTGCGCGGCGACCGCCGCCCGCATCGCCTGCACGGCCGCGGCAGGTGGCGCGACGGGGCCGGCGGCGGTTGGTCGTTTGGACGGATGGCGCATGGGGCTCGATTGCGGTTTGATGGCAGGATTAACAGTGTAGACCGTGCTGCCCGTGTTTGCGAGGAAGCCCATGTTCGCACCTGTCGCCATTCTGGTCTTGCTAACCGTGCTGCTGGCAGCCTTCGTCTCGGGCCGCTGGCGCTTCGACGTGCTGGCGCTGCTGGGGCTGGGGGCGGGTGTGGTGCTGGGCCTCGTGCCGGACGACCGCGCCTTTGTCGGTTTCAGCCACCCGGCGGTGGTCACGGTCGCGGCGGTGCTGGTGCTGAGCCGCGGCCTCTCCGTCTCCGGCGCGACCGACCTGATCGCCCGTCGCCTGCTGCCCCGCCGGGAAGGGGCCGGGCAGATCGCGGCGCTGGGCTTTATCGGGGCGGCCTTTTCCAGCGTCATGAACAATGTCGGCGCGCTGGCGCTGCTGTTGCCGGTGGCGTCCGGCAGCAGCCTGCCGCCCGGCCGGATCATGATGCCGCTGGCCTTCACCACCATTCTGGGCGGCATGATCACGCTGATCGGCACGCCGCCCAACCTGATCGTCGCGGCCGTGCGCGGCGATGCCGGCGGCGAACCGTTCGGCATGTTCGCCTTCCTGCCGGTGGGCCTGACCGTGGCCGCCGCGGGCACGCTGTTCATCGCCCTGATCGGCTGGCGGCTGGTCCCCAACCGCGGCCGCGCCCATGCCGCGGGCCGCGATGCCTTTGAGATGGAGGACTATCTGGCGGAAGTCCGGGTGGCGGAGAGCAGCCTCGCGATCGACAAGACCATCGCCCAGCTCGACCCGCTGATTGCCGATCTCGACGTCAAGATCATCGGCCTGATTCGCAGCGGCCGACGGGTGCCGGCGGTGCCGCGTCTGGAGCGGTTGGAGGCCGGCGACATCCTGATGATCGAGGCCTTGCCCCGCGACCTGCAACCCTTTGTCCGCAAGCTGCGGCTGGAGCCGGTCGACCCCGGCGCGCCGATGACGCCGCTCCTGCAATCGGAGGATGTCGGCCTGGTCGAGGCCATTGTCACGCCGGGTTCGAAGCTGGAAAGCCGCACGGCGCTCTCCGCCCGGCTGCAACGGCAATACGGCGTCAACCTGCTGGCGGTGTCGCGCCAGGGCCGGCCGTATCGCGGCCGCCTGCGCGCCTTCCGCTTCGAGGCCGGCGACGTGCTGCTGTTGCAGGGCGAGGCGGACCGCCTGCACGACGTGGTCGGCTCGCTCGGCTGCCTGCCGCTGGCCGAGCGCGGTCTGAAGCCGCCGCCGCGCAGCAAGGAACAGAGCCTGGCCGCCCTCGGCTGTTTCCTCGGCGGCATCGCCCTGGCGGCGAGCGGCCTGTTCTCGGTCGCCGTGTCGCTGGCGGCCGGCGCCACGATGCTGCTGGTGCTGCGCGTCCTGCACATGCGCCAGGCCTATGAGGCGATCGACTGGCCGGTGATCGTGTTGTTGAGCGCGCTGATCCCGCTTGGCGAGGCGTTGCAGACCTCCGGGGCAGCCACCATGATCGCCGACCTGTTGCTGCGGCTGACCGACGGTCAGGCGCCCTGGTTCGTGCTGGCGCTGTTGATGGGCGCGACCTGCGCGCTGACCAATGTGCTGAACAACGCCGCGACCGCGGTCGTGATGGCGCCGCTGGCGGTGGACCTGGCCCGCGCGCTGGAGGCGAACCCGGATTCGTTCCTGATGGGCGTCGCCATCAGCGCGTCCTGTGCCTTCCTGACGCCCATCGGCCACCAGAACAACGCCCTGGTGATGGGACCGGGCGGCTACAAGTTCGCCGACTACTGGCGCCTGGGCTTGCCGCTGTCGGTGCTGGTGCTGACGGTGGGCCTGCTGATGATCCTGTGGATCTGGCCGCTTTGAGCCGGGCGTTTGATGCCGGGAGGCGGTTCAGCGCGCCCGCGCCTGCTCGTTCGCCACCTCAACCAGGTTTTCGTCCGGGTCGTGGAAATAGACGCTGACCAGATCGGCCCGCGCGCCCGCGCGCTCCGCCGGGCCGGTGATAATCGCCACGCCTTCGTCCTCCAGGTGCCTGACCACCGCATCCATGGGCGTGGTGGTGACGAAGCAGAGATCGGCCGACCCCGGCGTCGCGTGGCGCACATTCGGGTCCGGCAAGTTGTCGGCCGGATGCAGGTTGATTTTCTGGTTACCGAAATGCAGCGCCGTCCGTCCCTCACCGAACAGCGAGCGCCGCATGCCCAGCACCCGCTCATAGAAATCGCAGCTCCGCTCGATGTCGGCGACGGTCAGGACGAAATGGTCCAGATGGGAGACGTGGATCGGCATCGGCGGGGCCTTGTCGCATTTGAGGTCTTCGGGCCGGAAGGGGCTGGCGGCCCGCCAGTCTTCTGGTCTAAATAGCGTGACGCTTGGCGAGCCTTTTGTGTAGCAGGCGCCCTCTCCCTAGTCCATTTCGAGAAACCGATCCGCCCATGTCTTCGATGTCGCTTGCTCCGCGCATGAGCCGTTTTCAACCGTCTCCCAGTCAGATCGCGACCGCGCGCGCCCGCGACCTGGAAGCCCAGGGCCGCAAGATCGTCAAGCTGACGGCGGGCGAGCCGGATTTCCCGACGCCGCGCCACGTCAAGCAGGCGATTCTCGACGCGATGGAGATGAACAACACCAAATACACGCCGATCAACGGCACCATCGCCATGCGCGAGGCGGTTTCCGCCAAGTTCGCGCGCGAGAACGGGCTCGCCTATGGCATGGACCAGATCACCGTGGGCGCGGGCACCAAGCAGATCCTGTTCAACTGCCTGATGGCGAGCGTCGGCCCGGGCGACGAGGTGGTGATTCCGGCGCCCTACTGGACCAGCTATCCCGACATCGTGAAGATCGCCGGCGGCACGCCCGTCGCTGTCGCCTGCGGCCAGAATCAGGCGTTCAAGATGCGGCCGGAACAGTTGGAAGAGGCGATCACGCCCGCCACCAAGTGGCTGATCCTGTCCTCGCCCAACAATCCCAGCGGCGCCACCTACACCGCCGACGACCTGCGGGCATTCGCGGCTGTGCTGGCCAAGCATCCGCAGGTCTGGGTGCTGACCGACGACGTCTACGAGCACCTGCTGTTCGATGGCCGCGCGTTCGCCACCATCGCCCAGGCCGCGCCCGAGATGTACGAGCGCACCATCACCTGCAACGGCGTCTCCAAGGCCTATTCCATGACCGGCTGGCGCGTCGGCTATGCCGGCGGGCCGAAGGAGATGATCGCCGCCATGTCGAAAATGCAGTCGCAGAGCACCGCCGGCGTCTCCGCCATCGGCCAGGCGGCGGCGGTGGCGGCACTGAACGGCCCGCAGGCCTTCGTCCATGAGCGCACCGCCAACCTGCAACGCCGGCGCGACATCCTGCTGGATTATCTGAACGGTGCCGCGGGCCTTTCCTGCGACCGGCCGGAGGGGGCGATGTACATTTTCTGCTCCTGCGCCGGCGCCATCGGCAAGCGTGCGCCGAACGGCAAATTGATCGAGACCGACGGCGATTTTACCAACTATCTGCTGGACAGCGTCGGCGTCGCCGTGGTGCTGGGCGAGGCCTATGGCCTGTCGCCGTATTTCCGCGCCAGCTTCGTCGCGCCCGAGGCCGATCTGCACACCGGCGGCCGATTGATTCAGGAGGCATGTGCAGCGTTGCAATAGCGCTCAGGGCCTGCTAAACGCATGGCCCTTGGCACCGCGCGCCCGTAGCTCAGTGGATAGAGCGCTCGCCTCCGGAGCGAGAGGTCGCAGGTTCGAATCCTGCCGGGCGCGCCATCTTAATTTCCCCGCTCTGAAGTGCCTCTAAGGCCTTGAAAGGCATGGCGATTTGTGGGGTTCGAAGTCCTTCATTTCGGCAGTAGGCCAATCGTTCCGTAAAGGCCAAACGGACCACTGTTCGCCGTAGGTCGAGCCGGCCAGAATCCCATATTTTCCAAGGGCTTGATAGGAAAGTCATCGCTGGTTCGAACAGTTGCTCGAAGCTGCGTTGCGGCTGGCCGACCTTGGTCAGTTGTTCGGATGCCATGAGCTTCTCTCGTTCCAGTTTCTGAATCCGCCGTTCGT